>NZ_JAUOET010000004.1:0-267704 GCF_031932075.1 Shewanella sp. SP1S2-4
AAAACAACAGATGCAATGCCTGTCAAAGTAACAATGTCAACGATACTGAGCACCCGAGATTCAAGTCAGGTACTCGCTACGCCATCCGTTCTGAGTCATTCATCGCCATCACAAGCAATTCAACCTAGCTCTTCGACTGCGACTTTCGAGCAAATAACAAGGAATTCATCCTCATTGGATGCTGGACTTGTAAAGAAATCGGCTGATACCTCGCATCAAGACCCTAAAACGAATAATAACCAGATAATACAAAACCCTAAGAGGTTGGCTCCAACGCCTACGCTTGCCAATGTAATCACTAGTACTAATATTGGTGCTCAAAGTGCTGAAGCGGTGGAAGTAGTGCCTACTGTGAGTCAAAAAAATATTTTAGGGCTCAATACGCAAAAAAATGATCTACATGGCAATGACACAAAAACCGACAACCCTATGAAGGTGGCTGATGTTTTGCAAAAAGCGTTTAATAAAGCGGGGGCACTTCCTATTGAGTTGTCCCGTTCTAACAACAGCTCAAATTTAGCATCAGAGTTGTTAAAGCACTTACCGCATATAGGATTACCGCCACTCAGTCAGTTAAATGATTTAGATGAGCTCAAGGCCAATATCCTCGGGCTAACGAGTCTTAACCTTGCCACACCTCTGTCAAATCAAGCCTCAATGTTCATGAATGCCAGTGCGATTACCTCACTATTTCAACTACTACTAGGCTTTAAGGCTAATAATAGTTCGAATTCAATGAGTAAGAAATTGGCCGATTATCTTGAGCAACTGCAAGCCAAAGTCGGCTTTTCCACTAAACAACTTGGCCAACTAAGTAAAGCTGGCGGTCTTGATAGCATGGGGAAATTGGCCTCAAACTTACATTTGTACCAACAGGCAAGCAATGAGAATGCAGGCAATTTAGTCTGGTTCTTTGCCCTGCCCTATGGCATTAATCAACGCCACGAGCAATTGGAAGGTAAATTTGAGCAAGAAGTTGATTCAGATGATCCAGAGAAAAAAGCGGGATGGCGTTTACAGCTCAAGTTTAATTTAGCACAAGGTCCACTGCTGATTGCAGCTCAGCAGCACAATCAACAGTTAGATATCCAGTTTAAAGGCAATAGCCAAATGCTACTCAATAAGGTCAATAACTTTTTAACGCCCTTAAGCCAAAAACTATCACAGCTTGGGTTTACGCCAGGCGAGATCACGACACAAATAGCGCAAGTACCAGCAACCTTATTACCTGGTGATCATTTCCTCGTCAAGACGAAGGCTTAGCTAGGGTAGGATACTAAATTTGAATACTTTAGGAATAACCCAATGAGCGAAGAGAGAGAACCTAAACAAGCTGTCGCGCTGAGCTATGATGGTCATAACGCGCCTAAAATTGTGGCAACAGGTGAAGGGCTTATCGCAGAAGAGATTATTGCTTTAGCCAAGGCTAACGGTGTGTATATCCATCAAGATCCCCATCTAAGCCATTTTCTACAGTTGTTAGAGCTAGGAGAGGAAATTCCTAAGGAGCTTTATCTGCTTATCGCCGAACTGATCGCATTTGTGTATATGCTCGACGGTAAGTTTCCCGAGCAATGGAATAATATGCATCAAAAAATTGTTGAGAAGGCATAAAATAAAAAAGCCAATTTAAAGAAATTAGCTTTTAGTGTTCAATAGGCAATAACTATCAATCTTTTGCGATCACTTGCGATGAAGTCGGATCAATAACTCGGCTTCCGCTTTGGGTAGTTCGCATTCTTTAATCAACTCATCCACACCAGCGCCAAGCGCCACCATTTTCATGGCTCGAGTATAAAGCTTTGCCTGTGGGTCCTGTTGAGTTGTCTCTTCTATCCGTTCCGACTGTTGAAGTAGGCGTTTTTCTAACTCAATCACACGACGACCGACTCCGATAGTGCCACTGCGCAACTCTTGCAACTCACGCTTAAATGACTCTCGCTGACGATCACCTTCTTTGACTAAGACGGTTAACGCTTCGACCTTGCTTCTTAGTTTGCTCAATTGTTTTTGTAAAAAGAGTACTAATCCTAAGCATGCGATGACATAGACTAACGCTGCGATCAAAAATTCATCGCCCATTAAAAATCCTTATACTCACTCATAGCCATAAATTAGCAGGCATTCCAACTGAGTTATCTATTCCAAAGTGCTGTACATAAATGACTCAATATCATTAGCCATTGTTCAAACCGCGATAAAATACTTTATCTATCCATAAATCGTAAAGACTTAGAATCATCGATTTATTCGCAAATACACAAAATAGCTGAATGAATTAATATCATTCAGCCTTATCTCGCTAATTGATTAAATCTGAGTCAATTCGGCCCATTCTTCATCGGATAATAACTTGTCGAGATCGACTAAGATGAGTAATTCATTGTCGCGATTACTCACACCTTGAATGAATTTAGCACTCTCTTCCGTTCCGACATTTGGTGCATTGTCGATTTCTGAGCGGCGTAAATAAACCACTTCGGCAACACTATCAACTAAGATGCCAATGACTTGCTTTTCAGCTTCGATGATAACGATTCGAGTTGAGTCATCAACTTCGGCAGACTGCAATCCAAAACGTGAGCGGGTATCAATAACTGTGACAACGTTACCACGTAAGTTAATGATGCCTAATACGTAATAAGGCGCACCGGGCACGGGAGCGATTTCAGTGTAACGCAATACTTCCTGCACTTGCATTACGTTGATGCCGTAAGTTTCATGGTCTAACTTAAAGGTAACCCATTGTAATACTGCATCATCTTTACTTGCAGCGACTGCTGCTACATTTCTTGTATCTTTCATGTTTACCTCAACCAATTGAGTCCTGACAACCTAAACCCGCATTAAGCATTTCAACTAAGGCTTGTACGTGCAAAATGCCACACATCTGCTCTTTCACTACACCCGCTAACCAAGGGCGTTTACCCGCTTGACTACGCCAGTTGACTTGCGATTTATTAATTTTTACCGCATTGACTAAGGACTCACAAGTTAATCCCCAGTTACTGCCTTCTAGTAGTACAAGATATTGATAATTTACCGATTGCGCCAGTTTATCTGAATATTTTTCTGGCATAACCCACGCACAAGTGTCGACAATATTTAATTGCTCTTCCCTATGCGTTTGTACACCGAGAAACCATGCGGGTCTGCCAAAGATATGGTTTATCCGCTCAATTTTAACTATTCCGCCTAAACTGACCAAAGGCACAGCCAATGTCAGCCCTGCTACTTTAAAGAATAGTACCTGAAACTCATCATCGAGCACTTCTTGCAAATCTTTTGTCACACTAGGAGGCGTAATACCGACTTGTGTTTCTGGCACAACCACTGGCTCAACGACTTCTTCAGCAATTATTTCATCATTAACTGGCTCTTCAATAGCAGGCTGTGCTTGTGGTACTTCCACCACGGGTTGAACATCAACAGCAGGCGTAACTTCGACAAAAGATGGTGTCGGTTCTACTGTTTTAGCCTTAAGTACAGGCGCCAGCAATTTTTCTAGCGCTTGCTTATCCACTTGAGAAGCAATCTTACTTACAGGTGCAACAAACTCATGTTGTCTTGGCGTCGCTTTTGGTTGTAGCTGTACCGTTGGCGTTATCGCCCTCTCATGAGCTTGTGATGCAGCCGTACGACCATTTTCAGCCAAGATTGCTGCATCAAGTAATGCCGCCTCCGTCTGATTAGTGGCAACATTTTGATTTGAGTCAGCTTTTACTATGCTTTGAGGAGAAACTGCCTGACTTGGAGCGTCGTCTTCCTGCAGCAATAATGCGAAAAAATCAAAAACAGTTTCATCAACCGATTTTGACATGGCCAAACTCCCCAACTAATAAAAAATCTAATAATCTTTCATAGGCTTTTACACCACGACATCCACTCGCATAATGCGATGCAGGTAAATGTGCCAAACTGGCATCTCTAAACTTAGTATCGACTGGAATCACGTCCTTCCATAGGGTTTCAGTGTATTCTGTGCCCAGCACTTGCAAAGCAGCGGGTGATGCCTTAGTACGTTTATCGTACATGGTTGGCACGACAGTATAGCTGTAACGCGTCTTTTTAGATCGCCCCATCAACTCCATCGTTTTTATCATCCGCTCTAGCCCTTTAATGGCAAGAAACTCAGTCTGCACGGGAATAATAATATGCTGACTTGCCGCAAGGGCATTGACCATTAAAACACCAAGTACGGGTGGACAATCAACGATAGCCACATCATATTCATCAGCAACTAACGCTAATAAATTACGTAAAACTAACCCCATCCCCTCTTGATGACCTAAGGCTCTGTCTAATGTTGCCAATGCCATAGTGGCCGGCAACAAGTCGAGACCATCGACTAAGGTTGGTACTACATGGGATAAAACGAGTTCTTTAGAGAGGCTTTTATGGGCCAGAAACACATCAAATAAAGAGCCAGGAACCTCTTCAGAATCAATGCCTAAATAATAACCTAGCGAAGCGTGTGGATCGGTGTCAATCATAAGCACACGCTTGCCACGCTTAGCTAAGATTCCCGCTAAACTCGCAACCGTCGTGGTTTTGCCTACACCACCTTTTTGATTCGCTATGGTCCAGACTTTCAAGAAGTGACCCCCACATAAATTGATTCAATGCTAATAAATGAGAATATTTAACACGCATTCCAAAGGTTATTGCTCTTCTCTCGTCGTAACTCGGATACCACCATTGGGTAAACTAATCACTTTAACTCCATCGGCATTTTCAGAAATCACCACTGGCAGCATCTGTGCATTTTTCGGTTCAATTGACTGATTAGGTTCAATAGGCGAAGTCGCAGTCTCGACATTCTTATTTGGCGTCTGGAGCAGCGTAGGAACTAAAGGTTGCTGATTAGCGTTATCCTTCGTCGTATCCACCCCAGAATTCTGCTTATTCAGCAAAGGCGGAACACTAATCTGGGTAGATTCAGGACCAATTGTCACAGCCTTTTGTTCACCAGGAGTAGCCAATTGCAGCATAGCTTTAGTTTGATCAGGATGAGACGCTAACCAAGCAGCAATTGCTTCAGCTTGTTCATCAGGGACCATTAACAGTACCTGAGTCGATTCCAAACGATTTATCTCTTCTCTCAACAAACTATTTTTATGCCGATAATCGAGACTCAAGGCGCCAAGACACAAAATAGCAATCGCCATCAGCAAAATGATGAGCACACTATTCGTGCTCATCGGATGCAGACTCTTAGACACGAACAGACTCTTTTAAAATGCATTCAGCCATGTTGTCTAACGCAATCGACTGAGTGGCAATACCAGCACTAGCGACAGCCTGCGGCATGCCATAAACCACACAACTGGCTTCATCCTGCGCCCAAATGGTCGCACCGACTGCTTTCAACATGCGGGCACCTTCTCTGCCATCCGCGCCCATACCAGTTAGCACAACGGCAAGGACGTCACCGCTAAAGGCTTTGGATGCAGAAGCAAAGGTGATATCAACGCAAGGCTTATAGTTCATGTCTGCACTGCCAGCAATGACCTTTAATCGACCACTTGCGCCAGTACGTTCAACCATCATTTGCATTCCGCCTGGCGCTAAATACGCACAACCTGGTCTAAGAAGATCGCCATTCGCGGCTTCTTTTACTTCAATCTTACATAAACCATTCAAACGACTTGCAAATGCTGGCGTAAAAGCTGCTGGCATATGCTGGATTAATAAAATCGGATGCGGATAGTTTGCCGGGAATTGGGTAAGAATTTTTTGCAAGGCAACTGGACCACCAGTAGATGTGCCGATCAGCAGTATTTTATACTGCTTACCGCTTGCACGAATCGACGCTGCTGTTGAGGTCCTCACAGGAGCCGTGGCTGGAGTATGCGCCGCTATACTCGTTGTCCCTAAAACGCTACTTGTTGGACGCACGCTAGATGTTGAAGCGACGACAGGACGTGCAATAGGACGAAACATTCTGCGGCGTCCCAATGCCTTAACTCTCTGCTGCAACAATAAAATAGCATCATCTTTATTGGTAGCAATGTCTTCAAAACGTTTAGGTAGAAAATCTAACGCACCAGCATCTAAAGCATCTAACGTTGCTTTAGCGCCATCATGGGTTAAAGAAGAAAACATCAAGATCGGAGTAGGACATTTAGCCATGATCTCACGGACGGCAGTAATGCCATCCATCACGGGCATCTCAATATCCATAGTGATAACTTGAGGATTAAGCTCAGTAGCCATCTTCACCGCTTCGGCCCCATTTGAGGCCGTCGCGATAACTTCCAGTTCAGGATCTTGATTGACTATTTCACTAACACGTCGTCTGAAAAAACTTGAGTCATCAACGACTAATACTTTAATGGCCATTCCATTCCTTAGCTTGGAAACTAATTCTTACTTTTCGCATAATGCTTTAACAATCCAGGGACATCTAAGATCAGTGCGATACCGCCATCCGATGTAATCGTCGCGCCAGCCATCCCAGGAGTGCCATGTAACATAGCACCAAGGGGTTTAATCACCACCTCTTCTTGGCCTATTAGGGCATCGACCACAAAACCAATTTGCATCATACCTAATTGTACAATCACCACATGACCATGCTTTTTATCGCCATGTTTAAAGGTGGTTTTGTTTCTATGTAGCCAGTGCTCCAAATAGAACAAAGGCACAGCCTTGTTACGCACTATGACAGTGAGTTGTCCGTCGACGATATTGGTCTTAGTGAGATCGAGATGGAATATCTCGTTCACGCTAGACAGAGGTAATGCAAACACTTGTTTAGCGACATCAACCATTAAGGTCGGCATAATCGCCAGCGTTAACGGTACTTTAATCTCAAGTATCGTGCCCTTACCTTTCATAGAATCAATATGCACTGTGCCGTTAAGCTGAGTGATACGGGTTTTTACCACGTCCATCCCAACGCCACGACCAGAAATATCTGAAATCTCGACCTTAGTCGAAAAACCGGGCGCAAAAATCAAATTATAAGCTTCGCTGTCAGTCATTCGCGAAGCTGAATCTTCATCGAGCACACCGCGCGTTATCGCGATTTTTTTCAGTTTTTCAGGGTCCATACCTGCGCCATCGTCTTCGATTTTCAGCAGTATATGGTCACCTTCCTGACTTGCAGATAAGGTAATAGTACCCGTTCTCGGCTTGCCATTGGCTTCACGCTCGTTTGGCATTTCAATACCGTGATCCACAGAGTTACGCACTAAGTGGACGAGTGGATCGGCAAGCGCTTCAACTAAGTTTTTATCTAGGTCGGTTTCTTCACCGACCATGATCAAATCAATTTCTTTATTGAGCGTACGCGCAAGATCACGTACTACCCGAGGGAAACGACCAAACACTTTCTTGATCGGTTGCATACGGGTTTTCATCACAGCGCCCTGTAAATCGGCTGTCACGAGATCTAAATTCGCAAGGGCTTTAGACATTTCCTCATCATCACGACTGATGCCTAAGCTCACTAATCGATTACGCACTAATACTAACTCACCGACCATATTCATGATTTGGTCGAGTCGTGCAGTATCAACACGAACCGTGGTTTCACCTTGAGGCACATTTGCTGAACTTGCTTTAGCAGGTGCTTTCTCTACAACCGCGATGTCTACTTTCGGTTTTGCGGCAACAACGGGGGCTGGCGCTGCAACTTTCGCAGGCTCAGGAGTCACTGCGGCTTTAGGTGCAGCTGCCACAGCTGGCGTGACTGGCGACGCTTTTACGTCAGCTTTCGCAGGTGCTCCGCCTTTACCATGGAGTTCATCAAGTAATCTTTCAAACTCATCATCGGTAATTTCATCGGCATCGACTATAGGTTGAGGCGTAGGTGCGGCGACAACCTTTGGTTTAGCCGGCACTTCTGCCTCGACTTTAAACTTGCCAGAACCGTGAAGTTCATCAAGCAATGCTTCAAACTCGTCATCAGTGATGTCATCGCCCGATGCAGGAGACGCTTTAACTGGCGCAGCTGGCTTAGCGACAACAGGATCAGAGACCACGGCGGTAGCCGCCGCAGGACCTTTTCCTGAGCCATGAAGCGCATCTAATAAAGCTTCAAATTCAGCGTCGTTGATATCATCAATACTTGAAGATGAGCTATGACTTATCTCTATAGGGATGTCTTGTGGGACGGGAGTTTCAACAATGGTTTCAACGACAGGCTCAGGTTCGACAATTTCGACCACCTCTGCAGACGCAACTTCAGATGGCAATGGCGCACCTGAACTCAGCATTTTAAGCCTAGCCAACAAACCCGAATCGGCAGGATCTTGCTGCTCGCCCTGCTGCGTTTGAGCAAACATGGTATTAATTGCATCAACAGCCTGCAAAATAATATCCATCAGCTCTGCATTGACGCTACGTTTACCAGTCCGTAATAAATCGAAGGTATTTTCAGCCTCATGACACACATCGACCATGGGAGTTAAGCTAAGAAAGCCTGCGCCACCTTTAACGGTGTGGAACCCTCTAAAAATGGCGTTTAGCAAGTTAGTGTCATCAGGATTATTTTCAAGCGCAACGAGTTGCTCTTGCAGAAGCTCTAAAATTTCACCGGCTTCGATTAAAAAGTCCTGGAGTATCTCTTCATCTACATCAAAGGCCATCAAATTGACTCCCAGTTAGAAACCCAGACTCGATAGAAGATCATCCACTTCGTCTTGACCCGTTACTACATCTTGACGAAGCTCGGCATTCATTATCGGCCCTTCCGCTTCAATATTATTTTTCTGAGCAATCTGACTTTCAATCATAGGCTGCTCACCAAATACCGTCAGCATAGAAACCAGATTACTTTCTACTTCCATAACCAGATCAATAACACGACGTATCATTTGTCCTGTTAAGTCTTGAAAATCTTGCGCCATCAATATTTGATTTAACAATTCACGCAGTCGAGTCGAGTCATTTGAACTACGGGACATAAGATCTTGGACATCGTGGCAAAGAACCTTAAACTCGCTGAGTTCTATTTCCCGGCGCATTAATTTGTCCCAAGATGGCATGACTTTTTGAATATTTACCGTTACGGCATTGGCCAAAGGTAAACATTCTTCTACCGCATCCATGGTTTTATTTGCCGCTTGTTCAGTCATGTCAATAACGTAATTTAAACGTTGTTTGGCATCGGGAATTTCTGTATTGGCTAATTCAGCTAGACGATTATCAACTTGAAAATCCATTAAAGCGCTATGAAGTTGCCGAGTTAATTTCCCTACCTCTTCAAATAATTCTCGTTGCAGTGGAGCAGCAAGCTCCCGAAATAAATCATCTGCCTGACGTTGCTCACCGACACTTAATAATTCAACCAAGTGCTGAGCTTGTTCGAGCGTGATGAGCCCTGATGTTTGTGACTTCATAGCTCATCCTTGCTCAAGCGAGTCGTTCGAATATTTTATCTAGCTTCTCTTTCAGCGTTGCAGCGGTAAAAGGCTTAACCACATATCCATTCACTCCCGCTTGAGCGGCAGCGATAATCTGTTCACGTTTTGCTTCAGCTGTCACCATTAATACGGGTAAATGCTTTAGCGAATCATCTGCGCGAATTGCTTTTAACAGATCGATGCCTTGCATACCGGGCATATTCCAATCTGTAACAACAAAATCAAAATCCCCCTTTTGCAACATCGGCAGGGCTGTTGAGCCATCGTCTGCTTCTTGGGTATTGTTAAACCCCAAGTCTCGCAACAAGTTCTTGATGATACGCCTCATTGTCGAAAAATCGTCAACAATGAGAATCTTCATATTCTTGTCCAAGGTTTCCTCCGGTGAGCTGACATTCTGTGCTCGATTAATAATTATACTTATGTCCAGTGCTTGAGTTTAGCTTTCAATCGCAACATTGCCTGACTTAATATCTGGCTAACACGCGATTCACTGACCTCAAGAATGGCGCCAATCTCTTTTAAATTCAATGCTTCATCGTAGTACAGGGATAACACTAATGCATCTCTTTCAGGCAATAATTTAATTGCCTCAACCAGCGCAGAATGAAATTGGTTCTCAGCTAATGCTTCAAATGAGTCATCATCGGACCGATCACTCACTGTAAGTATATCCTGAGATACGCCTAAGTCTTCTATCCCTATGATTTTTCCGACAGAAACATCGTTAAGAATATGATGGTACTCATCGAGCGTCATATCAAGTTTTTCTGCAATTTCTGTGTCGCGTGCATCACGGCCCAGTTCTTGCTCTAACTCATCAATAGCATGTGCAACCTTGCGGTTATTACGATGAACGGAACGAGGCACCCAATCACCACGGCGAATTTCATCTAACATCGCCCCTCGTATACGTATGCCGGCGAAGGTTTCAAATTTCGCACCCTTGCCACCATCAAACTTGGATGATGCTTCTAATAAACCCATCATCCCAGCTTGGAGTAAATCATCTAGCTGCACTGAGGCAGGTAATCTGGCGAGTAAATGATGCGCAATTCTTTTAACCAACGGAGCATACTGTTCAACGATCGACGATTTATTGTCTAAACAAGTATACGCAGCGGCTTTATTCACTCGTTTTTTCCTCTTGAAAATCTGGTCGTTGCACTAAACGCTCAACGAAAAACTCCAAATGCCCACCAGGTTGCTGCGGTACAGGCCAGCTCAGAATTTTATTTGCCAATCCTTGATACGCAATCGCCGCTGGTGATTTAGGATAAGCTTCAACTACCAGTTTTTGCTTACGAACTGATTTACGTAAGTTTTCGTCAAATGGAATAGTTGCAACTAATTCAAGGGCGACATCTAAAAATCTGTCGGTCACTTTACTGAGTTTAGCAAATAATTCCATACCTTCGCGTAAACTACGCACCATATTGGCAACTATTTTAAAACGGAACACGCCATGCTCACGGCTGAGGATTTTTATCAGGGCGTAGGCATCAGTTATCGATGTGGGTTCATCACAAACAACGACCAGCACATCCTGCGATGCACGTGAGAAACTGAGCACCATATCTGAAATCCCAGCAGCAGTATCTACGACTAGAATATCAAACTGAGTCCGCATCTCACTGAAAGCGCGAATTAACCCTGCATGCTGCGCTGGGCTTAATTCCACCATCCCTTGCGTCCCTGAAGTGGCTGGCACTATGCCAATTCCCTTAGGGCCGCGAACGATAATATCGTCAAGCTCTGCATCACCAGAGAGAACATGGGAGAGGTTACGCTCGGCACGAATACCCAGCATGACATCGACGTTTGCTAAGCCAAGGTCAGCATCAAGTACCAAGACACGCTTGCCTTTTTCGGCTAATGCCACAGCTGTATTAATGGAAACGCTGGTTTTGCCAACGCCACCTTTACCACCTGTGACCGCGATTACTTTCACTTTTTCGTTATAGGGTTGATTCATCATACGTAAACCACTTGCTTGATCCAGGGTCATAAATCTACTCAAATGCACAGGCCATATTATCTGACCACGCTGTGTCTTGTAATGATTGTTGTTCTGTACTATCTAACGCTGCGAGTGCCTGTTGGGCTAAATCTAAGGTATCCGCAACTTTCATATCTTCAGGAACTCTTTGCCCATCAGTAACATAACTTAATGGTAATCCGTTTTGGATCAACACACTTAATGCCCCTGCTAACGACACAGATTCATCGAGTTTTGTAAGAACGACACCAGATAGGGGAATGCGTTTAAAATGATTGACTGCATCTTGCAATACACGGCGCTGTCCTGTCGCAGACAGTACCAGATAACTGCGGATAGGTATCCTGCTATTTGCAGTTAAATTATCAAGTTGCTGGTAAAGACGCATATCTCGCTGTCCCATGCCAGCCGTATCTATCAATACTAGCTTGCGATTTCTAAACTGATAAAGAATTTGCTCTAATTCATTCAGATCATGAGCTTGCTTTACAGGGCAGCCCATTATTTTGCCATAGGTTGCTAATTGCTCATAGGCTCCGATGCGATAATGGTCTGTCGTTATCAAAGCAACATGCTCTGCACCATGATGAGCTGCAAAACGGGCCGCAAGTTTAGCTAATGACGTGGTTTTGCCGACACCGGTTGGGCCAACTAAGGCCACCACACCGCCCTGCTTAACAATGTCATCACCTTGATTATCAAGCAAGTTAGCGAGACTTTGAGGTAAAGCTCTGACTAATTCTGCAGGCGTATAATGTTGGCTCAGCGCCGCTAATTTATTGGCAACCGCTGGGGAAAATTCTGCCTCAAGTAACTTGGCTTCGAGCATAGCTCCGACAGGGTCGATACGTTTTTTATGTTCTGTCATCAAAGAGGACACTTGATGTGTTAACAAATTACGCAATGAAGCTAGCTCATCACGCATTGCCTCAATATCGGCATTTTGTTTCTGTGATGTTTGTGGCTTCTTATCAAAAGCAGCAGGCGCTTCGCGACGCTCTACTTTGGCAGTAGCCGGCGCTTGTAAGCCCTTAGCCCATGCAGGTAAATCTGCATCAACTTGCTGATGCGACATCTGTTGATTCAAACGACTTTGCTGCTTCTCTAACAAGGCTTGTAATGAGTCAGCAGGTGCCGCAGGCTTTGCACGGGTTTCTACTCGTATAGGCTGCTTAGCCCCTAGGGATACGAGGTCGTCACTCACGTCCATAAAGGTTGGCGCTGGCGCAGTAGCTGCGGTTTTTGCTTTAGGCTCATCATAGTCAACGGCAGCGACAATTTCGATGCCACCATTCACTTTCTTATTTGACATAATGACGGCATCTGAGCCGAGTGTTTCTTTCACTTGGGCCAGTGCGGCGCGCATGTCTTTGGCAAAAAATCGTTTAATCTTCACTTATGCGTCCTCTACTGGCCGACTGCAGATACGATACGTATTTGCTTCTCATCAGGTATTTCTTGATACGAAATGACTCTGAGATTAGGAATAGTATGTTTAACAAAGCGTGACAGCGTCGCGCGTAACATACCTGACGTCAACAATATGGCGGGTTGTCCGACCATTTCTTGCTTCTGAGCCGCATCGGCAAGGGACTGCTGCATGCGTTCTGCAAGACCGGGTTCAATATTTGGACCATCACCACCAGTTGCTTGCATTGATTGATGCAACATCTGTTCCAACTCTGGCGCCAATGTAATGACGGGGATTTCTAACTCTGGACCAGAGATCTCTTGGACTATCATACGTTTCAATGCGATACGTACTGCAGCGGTCAAAACTTCAGTGTCATTACTCTTAGTGCCGTATTCTAACAAAGTTTGCACTATTGTACGCAAGTCTCTGACTGAAACCCCTTCATTTAACAGGTTCTGCATCACTTTTACGACATGCCCGAGTGGCATGACATCAGGAATAAAGCCATCCACCAGTTTAGGCGAGTGTTTCGCAAGCATATCCATCAGTTGTTGCACTTCTTCGTAACCTAACAACTTTGCAGCATTATTGGTCAGCAATTGGCTAATATGGGTTGCTACAACCGTAGCGGCATCAACAACCGTATACCCTAATGTTTGGGCATGCTCACGTAATTCAGGGGCAATCCATACCGCTTCAAGACCAAAAGCTGGGTCACGCGTTTCAATACCATCGAGCTTGCCATAGACTTGGCCAGGGTTAATCGCCAATTCGCAGTCGTGTCGAATATCCGCCTCACCAACAACTACGCCCATTAATGAAATGCGATAGGCATTAGGCGACAAATCTAAATTATCGCGAATATGCACTGCTGGCACTAAGAAGCCCAGTTCTTGGGATAACTTTTTACGTACGCCTTTGATACGGCTTAATAACTCGCCACCTTGACCTTTATCGACCAGCGGAATTAAACGATATCCCACCTCAAGCCCAATAGTATCAACATGATGCACATCATCCCAGCCCAACTCTTTAGGCTCCTTATCTTGCCTCTCTACAGGGCCAGACTTAACTTGCTCTAGGGCTTTAATGCGTTTTGATTCATTACGCTTATAGACAAAATAAGCGGCACCTGCCGTCATAAAAGCAAAACTTAAGAACGCCATATGCGGCATGCCAGGAACGATTCCCATGACAAATAGGACTCCAGCAGCGATACCCAATGACTTATGACTGTCAAACATCTGACTCATCATCATTTGGCCCATATCACCGGATTCATTTTGACGGGTCACCATCAATGCTGCTGCGATTGACAATAATAACCCAGGGATCTGCGCCACTAGACCATCACCGATAGTCAGCAAGGTATAAATTTCAACCGCTTCAGAAAAACTTAAGCCATGCTGAACAATACCTATGATGAAACCACCTAAGATGTTGATCACTAGAATCATGATACCCGCAACGGCATCACCTTTTACAAATTTTGAAGCACCGTCCATCGCACCATAGAAATCCGCTTCACGGGTCACTTCTGCTCGACGTAATCTTGCTTGTTCTTGATTCAAAGTACCGGCATTTAGGTCGGCATCAATTGCCATTTGCTTACCAGGCATAGCATCTAAGGTAAAGCGGGCACTCACTTCAGCAATACGACCAGCACCTTTAGTCACTACCGCAAAGTTGATAATAATCAAAATGATAAAGACAACCAAGCCAACGGCATAGTTACCGCCAATCACCACGGAACCGAAGGCTTCAATCACCTTACCTGCTGCATCGCCACCATTATGGCCCTCGAGTAATACCACACGAGTTGAAGCAACGTTCAGTGCAAGGCGAAGTAATGTCGCCACAAGTAATACCGTTGGAAAGGCGGCAAAATCTAACGGCCTATCGGTATAAATTGCGACTAACAATACGATGAGCGCTAAGGCTATGTTGAATGAGAAAAGTATGTCTAATAAGAATGGAGGAATAGGTAAAACAATCATGGCCAATGCAGCAAGCACAACCATAGGCGTACCAATGCCTTTGAGTGAGCTCAGCCGCATTTGTTTTACTTGACCAAGAGTCGCTTTAACATCCATTCGCTATAACCTAAATTTTGACGTGTAAGAAGCGAAAAGCAAAAAACACGCCAACAAAATCAACCTGACTAATTAAGGAGAATTATACCTATGACTCATTGATATAAAGAAGAAATAATATTGGAACATTCATATAAAGTGACATCATCTTGTGTATCACTCACAAGTGTCAGATGCTGCAAACTTAATATTTCAATTCATCAGGAATGGGCTGATTAAGCGGAACTGGAATAGGTTTACGACCGCGTCCTTTCTGATATTGGCGTAACTGGAATACATAGGCCAAAATCTGTGCCACAGCAGTAAACAATCCTTCGGGGATTTGTTGATCCAACTTAGTCGTATGGTATATTGCTCTCGCAAGCGGCGGTGCAGATACAATGGCTACATCATGGGCGCGGGCAATCTCACGAATTTTAAATGCGACGTCATCAACGCCTTTAGCGATGACAAAGGGTGCAGCGGAGCGTTTTACATCGTATTTAATCGCTACTGCAAAATGCTCAGGGTTAACAACGATGACATCGGCATTGGGTACTTCAGCCATCATTCTGCGCTGAGCCAACTCATGCTGCATCTGCCTTACTCGCGATTTCACTTCAGGCTTCCCTTCAGTGTCTTTATATTCATCCTTTACTTCTTGTTTGGTCATCTTAAGTTGCTTGTTGTGATTCCAAATTTGGAACGGCACGTCGATGACGACAATCAATAAAATAGAGGAACACAACAGGATAAACATCCACACAAGTAAATCTAATGCGTGGTAAATATTACCAGGAAGATGATCACTAGATAGCAACATAATATCATTGAAGTAAAAGCTCAGTAATAAATACGCAGAAAATGCCACCACAGAAAACTTGGCAATCCCCTTCGTCAGCTCAACTAACGCCTGCACACCGAACATGCGCTTCAAACCTGCGACTGGGCTCATTTTACTGGCCTTAGGCATCATGGCTTGGGTAGAGAAATTCATCCCGCCAAGGGATATATTGCCAATGAAAGCGACAACCACAATTAACAGCATAATTTTTGCCATGGGCCAGGCGATTTCGCTCGCGACAACGCCCCATACATTAAACATTTCTTCAGTATCAAAAATTTGCGCCCTGTCCATGGTGAAAACAGTCTCAAATACCCGAGTTAAACTTGTGGCTAGACTTGGACCTAACATATAAAAGCCACATGCAGCGGAAATTAATACCGCTGCTGTACCGAGTTCTTTCGAACGCGCAATTTGTCCTTTTTCCCGCGCCTGTTCGAGACGTCTCCCAGTGGGTTCCTCACTGCGTTCACCGCTTGACTCTTCAGCCATGGGCTGCTCCTAATACCGTCATATCAAACCATCGGCGTTACATTGAAGCGCTAACATATCGCAAAGCAGCACTTGAGCCGCAGTCCACACTTCATCAAAATGGGCCATAACAGGTGTTAAGGTTAACCAGAGAATAAACAATCCGCCAATCATAGTGATCGGAAAACCAATAGAGAAAATATTTAATTGCGGCGCGGCGCGGGTCATCACACCGAAGGACAAGTTCACTAATAACAAGGCAATAATCGCGGATATCGACATAGTTAATGCCGCACCAAACATATACGAGCCCCAATCTGCTAAAGCACGGTAGCTAGTGAGGGTTAATCCTTGATTAGAAATGGGTAGGGTCTCAAAACTCGCCACCAACATACGGATCATCAATAGATGTCCATCGACGGCTAAGAAGATTAATGTCGCCAATAATAGAAAAAAGTTACCAATAACGGGTGTTTGCTGACCCGAACCAGGATCAACCATAGAAGCAAACCCGAGACTGGTTTGCATACCAATAATCTGGCCGGTTAATACGAAAACTTGCATCACCATTTGAGTCACAAACCCCATGGCAACACCAATAATGATTTGCTGCGCAGTAATAAATACTGCACTGAGTGAAAATAGATCGGCATTTTGAACAGGAGGAAGGACTGGTGCTATCGCAAAGGTAATCGCCATGGCTAATAGTAAGCGCACACGAGTTGGAGTGGTTGCGGCCCCAAATACCACCATCACCATTAACATGCTAGCAACCCGAAACAGTGGCCACATATAAGCGGCAATGGTCTGCATTAACGTATCGAGCAGCAGCTCCATTGGATTAGCCTATTACTTGCGGGATGCGATTAACCATCTCGACAAAAAAGTCCATTAGGGTTTCAACTAACCAATGTCCCATGAACATCAAACCGAAAAGTGTCACTAACAATCGCGGTAGAAAACTTAAAGTTTGCTCGTTAATCGAAGTCGCGGCTTGAAACACGGCGACAATCAAACCAATACCCAGCCCAGGTAATACAATTGCAGACACCATCATGACAATAACAGCGAGAGCCTCACGAAAAATATCAATTAGCGCCTCTGGACTCATTTGCATATTCTCCCTTGGCTACCCGAAACTATTCGCTAATGTCCCTAGGACTAAGCTCCAACCATCGACGAGCACAAACAGCATGATCTTAAATGGTAGCGACACTATCATAGGGGATAACATCATCATACCCATGGCCATTAAGATACTGGCCACCACTAGATCTAACACTAAAAACGGCACGAACAACATAAAACCAATTTGAAAAGCTGTTTTTAGCTCGCTGGTAATAAAGGCGGGTATCAGCACGCTCATCGGGGCTTCTTCGG
The DNA here is from genome assembly GCF_031932075.1 of Shewanella sp. SP1S2-4. Classification (NCBI taxonomy): domain Bacteria; kingdom Pseudomonadati; phylum Pseudomonadota; class Gammaproteobacteria; order Alteromonadales; family Shewanellaceae; genus Shewanella; species Shewanella sp. SP1S2-4. The sequence goes on from NZ_JAUOET010000004.1 coordinate 17,552, forward strand.
GCGACTTAATGTTTTTGTAGCCTGAAATTTCGATAAAAGTTTTTAAGTCTGTGGTCCTAACTTGACCTAACATAAAGCTTCTTATTGGTTCTTTACCTTTTTCGAACGCTTGCTGCAGGGTTAACTGCTCCTCAATGTAAGGCTTAACCCCTTCGTCATAAATCCGGTCAAATACCGGCGCCATAATAAAAAAGGTCATGAATAAACTCATGCCAATTAATACTTGATTGGAAGGTGTTTGTTGTAAGCCAATAGCTTGACGTAATATAGACAGAACAATGATGATCCGCGTGAAAGAGGTCAACATGATGAGCATCGCAGGTAAAAAACTCAGCGATGTCATCAGCAGTAAAATCTGCATTGTGACTGAGTATTCTGTGGAGCCGTCTGGTCCTGTTATTACAGTCACTGCAGGCAAAACACCATCAGCGGCCCATGCCGACGGCATGCATAACAGAATAACTAAGCCAACTAACGCGAGGATACGTGTTGTCATTGTTTTAATTTCGCCTGACGTAGCCGACTCGCAAAGGAATCAGACTCTATATGAATAGGTTCAACTAACTTATCAATCAAACTCACCTGCTGCGAGCTAACGCCAAGTAAATATTGCTGCTCCCCCACCTGCACTAAGACTAAACGCTCTTTCTGACCGAGCGAAGTCACGGCTATGGTTTTTAAAACACCGTTGGTCGTAGGAACTAAATTGAACCGTCTTAATAAATAAGCTAACGCAAAAATTAAGAGTAAAACCAGAATTAAGCCACCTAACATACTCGCTAGGGTTGCGACTTGGGAAGGTTCAGCCATTTTTGCGGCCGAAGATGTCACAGCTGTTACGCCTTGAGTACTATCGCCTACAAGACTCTCAGTTTTTGCTTGAGATACTGCAGCTAAACTGAGTATTACCGATATGGTCATTCTGGTTCCAACTTTCGTTGATGAGACAATTATTTAAGCTTTTTAATTCGCTCGGTTTGACTGATCACATCGGTTAAACGAATACCGAATTTATCGTTTACAACCACAACCTCACCATGCGCAATCAGCGTACCGTTAACCATCACATCTAAAGGTTCACCCGCAACTCTGTCGAGCTCAACCACAGAACCTTGGTTTAACTGCAACAAGTTACGAATACTGATATAGCTACGGCCCACTTCCATAGAGATAGTGACGGGGATATCTAAAATAGTGTCTAATTTCGCCGCTTCTGCTTTAGAGATAGGTCTCGAATCATCAACTAATTCATCGAGCTCAATCGCGTTAGCTTCTTCTAAAGCTTGTTCTGCCATTGCTGCAGCCCAATCATCCGTATCGTCTGTGCTCATCTTACTTCACCTTATAATTCTGATATATCGCGAGATTTACCCTTGCGCGTCACTAATTGTAGCTCGGATTTAACGGTTTCTGGCCGAGGGATCTTTTCATATATTTTAAGTGCTAGGTTATCTCTAGAACGGCCCATTTTACAACGATATGTCGGTAAATCCTCGATTTTCATCATAATATATTCCGGTAACTCAATCGGAATAATATCGCCCGCTTTAAAATTCATCACATCTTTGAGCGTTAATTCATGTTCCACAATGTTGGCATCGAACCCGACCTTCACATCCATGATTTCATCATGCAATGCCTGCGACCAACGCATGTCAGTATCTTGCTTATCACTTTGAACACCCGCATCGAGCAACTCGCGAATCGGCTCAATCATGGAATACGGCATAGTGATATGGAAATCACCGCCACCACCATCAACTTCAATATGGAATGAGTTAATCACGACAACTTCAGTAGGACTGACAATGTTGGCCATGGCAGGATTGACTTCTGAGTCCAAATAATCGAACTCCACATCCATCACCGGTGCCCACGCATCTTTATAATCTTCAAAAATTATTTTAAGCAATAGCTGTACGATACGTCTCTCAGTAGGCGTAAATTCCCGCCCTTCGATCTTGGCATGGAAACGGCCATCTCCCCCAAAGAAGTTATCCACTAGGATGAACACCAATCTGGCTTCCATTGTGATCAATGCTGTACCTTTGAGCGGACTAAAACGTACCATATTCAGACTAGTAGGAACGAATAGCGTATGTACATACTCTCCAAACTTGAGCATCTGTACACCGTTGATCGACACTTCAGCAGCGCGACGCATCATATTAAACATACTGATCCGCAAATGACGTGCAAAACGCTCATTCACAATTTCCAGCGTCGGCATACGCCCACGAACAATGCGATCTTGGGAAGAGAAATCGTAGGAACGCGCATCATGACCAGCGGAATCAATTTCGTCATCATCATCGACGTCATCAACCCCGTGCAAGAGTGCATCAATCTCGTCTTGGCTTAATAAATCACTCACTATATTGCCTTCGCCTCTTTAGATTACTTACCCACTATCAGTAAAGGGTTATTGCATCACAAAACCAGTAAACAGCACTTTCTCGACAACTTTACGGCCAGTGACCGACTGCAGGGTATTTTGCACGCTTAAGAGTGCTAACTGGCGTAATTCATCTTTACCCGCTTGCGTACTGAGTTTTTGCACATCTGCGCCACTGAAAGTCGTTAAAAGCGCATCTTCAATCAGCGGAATGTGTTTTTGTGTCAGCACATCATCATCTGTGCCACGTACCATTAACTGTACTTTAATCTCAACTAAACGAGCGCGATCAGGGCCAGGCAGGTTAAACAAAAAAGGACGTGGCATAGGCACATAGGATGCGGTAGTCAGCGCACCACTTTCAGCAGGAGTTTCTGTTTGTACGGCTCCGTCAGTTGACGTCGTGGCGTCCTCAGAACTACTACCAAGGAAAAACCATAGGGCACCGGCAATAAGCAGTGCAACTAAAACCCCCACTCCAATAAAAATAAAGAGCTTTTTTTTACTTTTGGGAGCTTCGGTGTTCTCAAGTTCTAACGATTCTTCCTTAGCCATTCACTATTCTCTTTAATTTAGGCAGAAACTCTTACGTTTTATTAATATGAAAACGTAACTATATAAGTCATCGCTATAGGTTACCTACTTAAGCGTAATAATCTATACCTGAATTTACACTAGAAGCTTGATTTAAACCTAAATGTAGCTCTTCTGCCGAGATTTCATCCACATCAGCCCCACTTGAACCGCCACCGTCGCCAAAACTTCCCTCTCGACGTTCACCTTGGCCACCTTGAGACACATGGCTATCCGCTAATTGCATCCCTTGCTCCTGCAGTAACTCGCGTAATCTTGGCATAGCTTGTTCAACTAAATCACGCGTCTGTGTCTGAGTGACATGGAACTGTACTTGGGTCTGATCGCCATGCACTTGAATTTTTACCAGCATATGTCCAAGCTCAGGGGGATCGAGCCTAATTTCAGCATGTTGAATACCTTGACTCACCATAGTGATCAACTGTTGCTTCATCACAGGTGAAAACCGTTGGATCATCTCTTGCATTTGGTTTTGTTGTTCGACACCTTGGCGTAATGACAACTGAACTTGCATCGTTTCCTGACGATTGACTTGTAGTGGCGTCGATGACTGAGCTAAAGCAGAAAATGACTTAATGTCAGTCGTTGATACCTTGTCTTCATCCCCCATAATGAATGGCTTAGCGTCTCTTTGAGCATCGAGTGTCACACTGTACTTCGCATCCTTTAGCAAAGTACCCGCATCCATTGCTACTTTTGAAACATCAACATTGATCTCGGTATCAGTCATTGCGCTATCCTTCGGATCAACTGCGTTACCTAAGATATTCTGTGTATCCAGTGTTGTAACTATAGGCTGAACTTCTACTTTGCTAACCGCAATATCGACATTAGCATTTCGGCTTACTTGCTGGGGTATCGTAATCTCAACATTGCGAACTGTTGGTTTATTACTCTCTACAGAAACAGTATCAGCATCGACCTCGTCCGTGCTAGAAGTATCAATCAGCTTGGAGCTTGCCAAGTCCAATGTATCAACTATTTCATCAGCGATTAAAGATGTTGCAGACATTTCATTCTTAGTAGTCGATGGCGCTAGGGTTTCAGACCGCAAAGTTTGACTCGCAGGGCTAAACTTCAACATTGATTCATCTACGTCGTCAGAAGTTCGCAGTGCCTCAGAATTAAGATCCAACCTTGCTCCCCGCAGTTCAGCGTTTACACTCGCAACTTGATTCGCATATTTATCAGTTGAAAATGATTTATCGTCTTTAAGTTCAGTCACATCAGCGTCTTTCAATATCACGCTTTCTAAAATTTTTGATGGTGCTGTTTCTGCTGCATTTTCAAGCTCTGATAAGTCTAAACTTTCAGATATTTTACTGTTCGGCGAAATGACTTGTGCCTTGAGAGAGGCGGAATGTGATTCAAGGCTTTTATCCATAGACGACTGTGATTTTAATGCCTCTACCGCCTCATCAAGTAAAACTTTCTTCCCCTGTATTGCTTCAACAGATAATTCGTCGGCTGCGTCTTTGTCAGCCCGTATATTTTCAATTGGCAATGCCTCTACTGATATTTTAGTCGCTAACAATCTTTCTTTGGGTAATACCTCTACTGATACTTTATCCGTAGACACATTATTAGTGCTATCAGTCTCATCTGATGACGCAGTATTTAGTTGAAACTGGTCAGTTAACTTTTTGAGTTCTGAGGAAAATGAAATGTCAGTATCTAACATCTTTTGTAGGCCCGATAGCTCGCCATTTGAGGACTTGCTATTACTTTTCTCAGTTGCCAGGTTAACTTCACTTGACGTTAAAATATCAGCCTTACCTTGCGCTGAGCCTGAGATGTCGACAACTGGAAGCTCAGTGTTCATCGCTTTCATTGATGCTTGTATACCCGTCAACTCAACGGTACTGAGAGCATCGCTTTCCAACAAAGTATCACCAGACTCATTATTGTCCTCTTGGGAAGAGCCAAACGGCAAACTCTCTCCCTCTGATGCCGTTTTCTTCATGTCATTTGCCATACTGATCTGGGCGAAGATAAGATTAACGTCAGCGTCATCCGTTGATATGTCTTTATCTTTTACTTTATCAGTAGAGGCGATCTGCACTTTATCGTCAGTATTCGCGACAGCCTTTTTAGGCGCGGAAATAGAAAATGAGCTAGCGGAGACAGACGCAAGTGTAGATGAAAAGTCTTCATTATTAGACTCTTGGGAAGATGTCTTAGCGGAATTGGCCGCAGAGTTGCCTGTTTTACTCAACAGGATATTGGTCATTTGTTGCATAAGTGCTCCCAAACATCACCCAGCAGAAAAAGAAAATGGCTAGGTAGAAACGTCAATTAAACACTGCGGTTGCAGGGTCATGGACTAAATCAAAGCAAATAAGATGCCAAAACTTCAGTTTTTACTGCGGCATATTGAAAAGAATAAAACTCAGGGAAAAAAGTCGAACAAATGTTCTGCACCATAAGCGGCAACAGAAAACTGAACTCATAGAGGTTAGTGAATGGCAAAGATACCGATCATTTAACGCACCATTACACTAACGCTGATGACGGCGATAAAACTGCTGAGAAGCAAATTCATCGGTCATTTTCTGCTCCCGTTTTTGTTCAACAACTTGGCGCTTCTTCTCTTTACTCGCTAAGAGTAATTCCACAGCCTTACGTTTTTTTTGTTTTTCCAACCAATGCTGTTGTCGATATTCTTTTTGTTTTTCACCGTCGGCTACAACGCGATTTTGCTGAGTAATAGCGTCATCAATCTGACGAATAAAGCGATGAAACTGGTGATAGTGACTGGCACTAATGGCTTGGCCTTGCTGGGATTGCATTTGCTTCATGTATTCTAAGCGATAGTTATTGAGTGCACTGAGTTGATTCAGCCGTTTTTGACACTCTAACTGCGCCGACTTTAACAATAACGCCGCTTGTTCTTCGGCATCATTGGCGAGCTTTAACACTAACAACAAGGGATCGGCGTTAGCCATACTAGACCTCGATTAATTCGATGACGCCATTATTTGCACTGTGCGGCAAGTTGCCCGAGCATGACTTGGCTATCGGCAAAACTGAATGCATCACGCATGGTTTGGCGTAAAAAAGCATTCATCGCCGGCTGTAATCGTATCGCGTTATCGATTCGAGGATCGCTGCCTTGGGCATAAGCACCAATTGAAATCAAATCCCGATTTTGCTGATACAAGGAATAGGTTTGTTTCACGCGGCGCATCGCTTCCAAGTGTTCATTGGAGATCACCATAGGTGCTACCCGGCTAATGGAGGCTTCAATATCAATCGCAGGATAATGCCCAGAGTCCGCAAGCGAACGTGACAAGACTATGTGACCATCAAGAATCGCCCGCGATGCATCGGCAATGGGATCCTGTTGATCGTCCCCTTCCGTCAACACAGTATAAAATGCCGTAATTGAACCTTGACCTGGGCCACCGTTGCCAGCACGCTCAACTAAACGCGGCAGCTTGGCAAATACTGAAGGCGGATAGCCTTTGGTGGCTGGCGGCTCACCCACAGCCAAAGCAATTTCCCGCTGCGCCTGGGCGTAACGCGTCAAACTATCCATTAATAACAAGACGTTATAGCCTAAATCGCGAAAGTATTCGGCAATGCGAGTCGAGGTTTCACAGGCGCGCAGGCGCATCAGCGGCGAGGTATCTGCAGGGGCGGCAACAACAACAGAACGCGCTCGACCTTTTTCACCAAGAATCTCTTCAATAAACTCTTTTACTTCACGGCCACGCTCGCCCACCAGCCCAACCACAATAATGTCGGCAGTGGTACCGCGAGTCATCATACCTAAGAGCACACTCTTACCCACACCTGAACCAGCAAACAAGCCCATACGTTGGCCTTTGCCCACTGTCAGCATGGCATTAATGGCGCGAACACCGACGTCCAGCGGCTCGGTAATAGCACGGCGAGATAATGGATTAATGGCAGCGCTATGTCTTGGCGCTTGTTGATCTGTCTGCAACGCACCTAAACCATCTAAAGGCACACCGTTGCCATCGAGCACGCGTCCTAACAGGGACAAGCCGACATTGAGTCCAGTTTGTTCCCCTAAAGGCACCACCCGGGCACCGGGTAATACTCCACGTAATTCTTCGATAGGCATTAAATACAGGAGTTCGCCATCAAAGCCGACGACTTCTGCAATTAACTCGCCCGCCATGGTTTCGATGGAACATAAGCTGCCCACTGGCGCACGGCAACCGCTCGCCTCTAAGGTTAAGCCAACAACACGCACGAGTTGACCACTGGCCACAGCTCGAAATGGCGGCACTTTTTCCTGATGGTGATTCAGCCTATTCAGCAGTTGGTGTTGGCGATTTTGCATCTGTTCCGGCATCCGATTGGGTATCTAAGTGCTCACCTGTGTTTGAGGTAGATTGCATGTCCTCAGTGTCTTGGTTAACCGTATCGACAGCTTGGTCATCAGGCGTTTGATCATCAAGCTCAGACTCAAGCGCCACAGCCACTTGTTTGGCAGTATCTTCAGCTTCAATCGTCTCTTGCAGTTGATGCTGTTTATCACTCAAATGCGCATGTTGATTTCGTAATGACTCAAACACAGTATCGATGCGCGATGAAAGCGTTAAATCCACTAAAGAGCGATGACTGCTCAGAATACAATCGCCTGCACTTAACGTCGGATCGACTTCAAGTTCCCATTTACTGCGGGTCAGTTGGGCGGTGGAATAAAGTTGTTCGACAAGGATCACATCGTCAGGATGCAGCCGAATAGTCACCGCTTGCTCCTTAATGGGTAGCGACTCTATGCCTAAGCGTAATGCCGAAAGCACTTGTTCTGGATGGGTTTTTAATTCGTGGCCTATGACAGATTTAGCTAATGTCATACTCAAGTTCAGTAGGGAGAGCTCAATATCGCCATCGAGTAATTGCAATGGCTTTTCAAATTGCGTTAATAAGGCTTCAAACCGCGAAAGTAAAACTTTGGCTTGAGCTAAACCGGTTTCTAATCCTTGCTCATGCCCTTGGGCGAGCCCTTCGGTATGGCCTTGCTCTAAGCCTTCTAAGCGACCTTTTTCTAGCCCTTGCTCGTAACCTTGTTGTTTACCTTCGGCAAACCCTTCTTCTTCAGCTTGGGCGCGAATGTCTTCAATCTCGGCCATCGTCGGCGGAGAAACACTCTCAACCGTCGTCGGCTTAGCGGCTTGATGATTCGAATGGCCGAACAAATTCGAGATAGAATCGTCATCGGCTTCAGTCACATCTGGCAGTGCCCAGTGACTAAACTCAATATCACCGTCGCTCAAGACCTTATTTGACGGTTTATTGTCGCTCGGATTAGAGGAACTCATCGCCACCACCGCCGCCTAACATAATTTCGCCGCTGTCACTTAAGCGACGGGCAATAGACAGGATTTCTTTTTGGGCGACTTCCACTTCACTGATACGGATTGGGCCCATGGCCTCAAGATCGTCACGCAGCAATTCAGCGGCACGTTTTGACATGTTGCCCAAGATTTTTTCTTTCAGCTGATCATCTGTGCCTTTGAGCGCCTTCATCAGTACATCTTGCTGCACTTCACGGAGCAGTGCTTGAATACCACGGTCATCAACATCAATTAAGTTTTCAAACACGAACATCAAGTCTTGGATTTGCTGCGCCATTTCTTCGTCAGACTCGCGCATAGTTTCCATCAACTGACTTTCGATACCCGTATCTAAATAGTTCATGATGTTGGCAGCCGCTTTTAGGCCGCCCATTTTCGCGGCCTGTGCGCCACCTTGACCAGCAAACTGTTTCTCCATGATGTCGTTCAGCTCTTGCAGTGCAGCGGGCTGTACTTCTTCAAGATTCGCAATCCGCATCATCAAGTCTAAGCGAGTATTTTCAGGGAATTGACCAAAAATTTCCGCCGCCTGATCGGGTTCTAAATAGGACAACACGATCGTTTGGATCTGAGGATGTTCGTTTTGAATAATGGTCGCTACTTGGCGTGCATCCATCCATTTCAACGAATCCAAACCTTTAGCACCGCTGCCCATGATAATCTGTTCAATCAGATTACCTGCTTTATCTTCACCCAGCGCGGCGGTTAAGGCTTTACGAACGAACTCTTCGCTGTTGAAACCAATAGAAGAATACTTTTGTATGTCATCGAGAAACAGCTTATGTACCCCAATGACTTTTTCTTGACCAAACTCATCCATTGCCGCCATCGCCATACCCACTTTTTGCACTTGCTTCGGCTCTAAGTGTTTTAAAATGGATGCAGCATCGGCCTCACTCAAACTGAGGAGTAAGATCGCGGTCTTTTCGACACCGCTAATGTCTTTAATGTTAAAGGCAGGTGGGGCCGCTGGAGCCACTTCTTTCGTTTTATTCTCAGCCATTGTCTTGTAACCAGTTTTTCACGACTTGAGTAGAGAGCTCAGGCTCATTAGCCACGAGCGCACGGATAGCTTTAATCATATCATCATCTTTGTGCAAATTAGGGATATGAATTGAACCATCATCGGCATAACTGTATTCCGCCTCTTGTGTATTGAGCATCCCTAGCGTATCTGCCGCGTACTGGTCCTCAATTTCGGCCAGTTCGTTACCCAATCTGCCATCCTCAGGCATATTCACACTGTCAGGATAGATTAAGCGTTTCAGCATAGGACGTACCACAGCTAAAATCAGTACCAGAATCACTAGCGCACCAATACCGAGCTTAATCGCACGCCAGAACCAAGGTTGTTCCCACAGTTCTAGTGCAGGCAAGTCTTCAACCAATTGATCCATAAAGGGAACAGTTACCACTTCTAACACATCACCCCGTTGCGAGCTAAAACCTACCGCACCTTCGAGTAAACGACGGATATTGGTCAGCTCTTGTTCAGTACGGGCAACACGCGCCACTTGACCATTTTCTCCGGCAGCACCGGGTTTAAAGTCCACAGCAACCGACACACTAATGCGGCGAACGGCGCCAACTTGCTGACGGGTATGGCTAATGGTGGTATCTAACTCAAAATTACGGGTTGCTTCACGGTGAGAATTACCTGCAGTGGCAGACTCGGTCGCTTTAGTCGCATCTTGCGGAATGTTCGATTCCATTGGCGGTTGATTCGATAGCGCCCCAGGGATCCCACCTGAAGATCCGCCAGTGGTATTATTTTCAACGGTCATTTCGCTGCGTAAAGACGGTAAATCTGGGTTATAACGCTTAGAGGTTTGCTCGACCGCAGTAAAGTCCATGCTGACATCGACTTGAGAGGTGAAATTATCAGGACCTAAGATAGGTACCAAAATCGATTCAATCTTAGTGCGATACTCGGCTTCTTTTTGCTGTACTAATTCAAGCTCGCGACGGGCTGTCGCAGACGCGCCATCTTGGCTGCCTGAGTTTAATAAACGGCCGTTAGAGTCGGTCACAGTCACCCGTGATGGCTCTAAACCTTGAACAGCAGAGGCAACGATATCGACGATAGCGTCGACTTCACCTTGGCCTAAACCGCCACGGCGGGTATTGATAACCACAGTCGCACTTGGTTTTGAGGCATTGCGGGCAAAGACGTTTTCTTTAGGTAACGCGAGGATCACTTTGGCGCGGCTAACACTTTGTAGTTGCTCAATTGCACGGGCAAGGTTTTCTTCTTGGCTGTGCTTAAGACGGGCTTGCTCCATACGTTGGCTAACACCAAAGCCGCTGTCTTGATTCAAGAAATCTTGACTGGCCGCAGGGCTGTCAACGCCTGCGCGGCTCAGCATCATTTTCACTTCTTGATATTTATCTTCGGGGACTTTAATCACGTCCACGTCGATTTGATACTTAACTTTATTTTTATCAAGCACATCTAATACTTGAACCATTTCCTGAGTTTCCATTTTACCCAATGGACGATACTCAGGCTCCTGTGCCCACAGCATGACAAATACGGCTAAGGCCAAACAAATCGCCAAGGCTAAAATCATAGTTACTTGACGCATCATATCGACACCGCCAAGGTTTCCCATCATTCCTGACTTATGTTCTTGCTGGACACCTTGGTCAGCTAAGTCGGAATTGGATCCGACAATCATTTCTGTGCTCACGATTCGTACCTGCTAATTGGGTTATTCACTGGCCTAGACAGGCATGCTCATTATTTCTTTATAGGCTTCGACAAGCTTATTACGCACTTGTACCGTTGCCTCGAAGGCGACGCTGGCTTTCTCACGGGCGATAACAGTATCTGACAACGAGACCGTAGTATCTCCCATTTCTAAGCGCGTCGCGAGGTTTGATGATGTTGACTGTAAACCGCCGACATTGCCGACGGCTTGCGAGAGTAACTGACCGAAGTCCGCACCACTGGTGTTATTAACTTGCTGCATGATATTTGGCTGAACGCCAAAAGACGGCGTAATTTCGCCTTGGAGTTTCTGCATTTCTTGCAGGAATGAATTTGCGCCTATTTGCATGCTGAGCTCCCAGTCGTCGAGTTCTTGACGATCAAAATACCTATAACGGGACAATGCAAAATAACGGCCAAGTTTTCAAATGGTCGTGATTGATAATAAATTGACGGGATAAGAAGACGTTAAAACTAAGGATTCTGGATAAAATAGGCCACTTTTGCGGTGGTATATTTTAATAAATGCAGCCTCACACTCATGTTGAGGCCGCAAGATTATCACTTGAACTTGAAGACTAATTTGGCAGTTGAATGCCCATATCACGCATTCTTGCCATCTTGTATCTTAAGGTTCGGGCGCTTATCCCCAGTTTTTCAGCGACCAGTTTGCGGCTTCCTTGGCATTGATTAAGGGTTTCTAAAATAATCACATGCTCCTGCGCTTTAAGCTCTTCGCCTAAACCGTCTGGCTCGGCAGCAAATTGATCTAGGTCTTCGCCGCCTAAAATCACATCCTGCGCATCAATAATAATGTCATTGGCGGTGATCACTTGACCGGCTCTTAATATCAAAGCCCGCTGGATCACATTATCGAGTTCACGTACGTTCCCCGGCCAGCGATGACTCAATAAACGTCGACGTGCATTTTCATCCAACTCAGGCACATCGGCGACATTCAATGCCTTGGCATGCTTAACCAGTAAATGGCGCGCAAGAGGCAGAATATCCGCAGGACGTTGACTTAATGCGGGCCAAGCTAAGGGGAACACGTTGATTCGATAGTAGAGATCTTCCCTAAATCCACCGGCTGCTACCACGGCTTTTAAGTCGCGATTGGATGTGGCAAGCACGCGTACATCGAGCTTAATGGTTTTACGGCCGCCTAAACGCTCAACTTCACGCTCTTGCAATACCCGCAATAACTTAGCTTGTAAGCCTAAATCCATCTCAGAGATTTCATCTAGCAGCAAAGTGCCACCTTGAGCCTGCTCAAATTTCCCCGGACACGCTTGATAGGCGCCAGTAAATGCGCCCTTTTCATAACCAAAAAGGGTAGCTTCAAGCATATTCTCGGGAATTGCAGCACAGTTAATGGCCACAAAAGCTTGATCGGCACGGCTACTGTGTTGATGAATATAACGGGCCAAGACTTCTTTACCCGAGCCGCTTGGGCCTAAGATCATGACCGAAGCATCGGATGCAGCAACCCGCTGAGCCAGTGCCAATAAAGCTAAACTCTTCTCATCGGCAACTACTGGCTGATCCACATTTTGTTTTAACGGCAAATAGCGGGAAACTTGATTGAGCAAGACTTCTGGCGCAAAAGGTTTCGCTAAGTAATCGACAGCGCCCAATTTAATGGCATCCACCGCACTACCAATCGTGGCATAAGCTGTCATCAACAATACTGGCAACTTAGGATGATGTTGCTGTAGGAAGTTTAATAATCCTAACCCACCAATGCCTTGCATCTGCACATCACTAATGACTAAATCAAATTGATGTTGTTTCAAGGCTAAAATAGCGTCTTCACCCGAGGCAACATCAATGCACTCATACTGAGCCAACATTAAGGTATCCAACAAGGCTTCACGCAATGAGGCATCATCTTCAACGAGCAATAACTTTGCTTCAGACATGGGTAATCTCCAAAGGTAATATCACCGCAGATTTAGCCCGTGGGAAGACTAAAGACACAGTGCAACCTTTATTCGGTAAGCAACTTAATTGCAGTTGTCCTCCATGATTACGCACCACAGATTGCACAACCGCTAACCCGAGCCCAGTTCCCTGCGACTTAGTCGTAAAGAAAGGTTCAAGTACCTTCTGCTGCATATTGGCATCTAAACCTTTGCCATTGTCGATGACATTCAGTAGTAACTGATCGCCCTCTTCTTTCGCCTGAATACGAATCTCAGTGGCGCCAGCTTCGATACTGTTCATCACTAAATTGTTGATTGCCGAGCTTAAAGCATTTGAATTGGCTAACATCGAACTGCTTGATGCATCATCAAATGACAAATCACAACCTTGCTTCGCCGCTATCGGCTCACAATTTGCCAATACATTGTCGATAACCTCAGCAAGCGTAATCAAATCTCCCAGTTCATCCTGACGGCCTTTCGCCATCAATAGCATGTCGTTAACCTGACGCTCCAGTTCATTAAGCCTATCAACAAGCTTTTGCTGGAATTTTGCTTTAGCGGCATCGGATAACTTAGGACTTGCAAGATTAGAGGCATATAGCAAAGCGGCAGATAAAGGCGTGCGCACTTGATGTGCCAAGGTCGCAACCATTTTACCCAGTGCAGATAAGCGTTGTAGATGGGATAGATTTTTCTGTAATAATCGAGTTTCAGTCAGATCAGTTAATACAATTAATTGACCAGGCTCTGGCGTGAGTGGCGTAATTGCTAATTTAACGCGGCGGCCATTACGCAGTGACACTTCGTGACCATCATCGTCCTGTGGCGCAAAGGCACTGTGGATCACATCAATCCAGCGAACGCCACACAAGGAGCGCTCTAGTAATTCAACTGCAACCGGATTGGCATCCGTGACTATACCGTCGCCATTGATAATCACCACGCCGGATGGCATAGCCTGTAAAATATGCTCCATTCGATTGGACATATTAGCGGCCTCACGCAGTTGGTTCCATTGTTTGCTAGTGTGCTTGAATGACTCAATTTGCGCTAGTGGGTTGGCTGACATAGTCACTCCGTCAAAAAATTGCTTATGACGGAGTGACTGCAGTATCTATGCCAAATTAGAAATTGAACTTTAGAGGTTAAAACGACTTATATAACAATAAAATAGAAAACTAGTCTTTGGTCATTCCGTACTTACGCATTTTTTCTACTAGCGTTGTACGACGTATTCCTAGCATCTCAGCCGCGCGAGCAACAACGTTATCTTGCAGCTCTAGCGCCTGACGTATCATGTCGATTTCCAGTTCTGCTAATAAATCCTTAAGGTTCACGCCTTCAGGTGGTAGCTCACTTGGGAAACGCGTCTCAGGGATTTCAACCGGCTCTTCATCACTAAAGATAGAAGCCAAAGCATCACGTTCCTGTTGCTCTTCGCTCATCTCTACACAATATTCGGGCACATCGATATGGCGATACTTAACGGGTAAGTCGTTAACATCAACCAGTCCACCCGGATATAGGATAGTGAGGCGTTCGACTAAGTTAGACAGCTCACGCACGTTACCCGACCAAGCATGCTCTTTTAACGACTCAATCGCACGCTGCGTAAAGCGCACCTTGCCACGGCCTTCGTTGTAGACTCGGCTCACCAACTCTTGTAATAGCAAAGGCACATCGTCCTTGCGATCACACAACGCGGGCATTTCGATCGGGAATACGTTTAGGCGGTAATAGAGATCCTCGCGGAACTCATTCACGCTGATCATGGTTTCTAAATCTCTATGTGTCGCTGCTACAACGCGCACATCGGCATTGATGGTCTTAGTGCCGCCAACACGCTCAAATACCCGTTCTTGCAGTACACGAAGCAATTTAACTTGCATCTGCAATGGCATGTCACCAATTTCATCGAGAAATAGTGTGCCACCTTCCGCCAGTTCGAAACGGCCCTTACGAGAACAAATTGCCCCAGTAAATGATCCCTTCTCATGACCAAAAAGTTCACTCTCTAACAACTCTGGCGGTATAGCACCACAGTTAACAGGAATAAAAGGGCCATCACGGCGCTCAGACAAATAATGGATATTACGGGCGACCACTTCTTTACCGGTACCCGATTGGCCCAGTACTAGTACAGTCGCCTCAGATGTCGCCACTTGATTAATCAAGTGCCTTACATTGGCAATACCATCACTGCGCCCAACCAAGCTTCGGAATAACTTAGTTTGATTCGCACTTGTGGGGACTTGAGGGCGTTTAACTTGGCCAAATACTTGGCAGAAGTGTAGTAATTCGGTGAGTTGAGGATAGGTTAAAGGTTCCTCAATGTTTCCAAGAATGTTAGACACTTGCAGATCGTCAACGTTGCCAAGCAACAGCATAGGTTGCCATGGATGTTGACCCGCGATGTTTTTAAGTGCATCAGCATCCATAACATCAGTTAGGATAACTAAAGCTCGAAAACGAGTATCTTGGAGGCTAGCACTTAATTTTTCGGCGTCAATTTGTGCAATTTGCTCACCTAAAAAATCAAAAATGCAACACAGGCGATTTAATCGCTCTGATGGGGGGCCGATAAGTAAAATTCGTTGATCTGTTTGCATCATTCAGTAGGCCGTAAAGCTCTAATATGTATTAATTCGCATTAATTATTTATGATTAGTTGCTGTAAAAGCTTAACAAATTCAATGTAACAATCTGTGCCACCATCACTACTGTGATGAATATTGTATTATCAGCAGACGAGAAGCAAGCCTCAGATGAGGTTTATGCCAAACTGAATTGATTTTAGTTCATTTATGCCATGATTCTAGCTAAAAACGTCAAATATTTGACTTTAAGCCAAAAAAAAGACGCAACCAGTGCGTCTATTTTTAATCACCAAATAAGATATTAACCCGCTTCAGAATGCGCAGAAATATTATGTTTATCTGCAGGAATCGCATCCCAGCCTTCTTTGATGGTACGTAAAACCTCACATACATCATCAATCGCTTTCACATCATTATTGATGTTAGCTTCAGAAATTTTACGCAACATGAAATCATAAAGATCGCTCAGATTTCTTGCTATCTGCCCACCAGCATCCATATCTAAGCTATTGTTTAAACCAGTAATAATCCCAATGGCTTTGCCAATATACATACCTTTATTAGACAGATCATTTTGTTCAATCGCAAGACGACTCTGCGCCAGACGTTGTAGCGCTCCCGCAAACATAAGCTGAATAATACGATGTGGTGAAGCTACAGTAATTTCACTTTCTAATGAAACCTTACGGTATGATTGCAGTGAACCTCTCATAAACACCTACCTATTTGAATCTATAGTCTTATAAACACTAATCTGGCGTTTATTTTTACTACCTGCATGTAATAATGCTTGCCTATCAGCCATTACAACACTTGCTTTACTCGTGTACTCTTGAGTAAGGTCAAGTTGACGTTGAAGATACTCAACATCTGTCATATTCGCATCAGCCACTAATACATCGAGTAAAAGTTGACGCTCTCCAACCAGTACTTGCAAATTCGACACCAACTCATCAGTTTGAGGTTCTTCAGCAGGGATCTGAGTCAATTTATTTAAGATTTCACTCAAGATAGCATTAAGCTTATTAAGTTGTTGCACTGACAACTCCCTTACTCATTAAAGTTTATTATCCTTTCTTAACCGCACCAGGAAGTGAATTAATACGATCAATGAGGCCACTACTCTGTTGATTAAGTTTGCCAACTACAAGATCCATCGCATTAAATTGCTTAGTTAAACGCGCTGTTAACTGATCCATTTTAAGCTTAAAGGCTTCTCTTTGATCTGTGATTTGGCTTTGCTGATTGGTATATCCGGTTTGACGAGAGTCAATTAGTCCACGTGACTTAACATAGCTGTCAGCAAGATCATAAAAACGATTGGCAAGCCCTTTATCGGGCGTTGAAAATAACGCCTCAACACTAGACATATCCTCTGAAAGCACTTTATCAAGTTTAGTATCATCAATAGATAACTTACCATATCTATCTGTTTTAATGCCTATGTCATATAGGGCAATCGAATTACCACCATCAGTATCAATTCGCTCACTCGATATGCTTCGTAATTGAGATTCTATCGAGCGAACCATAGAGTCGCCCTGTAATGCAGCTGCGGTTTTCTTGTCCTTATCATAGGACGACATCTTATCAACGGCAGTGGCTAAGCTATTATAAGCGTCAACAAAAGCTTTAACATTGGTCTTAACCGCATCATCATCTTGTTCAATTTTTAACGTAGTCGTTTTAGAAACATCAGCATCAGTTAAATTTAACGTCACACCTGTAATGGCATTCTTTACCTCATTAGATTGTGAGGTAACTTGCTGATTATCTATATAAACAATTGCATTTTTAGCATCTTGAAGCGTGGAAATATTTCCCGCACCAAACATATCATTTAGT
Organism: Shewanella sp. SP1S2-4; assembly: GCF_031932075.1. Taxonomy (NCBI): domain Bacteria; kingdom Pseudomonadati; phylum Pseudomonadota; class Gammaproteobacteria; order Alteromonadales; family Shewanellaceae; genus Shewanella; species Shewanella sp. SP1S2-4. The sequence goes on from NZ_JAUOET010000004.1 coordinate 34,954, forward strand.
CCAGTTCCAGACGTGTCATTAGCTGTAATACTGATTTGATTGTCTTCACCCGACTTATTAGAGCTAAAAATCAATCGACTGCCAGCATCACTGGTAATAACAGTTGCTGTTACACCTACATTATCTGATGACTCATTAACTTTTTTAGCAATAGCCGCAAGTGAGTCGGTAGCAGAAACATCAACAGAAAAGCTCTTACCATTAATGCCAAAATCTAAACTTCCTTCACCAACTGGCAGTGCAGGATCTGCAACATTGGTTCCTGCAACTTTATGGTTTACCGCAAGTTGCTCAACTTTAATACCATAGCTACCTGCCTGAGCTGTCTTGTCCGCAGTAGCAGTTATATAAGTTTCATTACTAACAGAGATTTTCCGTTGATTAAGAGCATCGCCTGTTTGTAGTTTTTTTAAGGCATCTTGAAACGTAGACAACGCACTCTTTAAAGTTCCCATAGCAGAAACCTTTGCTTTAATGCTGTCCTCTGTTTTATTAAACATCGCTTCTTTCGGTGTTTTTTCAGCATCGACTAGAACTTGCACAATTTCACTAATTTTAAGGCCAGAACCCATGCCTGTCGCAGTTAATGCCATATAAACCTCTCACTCTTCAACGATTACTACAAGTAATGTATATCTAGGCCTCTGTTTTCATCAAAAGCCCAGTGACTTCAGATAATTTCTCAGCTAGAGCTAATGCTTCTTCACTTGGCATTTGCCTAATAACATCACCAGTATCTCGGTCGAGTACAGTAACAACAGCTTGCCCTGAATTTTCATCAACTTTAAATGCTAAGCCCTTACGCATCATAGACATCATATCAGACAACTCTGTGGCAACCTGAGTCAACTTACTCGGATTCAGTTCATTATCAGCCGCATCTTGTTCTACAGTTTGTTCAATAGCCGACACCGCAGTATCCCGCTTTAAATCCACATCTGAAGCAGATGCTTTTAGCGGCACTTGAGCTAATTCAACCTTATTGTGAATCATAGAAGGTGAACTTGCTATATTGATATCCATAGCCATACCTCAGCAAATTAAGTAATTGTTTTAATTAAACTTAAAAAACAAATACACTATAAAGCTTAATTAACCTTTTAATGTGGCAAAGGGAGATCCGTCGCCGAACCTCCCTTATCACTTATCGACTTTACTACTTTATATTACAGTAGTGATAAGGCCACTTGAGGTAATTGGTTAGCTTGTGCCAACATTGCAGAACCTGTTTGTTGCAACACTTGGTTCTTGGTCATTTGTGATGTTTCTTTCGCAAAGTCAACATCTACAATACGGCTCTTAGCATCAGCAACGTTTGCTTGTGTATTTGCGCTGTTGCTAATGTTATGTGCTAAACGGTTTTGAATAGCACCCAAATCAGCGCGTTGTGCGTCAATAGTCTTAATCGCTGCATCAATTTTTGCTAATGAAGATGCACGGTTAGCTGAAGTAGCATTCGTTAATGAACCAACTGATAATGACGTTTTATTACTCGCTTTTACAGTAACTTTAATGTCTTCACCGTCTTGTGCGCCCACTTGGAAACTCTTACCGGCTGAAAACCCACCAGCTAATAGTTTAGTAGTACCAAAAGCAGTTGTTTTACCAATCTCATCGATTTCAGTAGCCAACTGATCCATTTCTTTTTTAAGAGCATCTAAATCGGCAGAACTGTTTGCACCGTTTTCAGACTGAACCGTTAAATCACGCATGCGTTGTAACATGTTAGTTTGTTCTTGCATCGCACCTTCAGAAATTTGGGCGATTGAAATTGCATCGTTGGCGTTGCGCATACCTACATCCAAACCACGCACTTGGCTGTTTAGACGGTTCGAAATTGCTAAACCTGCAGCGTCGTCTTTTGCGCTGTTAATACGTAGACCACTGGATAAACGTTCCATTGAAGTGGCCAAACCGCCTGCAGATGTGTTTAAATTCTTTTGAGCTTTTAATGATGTGACGTTTGTGTTTACTGTAATGGCCATGATTCGTTTCCTCTTTATACCTGGCTTGTGAACTTGCCTGTCTACTTAAGCCAGGCGGGTCTTAGTGGTTACAGTATATTTAACGGCAGCACCTTTTTTATCTTTAGGATTATTTTTAAAAAATAATAACTTTTTAAAAATAATCATTTTTTCAAATAGATAACTATCTTTAATAAAAACTTTGCCTACTTTCCTAGAAGATTCTAGAACAAGTAGGCAAAAGCACTTCAATACCATTGCACATCAATACCATTGCACATCAATGGCATTAACCAAGGAGAGATAGTGCAACTTGAGGTAACTGGTTAGCTTGGGCAAGCATTGCAGAACCCGTTTGTTGTAATACTTGATTCTTAGTCATTTGCGATGTTTCTTTTGCAAAATCGACATCTACGATACGGCTCTTAGCGTCAGCAACGTTTGCCTGAGTATTTGCGCTATTACTAATGTTATGCGCTAAACGGTTTTGAACAGCACCCAAATCTGCACGTTGCGCATCAATAGTTTTAATTGCGGCATCAATTTTAGCCAAGGATGAGGCTCGATTAGCAGATGTTGCGTTCGTTAAACTTGCTACAGACAATGAAGTTTTATTACTCGCTTTTACAGTAACTTTAATATCTTCACCATCTTGAGAGCCTACTTGGAATGTTTTGCCTGCTGAAAAAGAGCCAGTTAACAGTTTCGTGGTACCAAAAGCAGTCGCTTTACCAATTTCATCAATTTCTGTCGCCAGCTGATCCATCTCAGCTTTCAACGCTGTTAAGTCCGCTGAACTGTTTGCACCATTTTCAGACTGAATCGTCAAATCACGCATACGTTGTAACATGTTCGTTTGTTCTTGCATCGCACCTTCGGCGATTTGAGCAATTGAAATCGCATCATTTGCATTTCGCATCCCCACTTCTAGACCGCGTACTTGGCTGTTCAAGCGGTTAGAAATAGCTAGACCCGCAGCGTCGTCTTTAGCGCTGTTAATGCGCAAACCACTTGATAGACGTTCCATCGAGGTCGCTAAACCGCTACTAGAAGTATTTAAATTCTTTTGTGCCTTCATCGAAGTCACGTTGGTATTAACTGTAATAGCCATGTTGAGTTCCTCTTCCTAGTTATACCGCCAAGGCTTGGAGCTTGGCTAAATTTTTAACAATTTATCTTACAGATGGATAGGTACTTGCTTTCTGTTAAATAAAGTCGAACAGGGAAACAGAACCCACCTTACTAAACACGTTAGAGACTGCGTTCAATGCAAGCTGCTGCTTTTCAAATTCCGTAATCGCTGATGCATAATCGAGATCTTCCAAGAGTGATAGTGCTGAAGTGTTCACCACTTTCTCCTCGGTATGAGTCTCTGTGTAACTTTCGACAACTTTCAGATTATTCCCCGCCACACTTCTGGCAGAACTAATTTGATTGACGCCACTATCAACGTTATTCAATATCTGTGCCAACTGCGCTCGCCCTTGGGGAGTGTTGGCAGAATTAGGATCTTCAATTAATGCAATCGCACTGCTGATCGTATCGAAAATACTGACTTCGGCCTGCGGCTCCATGGTGAAACTATCGCCAGCGCTGGGTTTTCCATCAATTTTAACGTCTATACCATTAAAACTAACGGGATTGGTTGCATCAAAATTAGCAACGTTTGCGACGGGATTATTGGCAGAATCGAGCACTTGTAAGTTAGTACCACCGGCACCATTATCAGTGAAGTTAAACGTATATGAATCAGCCACATAAGTTGCTGCATCAGCAATTTTTGCCGTTTTAACGCTAAACTCACCCTGCTGGCTGGCCAAATAATTGACGCTATAATCACCAAGTCCATTGGGGGCTTTCATAAACGCGCTATCGCCAGGGATGTTTGTCCCCATGGCCACACCGGTTTGCACTAAACTATTTCTGACGCCAGAATCACCGCTATACACAATTTTAGGCGGCGTCGAGTTATCAAAAGCAAAAGGTTCTTTATCGGTACTGAAACCGGAGAACATATAATTGCCAGATTCATCCTTACTATTCGCAATAGAAAGCAACTCTTCCAAGCTGCCTTTCATCTCATCGGCAATCATTTGCCGCTCAGTTTCAGATAGTGTGCCGTTTATCGCGCGCATAACTTGCTCACGCATCGAGCCGGTTAAATCTTCAGCACTACCGAGTTTACTTTCCGTAACGGCAAGACGATTCGTTGCATAATCAATGTTCTTAATGAACTGATCGACGAGTGCATTTTTCTGATTCAGATTATCGATACCCTGTGACGCCACAGGATCGTCACCAGCAGTGTTGACTTTCTTACCACTACTCAATTGGTCAAGAATTTTGCTGGTCGCCGTTTGCTTTTGCAGCACACTGGTAATGCTTTGATTAAAGAGCTGCGCGGATGATAATCGCATAGTTAAATCTCCTAACGCACTGAGGATAATAAGGTGTCAAAAATCTGCTGTGCGGTCGTCATGATCCGCGCAGAGGCTTGATAAGCTTGTTGAAAACGCATTAAATTTGCAGCTTCTTCATCTAAATTCACGCCCGACTCACTCTCTACTCGCGCATAAGCTTGCTGATACACGGCCTCTGCCGAACCTGTACGCACTTCGGCCGCTTTCGTTTTACTGCCGATGTCAAGCTTAGTGTTCTCGAACACATCCGCTAAGGTCGATTTACCATTATTCATCACTTTACTTTCGCTCAATTTGGCCATAGCGACAGCATTGGAGTTATCGCCCTCGGCGAAGGATAAATCGAAGGTAAATCTGTCATTACCCGCTGCAGCTGTGCTGTCAACTTCAAAGGTAAAACCAAAGGCGCTGATACTCGGTGGGGTATAAGTTGTAGCAGCCCCAAGTGATGTTCCTGCGGCATCGAATGCTTCATAGGTTGGAGGTACAGCAGTAGTGTCGAGCTTTATCGTCAACTCACTGCCCGTCACAGGGAAATTTGCGGCATTGCGATTGCCAATTTGAGTCAACTTAACTTGAGTATTACCCGAGTTAGCGGCATCAGCGGTAATCTTTGGGGATGCGGCGGCAATGCCTTTAGGGTCTTTCATGACCACTTCAATGCCATTTGAGGCGCCCGCTGTTGGGCGAATGGCAAAACGATCCCCCGACGCCATTGCGCCTGCTTTTATGTCAATTGAAAATCCAGCACCACCCGATAACGTCGAGCCAGTTAACGTCAGCGGTGTTATCCCCCCCGTTTCCGTATCTCTCAACTCATAAGTTGCAGGCGCAGTAAATGACAGTTCATAGGCACCGCCAGTTAATAAACTGGTGTCATCTATGGTAACGCCTAACGTTGCATTACCCGCATTATCAGAAAAACCTGCTACACGACCCAAGGACATCATAGGATCGTTGATATCTTTAAAGATATTGGCACCGACTTGCCCATTGAGGTCAATGCCATGCGCTTGCATTTTGTTGAAGTTATCCGCCACGCCCAACGCTAATTGGTCAAGCTCATGACCTGCGGGAATTAACGTCTGGTCACGATAATCAAACATGGCTCCTAGCTGACCGCCAAGTTTACTTGGGTCAACTGTAACGCTTTGCGAGCCAATACTTGAGTTAAGCTGTAACTCTTTAGGAAATGGGTTACCCGCTTGAGTTCCCATACTCATGGCAATCTCACCGGAAACCAGCATCACAGAGCCACCGAGCATAATACTCTTGGCGCCATTTTCTTGCGGGATGACATTCACTTGGGCGTACTGGCTCAGCTCTTGAACGAGTGCGTCTTGCTTATCGAGCAACTGCGCATCTTGATTCGGCGACTTCATCAGCTCTAGATTTAAATTGGCGAGTTCTGTACCTATCTCATTAATACGTTTAGTCATGCCAGTTATCTGGTCATTAGTCTGATCGAGCTGGCCATTCAAATAAGACTGCATCTGATTCAGGCTGCTGGCAACTTGCTGCGCATTCGTTATGGTTGAGCTGCGGATGCCCAAATCAGCGGGTAAGTCCGCCACGCTATTCAGCCCTGCAAACAGGCCATTTAAGCTTTGTGGCACCACTTTACCTATCTGAGAAAACAGTTGATCGAGTTCGCTCAATTTACCATAGCTGGCTTCGGCGGCACTGAGCGTTGTTTGGCCAATGCGCAACTCTCTTGCGGCATAGTCATTGTAGATTCGCTTAACGTCATTTACGTAAGTTCCTGTGCCATAAAAACTACTACCTAAACGCTGCGATTCAAGAGTCGACTGAGTTGCCACTTGTCTGTGGTAACCCGCGGTATTGGCGTTAGCAATGTTATTACTGGTGACACCCAGTTGCGACTGGGAGGCAAGCACCCCAGTTCGCGCAATATTCAGCAGATCAACGGCCATTAGTTGACACTCCTATGAACAAACAGGGTTGTAAGGTTCATCATTTGTCTTCTCCTGGCAGAATTGATTTCAGCTCTTCACTGATGGACTGCATCACTTTAATGACTTTTTCAGCATATCGAGGATCTGTGGCATAACCCGCATCCTGCAAAGCTCGAATGAACTGAGTTGGGGACGCTGCCACTTTCTTCGCATCTTGATAACGATCACCATTAGCAATGAAGGACACAAAATCGTTAAAGCTATGTTCAAAGTCGCTGTAAACACGGAAGTCAGCTTTTTGCTGCACTGCCACACCGTGTTCGAATTCTAAGGTGCTGACGTTCGCTTTATCGCCCTGCCAACGGCGATCAGCTTTAATATTGAATAGGTTATGGCTCGGTGCGCCGTTATTGCCGCGAACAATTTTTTGTCCCCAGCCAGTTTCAAGCGCTGATTGCGCCAACAATACTTCTGGTTGAGTACCTAATGCTTTTGCCGCTTTTTCAGCGTGTGGGTACAAGGTCGCCAAAAACTCTTCGCGACTACCGAAGCGGACTATTTTCTGGGTTTCCCTAAAGGCCGCCGTCGGCAAAACTTGGCCGCTAATCACAGGTTCAACGACAGAAAGTGACTGTTCGCTCCAGCTTGGCTTAGGTGTATCAATCGCCAGTAAACGATGAGGCGTATCAATATCCATTGATGAGTTTGCATCCATGGCGCGATCGGACTCAAATGCTGGTCGAGCAATTGCAGCGGGGACACCATGATTAACAACTGTGGGTTCAACCACTGGAGTGGCTGCACTCTGCATAGGCACATTAAGCGCTTTATCGTCGTGGAGCATTTTCATACCGCCATCGTCACGCAATACCGATGCTGGCGTGAAATGACTGGTTTCAGGGGAGAGTTGCTGCACCATCATATCGGCAAGGCCCAATACCCCTTTGTCAGATAAATCGACCGATAACTGCTGATCGCGCATCTGCTCGTAAAACTGAGTGTATTGGCTATTGAGAGGACTATCAGACTTAAAAACCGCATTGGCATCGCGCATACTTTTCATCAGCATTTGCACGAAAATACCTTCAAATTGTTGGGCGACCTTTTTCAAGGCGCCCTTCTCATCCTTCTGTGCCTGGGCGCGGAGTGAATCTAAGCCGCCCAGGTCAAGAAAATGTGATGAACTTGAAAGCTTTTCCATGATTTTCCCGACAGAAATTAGATGATGATAAGTTCACCATGCAAAGCTCCTGCCACTTTTAACGCTTCCAGTATTGCTAACACATCTGAGGGTGCTGCACCGACCAAGTTAACCGCTCTAACCAGCTCATCCAGCGTAGTGCCTGGATTAAACATAAACATACGGCGATCACTTTCTGTCGCTGTAATCGTACTATTGCTGGTGACGGTTGTTTGACCATTAGCCAAGGCATTTGGCTGTGAAACCTGGGTTGCCTCAGCAATCGTGACTGTCATGCCGCCATGGGTAATCGCCGCAGGGAGTAAACGCACGTTTTGCCCAACCACTATGGTTCCGGTACGTGAGTTAACAATCACTTTGGCAGATTCTTCTGCTGGGATAACATCGAGGTTTTCAAGCGTTGCTAAAAAAGACACCCGTTGTGATACATCACGCGGAGCATTGACCTGAACAGATGTTGCGTCTAAAGGACGCGCCATATCAGGGCCTAATAGCTCATTAATCGCATCGGCCATCCGTTGTGCGGTAGAGAAATCAGAACGACGTAGGTTAAACGTCAAATAATCGCCAGTTGAAAATGGGGTCGCCACACTGCGCTCAACAATCGCGCCATTGGGTATACGGCCAACTGTTGGGGTATTTTGAATGACCTTTGAACCATCTAAACCATCTGCACTAAAACCACTCACCACTAAGCTGCCTTGGGCTATGGCATACACATTACCGTCAACACCTTTCAAAAAGGTTTGTAGCAAGGTGCCACCGCGTAAACTTTTGGCTTCGCCTAAGCTAGATACGGTCACGTCAAGATCTTGACCCGGTTTTATAAAGGCTGGCATATCGGCGTGTACGGCAACCACAGCAACGTTTTTAATCTTTGGTTTGACGTTGTCAGGAAGATTAATGCCGAAATTTTTGAGCATAGTCATAAAGGTTTGCTCGGTATAACTGGTTTTTTCACCCGTTCCCGGCAAACCAACCACTAAGCCATAACCGATCAACTGGTTACTGCGTACGCCCTGCACATTGGCAATATCTTTAATTCGTTCAGCCTGACTAGGTAGGGAAAACACTAGCACGGCAACGGCTAACACCAGTTTATATTTCATGATACGACTCCTTAGAAGGGCCACCAGTCGCTCATAAAGAACTGGCTTAACCAGCCCACTTTTTGAGCATCTGCGAAAGTACCTGTGCCACTGTATTGAATACGAGCATTTGCCATCCGCGTTGAATCGATAGTGTTATCGGGTTTAATGTCCTGCGAGCGAACCAAACCTGTGACGCGAATAAACTCATCACCGTTATTGATTGAGATCCATTTTTCGCCGCGGATCACTAAGCTGCCGTTATTCAGCACTTGCATCACGTTTGCTGAGATGCTGCCATCTAAACTATTGCTCTGATCCGCATCCGATTCACGCTTAGTGTTCATGCTATCTTTATAACGTAAATCAATTGGCACTCCGCCAATGGACACATTACTACCACCAGCAAAAATGGGATCTAAGCTCATGTCAGAGCCTTTTTTGATCTGATTACCTGCACTCTTCTTAGCTTGAGTCGACTCTTTCAAAACGATAGTGATAATGTCGCCAACTTTGTGAGCACGTATATCCGAATACAAACTAGATGCTTGACTGTCTTGATAAATAGAGCCAGTCGCGGCAATTTTTGTCGGCGGAGCCTCTGGGTAGACCGGCGCATAAAAGGGATCATCCGCAAGGGGTTTCTTTTGCGTCGAGCTACAGGCTGCAAGCAATAACGCGACGGCCAACACAAGATATCTAGCCATGATGTTTGCCTCTATAAATTCTGAGTCACATAAGACAGCATTTGATCTACCGCTGAAATCACTTTGGAGTTCATCTCGTAAATGCGCTGACTTTCGATAAGGTTCACCAGTTCTTCGGTCACGTTAACGTTAGAGGTTTCTAAGGCGCCTTGGCGAATCGCTCCCATGCCATCTAACGAAGCGGTACCTTGAATGGGCGTGCCGCTCGCACCGGTTTCCGTATATAAGTTTTGTCCCATAGGATCCAGACCCGATGGATTAATAAAATCCGTCATAGTCAACTGACCCACAACTTGGTTCTCTGCTGTACCTGGGGTTTTCACTGAAACTTCACCCTCAGCGGAAACGGTAATACTAGTCGCATTGTCAGGAATCGTAATCGCGGGTTGCAGCAAGTAGCCAGAACCTGGCGTCACAATCTGGCCCGTATCGTCTAAGGTAAACTGACCATTTCGAGTATAGGCCGCAGTACCATCGGGTAGCTGGATTTCAAAAAAGCCGGGGCCTTCAATCATCAGATCCAATGAGTTATCCGTAGTCAGCATGTTGCCTTGGGTAAACATTTTCTGCGTGGCGACGACTTTGGTACCCGCACCTATGTTTAACCCATTAGGTAACTTAGTGTTAGAAGCGCTGACACCGCCCGCTTGGTTAACTGTTTGGTAAAGCAAATCTTCAAATACTGCGCGACTTTTCTTGTAGCCCACAGTGCTAGCGTTCGCCACGTTGTTCGAGATCACCGCAATGTCAGTTTGCTGTGCGTCTAAGCCAGTTTTACTAATCCATAACGCCGGATGCATAATCTATCTCCTAACTAATACGCATTAATGAAGATGAAGCGCGATCATTCTCTTCCGCGGTTTTCATCATCTTGACTTGCAATTCAAACTGACGCTGAAGGTCAATCAAAGACACCATTTCATCGACAGGGTTAACGTTACTGCCTTCCACTGCGCCACTTTCAACTGCGACGAAAGGATCAGCTGGTGCTGGTTCTCCTGACATTTGTCGAAATAATCCATCTTCACCACGCATCATCTGCGCATTACCGGGATTAACGAGTTTCAAGCGACCAACTTCTTCCACCACTTCAGCGGTAGCGCCCTGAGGTCGAACAGAAATAATGCCATCCTGAGAAATTGAAACCTTCTCAATAGGGAGCGGCAACACTATGGGGCCCGCATCTCCCATAACAGGATTTCCCCTGTCATTGTGTAGTAAACCCGTAGAGTCGAAACTTAAACTGCCTGAACGGGTATAGGCTTCACTGCCATCTTTCGCCTGAACGGCAAACCAGCCATCGCCTTTAATGGCAACATCGAGATCTCGTCCAGTGGTTTTTATGGGACCAGAGCGAAAATTTGCTGACGGAGATTCTGTCATCGCAAACACCCTGGAAGGCAACCCTTCACCGAAGGCTTGCATTGAGCGAGCTTGTGCCATATCGGATTTAAAACCGTCGGTATTAGCATTGGCTAAGTTGTTCGCACGGAGCGCCAGCTCATTCATATTTTGCTTGGCGCCACTCATGGCGACATAAAGGAATTTGTCCACAGACTGCTCCGTCAAATTTTCTACATGACAATAGCAAAGCAAGCATCGTGCCAATAAAGTTGACGTTTAATTTACTGATAGAATTGAAGAATAAGGAAATGAAGTGAATTGATAGCAGGATTAAGGCTAAGTGTTGCCACTGGCGGCAACACTTAGTCAAACAATGTAATGATTAGCGGATTTGTAATACGGTTTGTTGCAGTGTGTTGTTCACTTCAAGGGTACGAGAGTTCGCTTGGAAGTTACGCTGCGCCGAAATCAAATCGACCAGTTCAGTGGTCAAATCGATATTCGATTGCTCTAACGCCGATGAACTGATGCTACCAAAAGTACCACTGTTTGCCTCACCAGCAAGAGCAGGGCCAGAATTCAAACTGGCTTTCCACGACGTATTACCCACTTGTGTTAAACCTTGTTCGTTAGCAAATCGAACCAAGGCAACCCGTGCTAAAGGCACAGTTGAACCGTTCGAGTAACTTGCAGTAATTAAACCATCAGCACCAATTTCAACGTTAGTTAAACGACCAACCGTCGTACCGTCTTGTGTTAACTCTGTTGCCGCAAAAGGAGCAGCATATTGCGTTGGTGCATTAAACTTAATTGTTAAGTCTTGAGTTCCATCCGCTCCAGCACCTAAAACGCCTGCACCACCCACACCTAAAGTCTCAGTCTTAACGACCGCTGGATCACTACCGGTATAGACACCAACAGAATTGAACTTAAGTACAGAGCCCTTCCAACCGCCGGTTGTTTGCGCTGTACCGGTTGAGTCAGGGTTACCATCGCCCGTAGTATCCGTTTGATAAGTACCAGCAGCACCAGCTAGATCGACTTGTTTACCATCAATAGCGTAATAAGCCACCCAATTGCTCTCTCCATTATAAGAGGCATCATTAGGCTTAACAAAATAGGTTGTCATGATATGTGGCTCACCGAGTGAGTCATACATTGTCATTGAAGTAACATTATTGTACGTCTTAGGGTCTAAAGGATCGAATGCAGCAGGGTCAAGGGTACTTTCCTTAGCATTTAGATTCATTTGTAAACTGACATTTTCAGTTTTTACTGGGCTACCTGCAGTATCAGGGATCTGCACTGGTTTCGCTGTAGTCAAACTTACCGATGTCGAATTACCATCTTTATCCACAGGGAATGTCTGCAAAAAATTACCAGCAGAATCAACCATGTAGTTATTTGAATCGACTTTAAATGCCCCTGCTCGAGTAAATGAATGGTCAAGACTGCCTATTTCAGAAGCAGTGACAAAAAAACCACCACCTTTAATTGCCATATCGAGTGAATTACTTGTCAACTGTAAGCTGCCTTGATGGAATTGCTGGGCCACTTGACTCGTTGCAACACCACCACCGACAGCAGTTTTAGAATTTGAAAAGATAGAATTAGCGTAAACATCCGCAAATTCAGCACGCGACTCTTTAAAGCCAATGGTATTCGCATTCGCAATGTTGTTCGCCGTGGTGTTTAAATCTTTCTGTGCGGCAGAAATGCCACTCAATGCAATGTTAAACGACATAATTCACCTCTACTTTTGACTCTATTCAATTGCGGACAACTAACGCCCAATTCGGATTCTAAAAAATTATCTTGTATAAATTTAAGTTTCAGACACAGCTAACACATCGGTTAACTTGATCCCCATACCGCCTCTCAAGTTGAGAATGGCGCCAGTACTGGCCGTACCAAGAGAGACACTGGTCACATGGGCATAAGTTGAAACAGGCAGTTCTTGGGATTTTCCATCCACTAACCCACTCGCCTTAATCGTATAGTTGCCTGCGGTCACAGGTTTTCCATCTTTATCTAAACCATCCCAGTTCACATCGACGTTACCACCGTCACTGCCATCGACTTTAAAGGTGGTCACAACTTGGCCCTTCTCATCTTCAACACGCACAGTAATCTCTGGAATTTTATTAGGGGTACTGACCACACCTTTCATCGTTGGGCTTTCAGCTGAAATATTGCCAGTATCAGTTGGGATCAACACCTTGCGACCAACGAGTCCCGATGCCTGCAGTGCTTGGCTCGACGTCATAACACTGTTTAAATTAACGATTTCATCATTTAACTTACTGATACCATCAACTGTCGAAAATGATGCCATCTGCGCAATCATTTGGTCGTTGTCGACGGGCTTAAAAGGGTCCTGCATCGATAACTGTTGGCTTAATAACGAGAAAAAGTCATCTTGAGTTAACTGTTGGCTTTTCGCTTCCGGTACTATCGAATCTTTTGGCAGACGTATGCCATCAAGAAACGGATTACCCGTTGAACTGGTTGATGAGTTGGTCGTCACAGCATTTGACTGACTCTTATTTTGAGCCGTCTGCGTCGATGCTTGGTTAATTTGATTAATGAGGCTCACAGCTTACCTCCTAAGTAACACATGTTATTTACCCATCCCAAGTGTTTGTTGCAGCATAGACTTAGCTGCTTCAGCGACCTGAACATTCATTTGATATGAGCGCGAAGCAGAAATCATATCTGCCATTTCTTCCATGACATTAACATTCGGTTTATAAATAAAGCCGTCCGCATCCGCCATCGGATGATCGGGCGAGTATTCTTTTAGTAGTGGTTTATCACTTTCAACAATGCCTTTTACCGCCACACCTTGAGAGGCTTGTTGCTGACTTTGCGCTTTGGCCATTTCAGCTTCGAAAATAGGATGACGGGAACGATAGGTCTTATCTACGCTACTCGAGACGGAATCAGCGTTAGCTATGTTACTCGCAGTGGTGTTCAACCTGACCGATTGAGCCGACATTCCTGAGCCAGCAACATCAAATATGCTAAATAAACTCATGATTAATCCCCTCTCAGCGCTTTCTTCATGCCACTAAACTTACTGTCTAAAAAACCAAGCGACATTTGATATTCAAGGGCATTTTGCATAAATGCCGATTGTTCCTGTTGGATATCAACAGTATTACCATCACCAGTATCGGGTTGATTTGGCACGCGGAACTTAACAAATTGACCAGTCAACTCAGCAAGACCAAAATGCTTGTCTGTCTCTTGCATTTCAAGACTATTACGCTGCTGTTGTTGGCCACGGGCGGCCTGCATTGCCGCAGAAAAATCTACATCACGGGCTTTATAATGTGGCGTATCGGCGTTAGCGATATTGCTCGAAATGACTTCAGCTCGCTGCGCTCTAATACCGAGAGTGTACTGATGCACACCCAGTGCATTATCAAAATTGATCGCCATAAAATTGCCTCCTCGTGTTACTCACGGAAATAAAGCAATTCATGTGCCAACATAGGAGAATAATGAGAATAACAATAGGGATGAGCAAGTGATGGGTAAAAAATTACCGACAAATGTCGGTAATTTTCTTTAAAGCAGCAGACTTAAGTCTTTTTCTGGTAATAAATCCCAGGGTTACAACGGACCATGTCAAACTCATCCGTTAAACCAGCAATAGATTCTGATGCACCGAGAAATAAAATCCCTTTTGGATTAAGAGCGGCAGCGAATTGCCGCAAAATTTTTGCCTTTGCCTCAGGCGCAAAATAAATCAGCACATTGCGGCAAAAAATAATGTCGAACTTACCAAGTAAGCTATAACTTTCAAGCAGATTATGTGCCCTAAAGTTCACCAAACGCTTAACATTATCCTTTAACTTCATATTGCCTGAAGGCAAAGCATCAAAAAACTGACGCTTACGCTCCTCGGATAAACCGCGCGCTAATGCCAAGCTATCGTACTCAGCATTTTTGCAACGTTCCAACATGGAAGGCGACAAATCCGTGGCTTGAATTGACGCACTACCCGCAAGCGCACCAGGCTTCTTCTGTTGATACTCAAGAATCGTCATCGCCAATGAATAGGGTTCTTGCCCGGACGAACACGCTGCCGACCAAATCTTAAGTGGACGACCTAAACGACTGTACTCAGGTAACAAAACGTTATGCAATAACTCAAATGGATAACGATCACGGAACCAAAGGGTTTCATTGGTCGTCATAGCATCGATCACTTCAGCCCGAAGCGCACGTTCCGTAGGCTTCATCGAATGCTTAACCACATCGGATAAGGATGGCAGGTTATATTTCCCCATCAGAGGAGCAAGACGACTGCGCACCAGATATTGCTTATTTTCACCCAGTACGATGCCGCTGTGTTGCTCTAAGAACAACCTAAATTGATTATATTCAGCTTCAGCGAGTGATTTATTTGGCACATTCACATCCTAAATCCTATAGCAAGCACCAAAATCAGTGCGAAACCATCATGTTATAAAGTCGAGATTATAGCGTAAAGCGTATCTAGGTACTAACTACTGCACTTACAAACTTACAAACTTAAGTGTTTATTCACGGCAGCAGCCAGTTCGTCGGGATTAAACTTAGCGATAAAGTCATTGGCCCCCACTTTTTGAACCATTGCCTGATTGAATACACCACTTAACGATGTGTGCAGTACCACTTTAATATGCTTGAGCTTAGGATCATCTCGGATCTCAGCGGTCAGGGTATAACCATCCATTTCAGGCATCTCAATGTCTGAGATAATGAGAGGGATTTCATCGGCAACATTGTCCATTTCTTTGGCGATTTCTTTAAGCTTATCTAATGCTTCTCGACCATCTTTTGCGGTATCAATTTGTAAGTTCAATGACTCGAGTGAACGAATAATTTGCTTACGCGCCACGGCAGAATCATCGATAACCATAATATGGTAATGCTGGGTTCTGTCGAGGGTCAGCTTTTCATTGGCTTCTTCACTGATGGCAGTTTTAACCGGTGAAATCTCATCTAAGATTTTTTCTACGTCGAGAATTTCAACCAATTCACCTTCTATCTCAGTTACTGCCGTCAGATAAGAATAACGACCAGCACCTTGAGGCGGAGGCATAATCGCTTCCCAATTCATGTTTATAATCCGCTCAACAGAACTGACCAAGAAACCTTGAACGCTGCGGTTATATTCAGAAATAATGATGAAACAGTTTTCAGTACTCGCTAAAGGTCTACCACCTGTTGCCGCACTCAGATCAATAACTGAAATAGTCGTACCGCGAATATGCGCGACACCTTTAACATAAGGATTAAGTTTAGGCAAAGTGGTCAGTGGCGGGCACTGCAGTACTTCTTTCACCTTAAACACGTTAATCCCAAACCGTTGACGACCGTTTAATTTAAAAAGCAGCAATTCTAAACGGTTTTGGCCAACGAGCTGGGTTCGTTTGTTGACTGAATCAAGAATACTCGACATAACTCTGCCTTGTTGTTCTGTTTATGTACGGCCCTATGACTCGTTTGAGTATAGGCATATTAATTGCTTACGTCTTATCTATCGATAAACATAGTCGAAACTGAGTCAATCTTCTGACAGTAATGCAAATTATTATTACAGTGGTCAGCTTCGAACTTGATAAAAGTATAGGTGCATTCTGGCGTTACAAGCTAGTCTCTTCATTATGAAAGTAAATTTAGTCTGTTTTTTTAGTGTTTTCGCCCTCTTCATGCCCGCTTTTGCGAGTGCAGAGCCTATTGTTCCCACCGTATCGGCCATCTCAGAATTAGCTAAAGCGCTTATTTCAGAAAAGATATCCGTGCCAACTAATGCCAAAGTCGATATTTCGCCGCAATTAGTTGACGCAAGAATGCTGCCGTCACAATGCTCGTCGCCGATTAAGGTTGAATTGGCGAGTGACAGGGAAATTAGTCGTAATAACACCCTAAAAGTCAGCTGCGATACGCAAGAGCTCGCTTACCCTTGGCAAATTTATATCTCGGTGAGAGTGGATATTTTATTCCCCGTTGTGGTCACAACTGAAACCTTAGCGCCTGGCGAACTCATCTCCCCTAGCCAAGTTGAAATCCGTTACATTGAGCAAAATAGTTTGCGGGGCGCTGAATTTAATGACCCTAGTAAATTAGCTGGTGTGCGAGTCAAACGACGCGTCTCAAAGGATAATCCCATATTAAGCAACAACTTATGCTTTGTGTGTAAAAACGACTCGGTATCTATCTATGTTCGTTCTAGCTCATTCGAACTCAAAACAGTAGGCGAAGCCCTACAAGATGGCAATAAAGGCGATCGGATCAGAGTCAAAAATAGCAGTTCAAACAAAGAACTAGATGCTATAGTCACGGGCATTGGCGAAGTTGAAGTAAGAATGTAAAATAATCTAAAGCTTTTTTATAAGCTGCCGATACCCCAGTTAAGAAATCCCGTACACACGACGCTGGAGCCGAAAATGGCAATTGATATTAGCAAACTCAACACTGCAACGACCGCACAAGTTCGTTCAGGTGCAACTAAAACTAGCAGCGATCAATCTGCTCAAGTTGCCACAAAATCGACAACACCACAAAGAAGCGACTCAGTGGTGATTACAGCGCAAGCGCAACAACTGCAAGGAGCTCAGACTAAAATGGCGAGCCTTCCTGAAGTTGATCAAAAGAAAGTGGCCGAAATTAAACAAGCTATCGCCGAAGGCCGCTACAAAATTGACCCCGAAAAGTTGGCTGCCAATATTGCAAGTTTTGAAGCCGAACTTAATGACTTAAATAAAGAGTAACTATGACTGAAATAGCTAAACTGGTAGATCTACAACACGCCCATTTGGCTGTTCTTAAGCAAATCATACTCAAGGAAAAAGGCGCTTTGGTTGACCAAAACGCCGATTTACTGCTTTCTCTTGCTAACGAAAAATCACAATGTCTGAAAGAACTCAAGACTAATGACGATATTCTGGCAAACCACACTGATAAGTCTCAACTCACTCAGCAAAGTGAACTCGTGCATAAAATGGCCGTTGTCAAAGACGCATTAACTGAATGCAAAGAACTGAACGATCAAAATGCCAGTTTAATTGAGATGAATTTAGCCAGCCTGAATCGCTTCGCTCAAGCTTTACAAGCTAGCAGAAACGCCTCCAGCCTTACGTATAACGATAAAGGCAAGACCTCAACTATCTCAAGTTTAGGTAATGATTTAAAAGCCTAACAGGCGCATCAATTCATACTCTGTATTTCCAGCTTCTAAGCTCTGATTAAAAATTAAACTTTAGTACTTTGCAGAAATAGAAAAGCCGCATACTACTCGTATAGTCCGCGGCTCAATAGAGTCATGTAGAAATGACTAGAAATACGTGACTTCTTTCACTCGCTGTGGACGACTCTGTTGTTGATACAGCGCCCATACCTGTGAAAAATCCAGTTCTAACTCAGTGACATAATGATCGCCAGCTGGATAACTCTTAACGACCCGCGCCCCACGGATCACACCAGAAACCGACGCTTTAACATTATCGTCCGTCAACATCCAATCACTGACACTGCTGTTTGCCGTTATTTTCTGCCCATAAACTTGTTCTGCTAATTCACGATAGGCCACAATTTTTGATGCTTGCATGGCCATCAACACTCTTTGTGATTGCTCTTTAGCCGGTTGAGTCGCTAAGGGCGCATATCCTATGGCCGTTAACTTAGGAAAACTCGGCGGCGGCACATCTTCCCATTGCACATATCTATCTTTAGCAGCGCAGCCAGTTAGCATTAGCGCCGCAATAACTAAAAGGTAGCGTTTCATTTTCCATCTCCTAAAACACGGACTTCATTCATGCCTGGACTCGCCTGACGATATAAGATGCCATTTTGTGACACAATTTGCTCCGAAGGCTGCATGTAGTTTGCCAACTCTTTTTGAGTCACAAAAGTTTGAGAGGCCGATACCACACGATTGTTACTTATGTTCACAATCCGAGTATTGATCGCCATACCATTGGTAACGGGGCTCATAGTCGATACAACAAGATGCTCAACGGGAAGATTTTTCGACAATTGTTGCCAATCTCGCGTCAAAATAAAATCCCCATTAGCCGTCACTCTCAAGCCATCAGCTAAATTTAAATCCACTACATTAAACTGAAAGCTATGGAGCGACGTCATTAATCCTTGCTGTAACTGCTGCGCCAACGCATTTGTGCCATTCATGTCACCCACTAATACTGGGGTTGCGACAACAATTGGTTGATCAGAACGCAGAGCATCATTTTGCTTAACGAGCTCTGTCACAATTCGCTGTGCTAAATGGTTGATCACTGCCGTTGGCGGCAACCCATTGCCATCCACTAAACTCGGCTTGGGCGGTGTAACCGATTTAGCCACACATCCACCTAACATCAGTAATGTTAAGGGAATAATCACACGCTTTAGCATTGGATTTACCTCATCTGTGGGTGTACTGGCAATTAAATCACTCACACTCTACGCGTCTCATTTTTGTGAGTAACAAAAGCCAGCAATCTTCGGACCAAAATTGCTCCAGCCCGACATTATTATGCTCATACGCTGTATATCGACTGCGCCAATGGAAACTTTATCGAAAACTCTCGTTAGTCAGGCATGAAATTTGCTTTGTCGGTATATTAGATTAAGTGTCAGGAAACTGGCTCGATTAGCAAGCTCGCCAATAGCTTAGCGATAAGGATTGTATTGATGCACATACCACGTTCAGCTTCGCTCATCATTTTGAGCCTTGCACTGCTGTCTTTGCCTACTCGGGCCGAATGGATAGAAGCCAGTGGTGAAGCGACTATTATCAATGGTAATACGGCTCAAGCAAGGGAAGAAGCGATTAATCAAGCCGTTAGCTACGCGACATTAAGCACGGGCATTCAAATCTCCAGTGAACAACAAACCTCTAACGGAAACCTTACACAGAATAACTTCGCGATAAATCGCAACGCCCAAGCCATCAGCATCCAACTCGTTAGCGAACGAATCCAGGGAAACAAAATTTATGTGTCCCTACGACTCGATCTAAATGATGATCCTACGCAGCAGTGTCCAAATGGACAATTAAAGGCTGCGATTCTAATCCCTCAAGCACAAATTAAAGATCGTACTCAGCTCAGATACGGACAGCTTTCAGGCTTTGAAGAAGTTATTTCCGAAAAACTAGGCAGTGTTATAGAAGATTACTCTTCCACAGGTTTTAGCCACACTCACGCTAAAGAGCTGCTCGACATTAAACAAGATCTAGTGGATATTCGCGGTTATCGACTCCCAAGCTGGCTCAGTGAAATTACCGACAGCCAATATATCCTCCAACCACAAATTATGGATATCTCAATGGAGCCAGTGCAGCCAACCTTCCTAGGATTCTGGAATGAAGCTCCACTCAGGCAATTCCAGTTCAAACTTAGCCTTTATCATGGGATCAGTGGCGAAGAAGTTTGGAGTAAAAGCTACAGCACATCGGCGCCATGGGAATTTGAAGAACAAGCCATTATAGCCCCGAATACGGACAGATTCTGGCGATCATCTTATGGCAAAAATATTACCAAGTTAATGCAACAGGCTACCCATGATTTAGACAGCACACTCAATTGCAGACCCTTACTCGGCCAAGTCGTGAGCCGCCAAGCGGACAGGATCATTTTAAATCTCGGCCGTAAACATGGCATTCGTGTCGGGGATAAATTCCAAGTCGTATTACAGCAAAATCTACCCGATCGACTCAATGAAATGCGCGCCGTCGCAACCAAAAGTCGAGCCACGGTAAAAATCGAACAAGTGAGTGAAGAAAGCTCTACAGCAGTACTTTTAGACCAAAATGCAGCCTACAATGTGCAGATAAACGACATAGCGCTTAAGATTTAAGCAACTAAATCATAAGCCTTTTAATCAGAGATAAAACCAGTATAATCACTGTCGTCTCTCTATAGCTCAACAGGATAGAGCAGCCGCCTCCTAAGCGGCCGATCGGGGTTCGAGTCCCTGTGGAGAGACCAGATAGTGACCTTGGTGATATCAAACTCCCAGAAATCTTCCGGAGAAACGGAATGACTGAGCTATTTGCGTCTAATCTCAATATTATCGTCAAGCGTTGGCCTATCGTAGCAGCTGCAATAAAATCAAGTCCATTTGATCACCTTAAAGCTCACTTAGTTATTGGAAGTAATCAAACAATCAGTGTTAATGGTATTCAATTAAGCAGCCGACACGATCGTATTGCAGAAGCCAAGCTGTACATCAATACCCTTCCAAAAGATGTAAATAGTGTGACAGTTTATGGTGTGGGTATGGGAGATGTTCCGACACTATTAATTGAAAAAAAATCGATTAATACGATTAAAGTCTGCTTGCTTAATACGTCACTATTCTCATTATTGATCACCTATACAGATCAATCAGAATGGCTTAGTCATCCCAAAGTTCAACTACTCGAGCCCCAAAAACAAAATCGCCTTGATCCGGTCTATATTGCCATCACCCCAGACTTAAGTTTAGTCTCAAATGAAAATGCCAGTTTACGTGATTTGCTGGTTTACGAAAATAATATAGAATTTGTGAATAGCAAACATAAATTAGATGACCCTGTAATTAAAGCAAGATTCTCAGAGAATCTCTCTTTTCTCAAATTAGATCCTGATGCCGCAATGTTAAAATTAATACACAAGCAGCACACAGCTTTTGTCATAGGATCTGGCCCTACACTAGAGGAACATTACGGTTACCTAAAATCACAGCGTGATCGCCCTAGCAATGATAGGCCATTGCTGATAGCAGTAGATACATCGTTCAAAGCATTAATGGGACAAGGTATTATTCCTGATATTCTCGTTAGTATCGAGCATAATATTACACAAGAGCATCTACCAGAAAGTATTCCTGAAACAGTAACGCTAGTCTATTTCCCTAGAATACCCGCGAAAGTAATTGGTTCTTGGCCTGGCCCTCGTTTTAATGCGTATTCAAAAGGGAAAATTTACGATCAGCTTCATAAAACATATCCAAAATTACGTTTATTTACTAATGGCAGCGTGATTCATCCAGCCATAGATCTTGCAGTACACTTAAATATCTGGGAAATTACATTATTCGGATGTGATTTTAGCTATCCAAATAATAAAACCCATGCTTTTTGGAAGGATGGTGAAATTGGCCCTAAGGCGGGGAATGCAAAACACTGGATAATCAATGGTAGAGGCGAGCGAGTTGCAACTGATCTTAACTTTAGAGCCTACCTTAGAAACTTGGAACATTATATAGCAACTAAACCTCGTATAAAGTTTTATCAATCAAACCTATCTGGTGCGAAAATCAAAGGAACTCAATTCAAGGATTGCAAATAATGCTGCATAATAATCAAGCCTTAGACGTTCAACTAATTAATACAGCGCAACAATTCCGTTTGGGAAAAGAGGCCGAAGCCTCTAAAAGATTAAGAAATTGCATAGATTTACTTGAGTCAGAACTGAAAAAATTAAAGGATATATCAGCCATTTCTAACATAATACCATTAATGTTAGCCGCTCAAGAACGACAAGACTGGCTTGGACTAGCAGATTACTTAGAATATGAACTTCCAGCATTATTATAACTGCTATTAAACTTTAACTATTATATGTGAACTATTCATCAGATTATAAGTTCTGATAAAACCCATTAGGTTCATACATCACAATTTTAGAACCACAAGCACCAATTTTTACACTCACATGAATAAGTTTTGTCAAGCTTCTTTTTATTGCATCATGTTTATCAGGGGGAGCAAGGAACATTAAGAAACCGCCACCGCCAGCGCCTAGGAGCTTGCCTCCATATGCACCAGCAGAAACTGCAGATGTATAAATTTCATCAATATCAGAAGATGATATATTATCTGCCAACTGTTTTTTTAAAAGCCAAGATTCGTGCAACATCTCACCGACATCTTGTATGTAACAGTGGCTACTTTGCATAATATCTCGAGCTTGATATGCCATGTTGAACATAGATTCGAGTTGACTTTTCCTTGAATCCAAATTTGCAATTTTCTTCTCAGCTATTTCACTTGATATTCTACTTAAACCCGTAAAAAATAACATTAAATGAGCATTTAGCGAAGTTATTGTTTCATTGTTCATTATTAGAGGATGAATGTTTATTTCACCGTTATTTTTAAATTCAATAAAGTTAGTACCGCCATACGCAGCCCAAACTTGATCTTGAGATCCTACATTTTCTTTAATTACATCTTGCTCTATTCTTATAGCTTCAGAAGCCAAATACTGGGGAGAAGAAATTAATCCTTTTTTAGCTCTAACTGCATTAATCAATCCAACAGTAAAGGAGGAACTTGAACCTAAACCCGAACGAGCAGGCAAATCTGCTTGATGCTGAATCTCTATACCTGAATGCTCATTCATTTCAGATAATACAGCCCTTACTGAAGGATGCTGAATTTCAGCAACAGATGAAGGAAGTTCCACTTTTGAATATACAATTCTATGTTTATGTTCGAAGAAAGGTGGTAAATCTCTTATTGTAAGATAGCAATATTTGTTTATTGCAGTACCGATTACAGCTCCACCATGATGAGAGTACCAACCAGGATAATCAGTCCCCCCACCAAATAGCGAAACCCTAAATGGCGTTCTAGAGATAATCATAAATAACACCCTAATATTTTAAGTGAATTATAAAAACTGCTTGGCGTACCTATATCAATAAAAATATTGCAATCAAACTTTGAATAGCCCAATTTCACATCAACTCTACTAAAATAGTCATGTTCAATACTTCCATTGCTTAAAGACTTTATAATATCAATGGAAGATGATGAGAAATAATAAATTCCGGTATTAACCCAGGGCATTTGAACAGTTGATAAAACCTTCTCCTCAAAATCATCGATGATATTTTCATTCAAAAATGTAACGCTCCCATATCTAGAAGCATCTTCGACTTGAGTAACGATTATTGCAGAATTTGAGCCTAATTTACGATGTTGAGAGACAAATGAAGTTAGATTTACATCAGCAATAGTATCCCCATTAATGACTATACACTCATTCATTTCTTCATTATTTAATACTAAACTTAATCCACCAAGTGTACCGAGAGGAAAATCTTCTACAAAAAAAGATATATCAATTGTCGATTTTTCAGGTAGCATGCTTAATGCTGAGATGACTTGTTCGGCTTGGTAGCCTAAAGAAAAGATTACCCTTACTGCCCCCTGTTCTTTAAGCCACATCATTAAAATAGAAAGAAAAGACTTACCTCCAATCGGCGCAAGTATTTTAGGCAAATTTCCAATTTCACTCTTTAGACGAGTACCTTGCCCTCCAGCTAAAACAACAACTGTTGGTAATTTTTTTTCAACATCAGCAGCATTCATAATATATAACCCTAAACATTATCAAGAAGCAGTCGTTTAAGTCTTTTAGAACTCATTTTCTCAATATGTAATCGAGTCTCTAACCCAAACTTTTTTTCTATGAACGTCAAATAACCTGGAGAGGAAAAAAATTCATGAAATGCATCATCTCTAAACTGCAATACCGTTTTAGCTGTTTCAAATTCAGTTTTCAATGGTAAACAATCATAGCTATGCTGTGAAAAACCACTCCATTTCTCAGGTAACTCGGTTCCATTTTTTAATGCTTCAACATATAATTTTGATCCCGGATAAGCCATTGCAGAATAGAAGTTAGCAAATTCACAATTAAGCGAATGTGCTAAAGACAAGGTATCCCTCATTGTGCTAACAGAATCATGAGGTAATCCAAAAATAAAATTACCAATGACACTAATATCTGCGGCTCGAATCTCACTAACTATATTAATAATATCATTACTGTCTAATGACTTATTGGATCCGTCTCGCACACTTTCATCAGCGGATTCAATCCCTAATGCTAACCATTTTATGCCTGCCTTTCGCATTAAAGTTAATGTATCGACTTTAACAGTGTCGACACGAGCATAGGCCCAAATATTGAGTTCATGCGCATAAGGCTTTTCGGCTAAAAGTTCACAAATAGGGATGTAATGATTTTTCTTTAAAACAAACATTTCGTCTATAATTTTAAAAGTTTTTACCCCATAGGTGTGATACAACATATCTATTTCTGCAACCACATTCTCTGGGCTTCTACAACGATATTTATTATCGACAAATGGGGCATTAATACAGCAAAAAAAACACTTAAAAGGACAGCCAAGCGAAGTATATATTGATGCATAAGGCTGACGCTTTGCAAGGTCACCGAAACACTGCCAGTTATGCGCACGATATTTTTCCATTGGTAATAAATGCCACACATTACCATGCAGATTTTGATCTAAATCATTTATAAGTGGTGGATTGGGATTTCTCTTTATTTGCTTAAATTCATCTTGCCATACTAGCCCAGGAATAGTGCTAAAAGTCTCCCCTAGTGCAAGAGCTCGAATAAGCTGATGACAAGTCTCTGGTCCTTCCCCCGCGCAGACAAATTCTACCGGTTCTTCTGCAATAGTTCTTTCTGGTAAAGCAGCAACATGTCCTCCGACTAATATTATTTTTTGACTCGGATTCACTACTTTTATTTGTTGGCATAGAATTCTTGCAGCCATCATAGTCTGTGTCGAAGCTGAGGGTTGGTGACCATATACAACAATAATAACTAAGGCTGGCTTTACATCGTTAATTATCTCTGCGGTCATTTGTGGAGTAATACACAATGCTTCGGTATCAATAATGTTTATGTGATGATCTCTATCGATAAGATAACCCGCAATTAACCTTGCCCATAAAGGGGGTTCTATTGCAGTAAGCTCTATTCCTAAATCTTGATAGATGTTTTCCCTACCACCTGGGGTAACAATTAGAGCATCCATTAAAAAGGTCCTTTAAACTGCATTTGATATATAAGTGTAATTTCGTCGTCGGTTGGCGGCCAATTATCACTGGCAATCTTTTCTATCAGCAACATAGCTGCCTGAGTAATATTGAGTGGATTAGGATAAAATTCAGCTTCAAGTGTAGGCGTTGTTGGACATGTTGTCGCAGCAAATCCAAGTCTTTTTACTCTTAATCCCGAAATATTAGCTTCGCTTGCCTGCGCAACAATCTCAGCAGATGCACCACAATTCAACCAACCATTATCGACGACCAACAGTCGCTTAGTCTTAGTGATAGAATCAATAATTGTTTGCATATCTAAAGGAGCTAGAGTGACAGGATCAATTACTTCAACACTAATGCCTTGTTTCTCTAATAATTCAGCAGCTCTAAGTGTTTCCATTACCATGTTAGAAATGGCTACAATGGTAATATCAGTTCCTTTGCGTACAATTTTGGCTCTACCTAATTCAACTTTATAAGCTTCTGCTGGTACTTCGGCATAAGTATTGTAAAGAAGACGGTGCTCCATAAAAATAACCGGATTAGGATCATCTATTGCAGCAAGAAGCAACCCCTTAGCGTCGTAAGCATTCGATGGAGCAACAACTTTAAGCCCCGGAATATGCATAAACAGACTATGTAATGCTTGGGAATGCTGTGCGCCTTGTCCCCATGATTTACCGATAATACAGCGCACAACTAAAGGTACATGTACTTGGCCTCCGTACATGTAATGTGCTTTAGCGGCAATATTAATTAGCTGATTCATACACAACAGTAAAAAATCCATTCGAATATGCACATGCACGGGCTTCATTCCCGCCATTGCAGCACCAATTGCAATACCAGTCATAGCATCTTCGGAAAGAGGAGTAGTAAATACTCTATCGGCACCATATCGTTCAGCTAAACCCTTTGTTGTTCCTAAAATGCCTATGTGGTCATCAACATCTAAGCCCATTACAAACACGCTACCATCTGAGCCCAAAGCATGATCTAGACCTTGGTAAATAGCCTGACTAAATGATAATAAGTTTTTATCATCGGTAAACATAATCGTATACCTCACTTGCACTGGGGAACGCGGCATTTTCTGCAAACTTAAAAGCTTCCTCAATTTTCTCATTCATCTCAGTTTGAATCTGTTTGCATAGTTTCATGTCAAGAAAGCCTGCAAGTTTATCTAATGGATCTATAAGCTTTGAATTCTTAATTTGCGACACATCTCTGTAATCAACATCACTCTCATCTAATGGCCCAACATGCTGTAACCAGCGACAGCAACTAACCTCTAATAAAGCAGGACCATGCCCCGATCTAATAGATTCAATAACACGCGTTGCTAATGGAACTAATGTCAACAAATCACCATCACTGTGTTGATAGGCTGATACTCCAAAACTTTCAGCGCGGTTTATCAAGTCTGTATTAGCCCAACGTTTTGATAAAGGCTCATGAATTGCGAAGCCATTATTCTCGACAACAAATAAGATAGGTAATGACTTAAGCGCGGCAAAATTAAGACTTTCATAAAAGCACCCTTCCTCCGTCGCACCATCGCCGATGAAACATACAACAATCTGGGGGGATTTTCTCATTGTCATAGCAAGAGCATGGCCAGTCGCTACAGGTATACCAGTAGCAACGATTGCAGAAGTGCCTAGAAAATTTACATTAGGCTCAATGAGATGCATTGAGCCTCCTCTGCCTTTTGCACACCCCGCTGATTTGCCATAAAGCTCTGCAACAAATGCATTTGCTGAACCGCCTTTTGCTAAATAAGCTGCATGTCCGCGATAAGTAGCACAAACAAGATCATCTTGATTCAATGCTTCACAAACACCGACACTGACAAACTCCTGTCCTACCGACAAATGTACTGGGCTTTTAATATTATCTTTGGGATATTCAGCAGCCACTTTCAACTCAAGCAACCTAATGAACAAAAGTTTCCGATACAGTTTTTCTACATCATACATTTTGTTATTCATCCATTACACTTGATAAAATTCCCAAATAATTCAAAATACTTAGGGTCCAGCTATTAGTATTCAGATTGTTTAAGCGGAAACGCTCTGCATTCTGATAGCAACAATCAAAGTAGCTAGGTTCTGCAAGTAATCGATCAATTTTAGAACAAAGGTTCTCAAAATCATTAAAAAATAAACACGCTTGAGAATCGTTAATAAATAATCTCGTTTCACTATTATCTTCCTCAAGCAATATGGCACCACAAGCGATAGTTTCTCTAACTTTCCCTTTACACTGTTCCCTGAACGAATAGGTTTGCGTATTGACACAAATTCTTGTTTTCCTCATGGCATGAGCATAGTTTTCTATTGATAATATATCACTACCATGCACAAAACCGCCAATATGATGGAACTTGTCCCCGTATTTTTCGTTTAGCTTTTCAATCCAGTACCCTCTATTACCAGCTGCCGTACCAAAAATAGCAATATCGTATTCCTTAGGTGTGGACTTATCCTCGTAGAAGAGGCTTGGATCAAATACGCTCGGTAAAAATTTTACTTTATCTGTGTTCTGGTGTAATTGATAAGGAGCGGCAGCATCATTCATTTTTATTAAGCGGCTACCATTACTATTTTCAATACACAAATCAGCCCATTGCAAACAATCCCTTTCAAACTGTAAATAAGGACTGCCCTGTTCATCTTCATCATAATCCCACCATAAAGTCACATACTTGATATAGGGATACTTCAGTTTAAGCTCGAGCCAGTATGATAAAGGCAAACAGTCATTAGGCTGAGTTGGACTATAAAATAGGACATCAGGCTCAACTTGCTTAATTTTTTTTTCTATATCTTTATATAAATCTTCGAAATAAACAGCTTCACTCTCTTGATCTTCATAAAGCTTAAAAACGTAACTATCTGGATATAATACCGTTAAGCTATCATAAATTTTACGCTCAAACGCCTTACTTGAAATAAGGATATTTTTGCTATATTTTTCAATATCTTTAGGAGATATTACAGGCAAAGAGCAAACCTTTTCGCCCCATAATTTAGGATCTTGGTCAACTATGGCAACTACATTAAAATCTTCAAATAGTGAAAAATTATTTTTAGTATGTAGACCTGCTCCGTAAATGACGCAAGGCTTGTTTCCAACTTGTAGTTTAATTCGCTCAATACTTTTTAAAGCTATCGGCTTAAAATAGCTTTCATAAGTTCTGTCTGAACAGAGAAGATCATACTCGCTTACAAAATTAGAACTCAAAATTGGTTCAACAATTTCTATTCGTGCGCAGCTATCTGCATAATTTTTTAACTCAAAATTTTGTACAATGAATAACCAACGAACAGACATAATCAAACCTCACCTTAACAATTGCTACGTATATTTACTCTTCTACGATAATCCAAGAGATGGTTCAAACTATCTTCAAATAAATATTTAGGCTTCCAACCTGTTTCAAGCAAAAATTTAGATGAGTCAGGTATTTGCAAAGTAATATCAGTCGGCCTTAATAACAATGGGTCCAGCCGAGACTTAATATCCCCACTAGATTTCGACTTAAGAATTTCTAAAATCTCTCCAACCTTATAAATATTTTCACCTCCAATGTTATAAATCTCCCCTATTCGTCCTTTAGTCAGTGCAACCCAATAGGACTCCATCGCATCACGAACATCAATAAGTGTTCTGGTAGAGTCTAAGTTTCCATGAAATAACTCATCTTGCAATCCAAGTTCAATTCTAGAAATCTGATCAGCAAAAGAAGTTGCAAATAAGTCCAATCTTCTAGGATTTATATATGTAAACATTCGAGTACGAATAATTTTCATACCATAACTTAAAAAGTAACTTTGCCCCAAAAGATCTTGAGTTACTTTAGACACAGAATATGGATTTACGGCATTAATAGGACATGATTCATTTATAGGCACATTTTTTGGTTCTACTCTGCCATAAACCTCAGAGGTGCTACATAGTTGAATAACAGGATTTAATTTAGTCAACCGAATAGCTTCGAGTAAATTAGCCGTACCCATTACATTGTTATTAATAACGGAAAGTGGTGTAATAAATGAGTTTTTAACATTTGCATAAGCAGCCATATGAAATATACCATCAGGCTTTATCGTTTCAAGCACACGTATAATTGATGATAAGTCCAAGAGATCGCATTCATGAACATAAACACGCTCTTTGATGTTATTCAAATTATCATGGCTCGCTGTACTATGCCAGCGGCTTATGCCATGCACCTCCACATCAACATGATTATTTACAATATATTCAGCCAGAAAACTTCCACCAGAACCAGAAATCCCTGTAATTAACACACGCTGAAACTTACGATTGATATCATTCATATATTGCTATACTTACTATTAGAAATCATAGAATAGCCTTTAATCAGCTCTTGAATACCATCACCTAAACTAAAGGTTGGCCGAAAGCCTGTAGCTTCGATTTTTCTGTTGGATACAATGTAATCACGTTTGTCAGGGTCTTCGCCTATAGGCGCGTCTAGGTATGTAAATTTTGGTAAAAAACGTTTTATTTCATCACACAATTCACGTTTAGATATATTGGCATCAGACAATCCAACGTTGTATGCTTCATTTTTCATTACTTCGAAGTTATTAAGGCCATGTTCAAATGCTGCTACAACATCACGAATATGAATATAGTTTCGCTTAAAATGCGATTCAAATAAAACCACAGCAGAATCTTTTACTGCACGATAGACAAAGTCATTAACCAAGAGGTCTAACCGCATACGTGGCGACATACCAAACACGGTAGCTAATCGAAAGCTAATAGCATTGCCATGCTCAAGTACAGCTTGCTCTGCTTCTACTTTAGTTTTGCCATAAAGACTGATTGGCTTAAGAGGACTCGTTTCATCACAAAACTTACCTTGCTCACCAATACCATAACCACTGTTGGTAATAGGCATTAAGATTTGTTGCTGCTTACTCAATACTTTTGTTAGCGTAACCACAGCATCACGATTTGTCGATATAGTTCCTAATTCATCTCTACCACACAAAGGCGCACCAACTAATGCAGCAAGCGGGATCACCACATCGACATTTTTAGTTAGACGCTTGATTAATGATTCATCACGGCAATCACCACGCTCAACATTAAACTTTTTGTTAGCACACAAAGTATTAAGTGAGTCTTGGTTAAACATAAAGTTATCTAAAACCGTAACATGATGGCCAAGTTCAATTAACCTAGGTGTGATCATCGAACCTAAATATCCGGCTCCACCTGTTACCAAAATTCGTTTACTATTTGTCATAGTTGTACAATCGCCTGTTTTAATGTGTGTAACTGTTCAGTTAAATCAAAGGGATGATTCCCTACAAAAAAACCAAAATCGTGCACATGATTAGCAGCAGTCATTTCACCAACTTGGCTATATTGATAATGCTTAATGACATCATGCCGTAAAAAGTTACCACCTGTTATCATTCTAAAACCGATGTCCGCAGCCTTAAGTGCGCAGAAAAGCTTATCTCGACAGATGTCCACATCGGGACTAATTATCATAGGAAAACAAAAAGCTGAACTTTTCCCATGTTCTTCTTGAATAATAAAACGCTTGTCATCTGCAAAAAGCTCATTAAATAATTGTAGATTTTTACGTCTTTGCTCAGTAAATTGAGGTAATTTCTTTAGCTGCTCTATCCCTAAAATACCACTCAATTCAATAGGTCTAACATTATAACCAGGCAAAATAAAACGATAAGCTTCAGAAAAAGCATCATCACTCTTATCAAATAACATAGAATCGTCTGGTTGGCCCCGAGTCCAACCATGATTTCTCAACGATAAGGCTAGTTGATATAATTCATCATCATCGGTAATTAACATCCCGCCTTCCATAGTCGATATATGATGAGAAAAAAAGAAACTAAAAGTACCTATATCACCAAATGTACCGGCTTTTCTTCCATTTAATTCAGCATCTAAAGACTCACAGTTATCTTCGAGAAAATATAATGAATGATTATCCGCAAAATCACGTATGACATCTAGCTCTGCAGGATTGCCTAAAATGCTTACCCCTACAATCATCTTAGTTTTATCTGTAATGGCCTGTTCTAATTTAGACACATCCATATTTAAAGTTTGTAAATTAATATCTACAAATTTTAAAACCAACCCATATTGTTGCAACGGATGATAAGTCGTTGCCCAAGAGACAGCAGGTACAATAACTTCATCTCCAGCTTTTAGTGGACAACTTTTCTTATAAAAAAATGCAGCGGTTGCAATTAAATTTGCTGAAGAACCGGAGTTAACCATAACTGCATATTTTTTACTATGATACTTTGCAAACTGTTTTTCAAACTCATTAACATTTTCTCCCATAGTAAATAAACCGCTTTCAATCACTTTATTAAGCGCGGTATATTCTTCGAGGCCAAATGTTGGGCTCGCTAATTCATAAAACATATATCACCACCCAATCTCAGTACAAAAAAATTAATATAGATAAACTTTAGACAGAAAATTAAATACGACATTCAGATTTATATTTAGTTAATTTTCAATACGTTTATACAATCTCAATTCTGAATGAAATTTATCAATTGTTTGAAAACCAAAAGGTAATACGTTTGTGGCAATAAGCTCGTACTCAGGTAAGAATTTATCATAATCATCTCCCAAGATAGGCACTTTAACACCAACATGAGAGTGGTCTTTTGCAACCTGTTTCCCTTCGCGAAGATTACGCAATAACACGTATTTACTTTTTAACCGTGTTACATGTTGCAGATAATTTTGAACTATTTCAGGCTCCATTTCTTGAAAGGAGATAAAATTCACAAAAAGATCAATTTCGCCAGTGAGTTCAGGTAACTGCCAAGGACACATGACTACGGCACTAAACTCAGTACGTAGTGTATCAATATTCAAATCTGGGTAAATTTGTAACTGGGCATAATCTGCCACAAGATGTGCACCCAATACCTGTTTTAAATAATAAATGGAAAAGAGACAGGTCGGAGGAATATCTACGTTTATATAAAAAGTCTCATTTCTGCTATCACTTAGTAGAATCTCACCGAGTGAACCGAAACCACCACCGATTTCTAAGACAGTTTTGACCGAAATATCTTGTATATGTTGCTTAAGAAAATTTAATCCTAGTAGATAATTTAAACTAGAGCGACTATAAAAATGTCCATCAAACTCAAACTGTTCTAATGGGTTGCCTACATGGCTTTCACTGAAATTTTGTGTAAACGGGGCACGTAACTGCTCACTCGCTTTATACACTCGATAGTCACTTTTAGCATGAGTTTCACCCGATAAAAACTCCGTCATTGACATCATGGCGCGCCGGTCATTTTGAAGGACGCCATCACAAACAGTTAACATATTTTGATAACGTTCTGGCTGTAAAACCCAGCCATGAAATAAATATGTTGGAACGAAATAGCCTAGGGCGCTATTTAGCGTTCGAAAATTTTCAATCCCGTAATCGGCTAGATCCTGCTGCAAGCTCTTTGCACCATGTTGCCAGAAGTGACTTGGCTGATAACTGGGATCCGCATTACGCATGTCTGATATCATGGCGTTAACTTGCTCTTTCCACATATATTTATTATTCCTTATCGGGTCCAACATTTTCATTGCGTTTTTTTGGGATACAATACAGCACAGTTTCCAATAACATATCACCATAGACTCTAATGTACATGTCATAGTCTGGAACCATATCGTTGATCATCAAAGGAATATCCCATAAATCGCTAGGATTGTGATAGAGACAAATTGCCAAAACAGGGCGATATGTTTGAATAATATTCTTTGCCCCTAAAAGAGCCGCCTTTTCAGCCCCTTCTATGTCCATTTTGATAAAGTTGGGTGATCCTCCAAAAACCACGTCATCGAGTGCCACACAACTCACCAAATTATCTTGTGATCCCGTGGTTCCGGTTAATCGGCTTGAAGTACTGTGTTCAGCATCAAAAGCTAACAAACAGCACTTACTCCATACGCCAGCAGGGTAAATAAATACTCGCCCCTGATGTTCCAACCCCAATGCTTTAACTCTACAGTTTAATTTATATAGATTAATGGGGTCAGGCTCAAAACTAGCGCAGTATTCTACCGGTAGTGCATGTAATTGCGCAGCGGTAAATAATGAGGTTAACGTATCGCCATTATATGCACCCGCATCAATAAAACGCAGTGCTGACAAATGGTTAAAAACAGGTATATCTTCAGCAAAATATTGAATATGAGGATCGGGGATTGGATAATCTTCAACTCGATGATGTTGACGAAAACGAACTATTTGATCTAATAATTGCCGACTCTTATCATCAAATAACAGACCCCTTACTTTTGCCAATTGCTCGAGTTCCACCATTTCATCAATCACGGCTGAATACCAAAGACTGTGGGGAATTAATTGTTGGATAATAGCAGGACAAGCAAAAATGGACTCTGTAAAGTCATATACTCTAGTAAAGCCCTGTGCCACAAGCTCAGACTTGATACGTCGACTTAATAACCCTACTGATATATATATTTCGGCGTCTTTGTTCTCGATATCTTCTTTGCGTATTATCGGCAAGTCATATAGATGAGTCTGTTGACTATAGGCATCAATAAAACCATCAAGTGTGATCGATGAGAATTGAAAACTTTGAAAAAAAATTTCACCTTGAATGCCTGCACCAAAAATATACCTTTCACTCATTAGCCTTTCCTCCCGTACAACATCGTTTCAAGTACGGCTGTCCAACCATTATTTAAGGAATTATACTGTTCCCTCAACAATTTCTTAGACACTTTTCCCGTTGCCGTTAATGGCAATTTTTCTGGGAAAAAGTATTTTAGAGGACGCTGAAAAGGCGCTAATGAACGGTTCGTTAAGGCTCGAAGCTGTGGCTCTAAACGATCTGCATCTTTTACAATACAGATGGCGACGATAACTTCACCTAGCAACTGGTCATCTACACCGATAACAGCCACTTCTAACACTCTTTCATGCGTGGAGAGTACAGCCTCAATATCCTTCGGATATATATTGATGCCCCCCGAAATAATAACGTCTTTTTTACGACCAACGTAAGTTAAAAAACCTTCGCTATCGAGTTTACCGAGATCGCCAGTTAGAAAATAATCTCCATGCCACGCAGCCAATGTTAATTCAGGTTTATGGTAATAACCGCTAAACGCTAGTGGAGACCTTACTGCTATTTCCCCAACCTCATTGATCCCACAGACGCATAGATTTGAATTGAGTATTCGAACATCGATCGCTTCACATGGGTAGCCGACAGTATTAAATTTAAATTTTGCATCACAGGGCGCTAAATTGGTTGCGACGGCAATTTCTGTCGCGCCATAAATTTCGTGAAAATCACAGCCAATTGCGTCAAAAATTTTCTCTTTAAAAGCCGCATCTATAGGAGCTGATGACGTCACTATAGTTTTCAGTGACTTTAATGCTATCGCGTTATCGAGTAGTTCATCTTTTAAGGCATACAGGTGCGACGAGACACTGATCACAAAACTCACCGCATGTTGCTCAACTAACACTAACCACTGTTTTGGCGTAAAGGGGGCCAATCTCACTAAAGTGGCTCCCAATAATAAGGGTACAAAACTAAGTCGCTGACCTAAAGAATGAAAAAATGGTGAAGCACATAGCACTACATCGTCAGACGTTAAATGATACAGATCCCAAGTCTGTTGCGCTCTTGCAAGTTTGACACTTTGTGACACCACAATAGGTTTAGGATCACCGGTTGAGCCAGATGAAAGGGTGATCAAAAAGTCGTTATCTATGGCTTCTTGGACCAACGAGCTAAGCGCTTCTGACGCATGGCAATCATCTTGAGTAAATTCAATATTATTAGCGTAAGTATTGTGATTGGAAGGAATATTCCCCGTAGGTATCGCCAATGCATCAGTGGCTATAATACCAAACGGCAAGGCTAAAGAATGCACTTTTGCGCTAACACTACGATCGTAAACCACAAGATTAACATCTGTCGCGTTCCATCCGGCCAACAACTGTGGTGCCAGCATTTGTGCATTCGTAGGTATACATGCACCATCTAATTTTGCGATCGCAACAGAGACAGTAAAAGAATGTAATAGAGAGTCAGTTAACAGCGCTACTCGCGGTCTTTGAGTTTGGCAAATCAGTACAATCTGCTTGCACCATAATTCAATGAGTGACAACAGCTGGCCATAGGTATAACACTCATCGCCATCGATCAACGCAGTTTTATCATGAAACTGCTGGGCAACCAGCCTAAATCTCTCATATAAGCAAGACATCAGTCTCTACCCGCAATTTTATTCACCACCACTTGCGCTAAATTACCTATGACTTGGAGCTCAGACTCTGCGAGTTCACTTGGCGCGAACTTAATCTCGTATTGACTTTCTAATGTCATGATAAGACTCAAAATAGCAAATGAGTCTAAGTAGCCAGTTGAAACAAAATTGCAATTTTCATCAATAATCTGACTGTCATCTTCTAAATGTTGCCGCACATAATCGATGATAAAATTTGTCACGTCATTTATTGTCATTACTACTCACCCATTTTTAAATGAAACATTTCAGACTATTGAATAACATCCCAGCTTAATCTGTCGCCAGCGATGAGATCTTTACCCGCTTTGCGCCCCAAAATTAGTGACTTATATTGTGGGTCAAGACCGAAACCTGGCCGCACAGATTTAACATTCAGCTCAGTAAAAATATCACCCTGCTGCATCGGTGCCGAAATATACAGTGAGCGTCGTCCATTTCGATTCTTATTCGCACCGGGCGTTAAGCTGTAATCTACTTTGCCAACCGCCAATTCCGCTCGACGGATCTCTGCCAGCATCGTTTGAAATTCAGCGACTGTTAGTGAGAAGAAGCTATCGACAGTTTCTTCTCCATCATCCAATTTTATATGTTTTTCAATTACATTTGCGCCTAACGCAACAGCTGCAATCGATACGCCTATACCAACTGTATGGTCAGAAAGTCCAGCAGGACATTGGAATGTGTCTTTTAAATGCTGTATCGTTTTTAGGTTAACTTCTGCTGGAGGTGTAGGATAGGCTGTTGTGCATTTGAGTAAAATTATTTGCTCACAACCGTGTTGCTTAAGACAAGTTACCGCACGACAAATATCTTCTAAGCTTGCCAGCCCAGTAGAGACTATGACTGACTTACCTGTCTTGGCGACTTTTTCTAGCAATGCTAGATCGACAATTTCGGGAGACGCTATTTTATAAGCCTTTACAGCAAATTTTTCTAGCTCGTCGACTGACGTCTCGTCGAAGACAGAACCAAATAACTCAACCCCAAGTTTCGCGGCCTCGGCAAATAATTCAGGTAGCCATTCCCAAGGAGTATGAGCATATTCATATAATTCATAAAGGTTTTTATAAGCTGCCCATGCGTTATCCATTGGGATAGCAAAATCACCATGATCCACATTTAGCGTAATAGTATCAGGACGATATACTTGCAGTTTAATGGCATCGGCTCCCGCATCGGCAGCGGCTTTAAGTAGGGTAACTGCTTTACGGATATCTCCGCCATGATTTCCCGATAACTCAGCAATCACATAACAGGGCTCTTCGTCACCAATCCCGCGCTCACCAATATTAATCTTCATTTGCACATAACCTTTAATTTATCTCAACCCATCTCTCAGTTTTATTTGACTGTACAACAGCGTCTAACATAACGAGACCATCATGGGCATGCTGCCAACCAAATACATAAGGCGACTGAAATTGCCCCTTTTTACGGAACATAACTAGTGCATCGGCAATATCGTTATAAAGATTAGCAAAAGCTTCAACAAAGCCAGCGGGATGTCCAGGTTTAAAGCGTTCGCGGACTTCTTCTTTAAAATGACAATTGCCTCTATCATAAGTCATCCGAACAGAGTCTTTACCGTAGATATGCAGACGCTCCGGCTCCTCCTGATACCACTCTGCACTCGCCTG
This sequence comes from Shewanella sp. SP1S2-4, assembly GCF_031932075.1. Taxonomy (NCBI): domain Bacteria; kingdom Pseudomonadati; phylum Pseudomonadota; class Gammaproteobacteria; order Alteromonadales; family Shewanellaceae; genus Shewanella; species Shewanella sp. SP1S2-4. Next base: position 72,423 of record NZ_JAUOET010000004.1, read on the forward strand.
TTCACCAAATAATCTGACTCTAAGCCCATTACGATGGCCTAAAGCTGTCTTACTAACCCAATAGGAAGCCCGCATCCCCTTTTCAAATTTTGCCCACAAATAGGCGTCATCGACTATGCCATCAAAAATCGAGAAATGATGAAAATCGGCATTTACGCTCAAGGGAATTTTTCCAGTAATAAACTCACTCAGATGCTGCACATGCACGGCAAGATCTAATAAAATCGTAGGGATTGCACCATCCACCAAACGCCAAGCTTGAGGATGCATTTTTTCTGGTGCTTGAATAAAACCATCTGAGTGAAACTCAATTTGGATCTGTTTAAGCTCCCCAAAAGTGCCTTCTTGTACATGCCGGCGTAACACTCGCACCATAGGATAACCGCTGTAGTTAAAGGTCACAGCGAGGAATCCTTTAGTCTCATCGAGGACTTTTTGGATCGCTATCGATTGCTGTAAATCCGCCGCCATTGCTTTTTCACATATAACAGCGACTCCTGCTTGCAGCAAGGCACATACGACATCAACGTGACTTGGTGTTGGAGTTAGCACGACAACGGCATCGAGCAACGCCGCCTCTTTGGCAATATATTGCTGCCAATCGGAATACACACGATCTGCAGGAAGATGCCATGTCGCGCCCGTTTTTAAACTGGTATCTATATCGCGTGAAAAGCATCCAGAAACTAATTGCCAACGCCCGTCCAACTGACTAGCTGCACCATGGGCGTAACCCACGGCCGAAGTATAAGAACCGCCAATAAATCCCAACTTCAACGGTTGTGGGGTTACTTCCATAGCGATCATTTTGCCACCACCTGTATATTGTGTAGCTGCGGATCTGGCTTAGTCGTCCGAGTTACAAAGAAAAACTGACTATAATGTGCATCAGCAAATACCGTGCCAATGGCTGAAGCATAGGGATGAATTTCGTCTATTGTCTCAAAGCCAAGATAATCATTCATCAGCTTCACATACTTGTTCTCACGATGAATAACCGCAATCCAAGGAATACCAGAATATTTTTTATCACAATGAGTTAACTGCCAATTAAGTGCAAGTAGCGCATCTTGGAATCCCGTGTCATCGTCACAAACAAACCAACCGCCAATTAAAAAATGCAGTTGTGCAACTTGTCTCACTTGATGCCAAATATACAAGCAAGCTTGTCCGTTTTTTGACAGTAAATAAGACTCACGTTGTGTGTTGAACCACCATGCATAGTGCGCTAAACGCGGAATGGGCTGCACATTAATCATATTTTGCGCATTAGCTACTAAGTTACGGCTATCAAGGTAATGATTAATATCTCGATCGCTAACAGGACGTAAACTATGATGTTTCGAGAGGATCAACTCAACACACGGTGCAGAATGTTTCACTTTCTCCTCAGGTGTTAATTCGCCCATCATGGCTTTGACGACTCTTTGGACCCCTAGCCCATCTAAATGAAATCGAGATGAATTAAGCAAACCTTGGACTCGGCCATTATGCCTTATAACCGCATCCACAAATTCAGGAAGACAAGCAACATCTTGCTCACTCCATTGGTCAAGATGGAAGAAGTGGCCGATATCTTCTAACTGATCTATTGGCGTGACTTGGTTCTCTGACGTTGAAAAGGTCAATGCTGGTTTATTGAGCGCAAGCAATTGATATAAAATTCCGCCTGCTGCACCTATATATAAATCGCACGCCTTTAGGTAAGGGTACAATTCTTTAATACCAATGAGCGGCTCAACCCAAGGAGTGTCCGCACATTCAGTGATAAAAGTAAGAGGGTCATCAAACAGAGGCCCAAGGATAACCTGAATCTTTATCTGATTTCGTTTCGCTAACGGTTCTAAATTCTCTATTAACTTGCGAATAGTAACAATATCTCCGCCACCACCAAGACCTACTAAGAGAGTATAAGGCAGTTCTGCAGGCTGCGAATGTATAACGGCTTGTTGATAATGTTCAGATAACAGCACAAACTCTGGGCCAAGTAAGGCCATACAGTGTGAAGGTAATTTACCTTGGTAAAAAAGAGACGTATTGTCCCCACGCCAACGTACATCTAACAAGATGTCGCACTCATGGGGGCGACAAAGATCATCAATAGACAATACTTGATAGCCATGTGCTTTAATCAATAACTCCCATTCTCGACCCAAATAATAGTCATCCACGACAACCCAGTCTGCGTAAAAATTATTCGCCACGCTCAGAAATAACACAGCATCATGTGACTCATCTGGGCAAGTTGGCGATACTAAATTGAGTGAAATATAATCGAGTCCTTCAACAAATGCAGATAACTCCTGCTCGACCGCTCCCAATACCAAAAGGCATTTATGACCTTGTTGAATCAATTCTCTTGCAAGCACGGCACAACGGACTAAGTGACCAATCCCGATCCCCTGCCCAGCATTGACTCTAAAAACGATCCTCTTCATCTTAGGCACTTTGCTTGAGCATCACTTGATATAGTGCCTCGGCTCTTACCCAATCGTCTGGAGTGTCAATATCTTGAACTTGGTGGCGAGGTAATGGATATGGTATAGAATCACTCGAAAACATCCCCTTACTCTCCAAGAAGCCTTCTGTCGTGCCCCAATAGAACTGACCGGCATCATGGTAAGCTTTTTCAAGATCTTGAGAGCGAGTATTAAAATACTCAGGTTGAAACATCTCAACATCTCCGTTAGTCGTTATTTTAAAGGCACGTTGAATTGAAGAGGGAAATTCTGCTACGCCAAAGCAAAACTTTTTATGCTTGTTTTGCTTTAATATCGCATATGCGTCTTTTAATATTTCCGCTCGAATAAAGGGGGCCGTGGCATACATAACGCAAGCAAACGAAGGCTTAGAGTGAGACTCTATTAACCAGTTAAGCGCATGCGTCACCACCACACCTGTCGTCGCAAAATCATCGGCTAATGCTAAGGGACGGACAAAGGGAACTTCAGCACCATATTGTAGTGCAACAGCGGCAATTTCATCATCGTCAGTTGATACTATAACACGATCGAAACAACCGCTAATTAATGCAGCTTCAATTGTATAAGCAATAATGGGTTTGCCATTAAATGCCTTAATATTTTTTCTCGGTATACGTTTACTGCCACCACGGGCGGGAATTATTGCTATGTTCACTACAATAATCCTTTTAATGTTTCAGTAATAAAAACTAACTGTTCGTCACTAAGATCGGGATAAAGCGGCAAGGTTAAGCAATGGCGATAAAAGTGCTCAGCTTGAGGGAAATCATGCTCAGCAAAACCTAGATTTAAATAATACGGTTGTAAATGCACAGGGAAATAATGAACATGCACACAAATACCTGCCGCTCTCATCGCATCAAAAACCACTTTACGGGCGATATTCTCAGGCAATAAAATCATCATAAGATGGTAAGCACTAAGTGTATTATCTAACGGAGAGACAAATTCAACCCCAGTGTCTTTCAATAGAAAATGATATTGAAGAGCTAATTGATTACGTTTAGCTACAAACTCATCTAGACGTGTAATTTGGCTGTTTCCTAACGCAGCTTGTAAGTCAGTCATACGATAATTGAAGCCCAAAAAATGCTGTTCATAGTACCAATCCCCTTCATCAGGTCTTAGCATCATCTCTTTATCCCGTGTCACTCCGTGGCTGCGATAAAAAACCATCGCCTTGGCAAGTTCTGCACAATTAGTTGTAGCGACACCACCTTCAGCAGTAGTGATAATTTTAACAGGATGAAAACTAAATACCGTAATGTCGCTATACTGACACTGACCAATATATTGATCCTGATATTGCCCACCTATAGCATGTGAGGCATCTTCGATAACCCTTACACCATACTGCTTTGCAAGCGCTCCTATTACATCCATATTACAGCTATGGCCGCATAAATGAACGGGTATGATGACCTTAGGAAGACAACCTTGTTTTTGTGCTTCTTGCAGTTTGTTAGAGAGAGCAATTGCACACATGTTACCCGTGAGGGGATCAACATCAACAAAATCAACCTTCGCACCACAATAGAGAGCACAATTAGCTGATGCTACAAAAGTGATAGGAGAAGTCCAAACTATATCTTGTTGTAAAACACCCAGAGATAAACAAGCCACATGTAACATAGAGGTCGCACTGTTACCCGCTACGGCATACTCTGCCCTAGTTACAGTTGCAACTGCCGACTCGAACATGGGCACTTGGGGACCTTGGGTCAGATAGTCAGAAGTCAAAACAGTCGTAACTGCATCAATGTCTGTTTGACTTATTGATTGATGTCCATAAGGAATCATTATGCTTCCTCATCGAGTAACTTTATTTGCTCAATAGATAAGAAATGAGGATTATTACCCGAATGATACTCAAATCCTTGTTCGACTAAGGTGCCTGTTTCACCTAACATATTAGTAGAATAGTTATTATTCTTACCAAAAAATGAAATGCTCGGTGTAATAACAAAATGGTCATCGAACTCAAGTGTATGATGCGAATCATCCCCAAGACACATAATTTCATGCATTTTCTCACCTGGGCGTATACCTACAATTTCACGCTTTAATCCTGCACCATAGGCATCAGCTAAGTCAGTGATGCGAACAGACGGAATTTTAGGGACAAAAATCTCACCACCTTGCATCCGGGAAAAATTCTTAAGCACAAAGTCCACCCCATCTTGCAAGGTAATCCAAAAGCGAGTCATATCGGGATGAGTGATAGGTAAAGAAACGGCACCGTTATTCACTAATGATTTGAAAAAAGGTACTACTGAACCACGAGAACCAACAACATTACCGTATCGCACCACTGAAAACCGGGTATTACCTTCACCCACAATATTATTTCCAGCAACAAACAATTTGTCAGAAGCCAACTTAGTCGCTCCATATAAATTGATCGGATTCGCAGCTTTATCTGTTGATAATGCAATAACCCGCCTGACTTTATTCGCGATTGCTGCTTTGATCACATTCTCAGCACCATGAATGTTGGTTTTAATACACTCCAGAGGATTGTACTCGGCGGCAGGTACTTGTTTTAACGCAGCGGCATGAATCACGTAATCAACATCTTTCAACGCTTGGACAAGTCTATCAGCATCACGTACATCACCGATGAAATAACGCATACAAGACGCGTTATAAACTTGCTGCATTTCGTATTGTTTTAGCTCATCACGTGAAAAAATAATCAACCGTTTTGGTTTATATTTCGCCAATATCATTTTGGTATATTTTTGACCAAAAGAACCTGTTCCACCTGTTATGAGAATCGATTTATTGTCAAACATATACGCTCCGAATGATCACTGTAGTGCCAACACTATCTGACTAGGTATATCACAACCTACTAAGGTTGAAACATTAGTTATAAAGCAAAAAACATACCAAAAATCACTGACGGTAAGGCCAAAACGATGATTCCCATAGGTAAAAACATGAAAGCTACTAAACCACAACCATGCATAAATTTATATAATTTTAGTAACTTAATTTGAATTGTCGACCGTTTTTAGAATTTTTACGACAATCTATTCCAAACTGTGGTTTTAATCATCAATATGACTACAGTAAAAGTCTAATCCAGAGCAATTTGACTTATTTCCCCTAAATTAGCAAAACCATCAAAAGCAAAAAACGAGCGTTTTTTATACAAACTTTGATATTAAGTCCCAGAGATACAATAACTATTTGTGAGGCAATCGTGCTAAAGTTTACAAAATCAATTTGATTTCATTATGTTATCAGCATGAAAATATGCGAAAATTGTCCACACATATTCAGTGTTTGCCAAAAATTTGACTCTAACGAGATAACAAGGTGCACAACAGATGATGACAGTAAACGAACCCATTCTCTCCGCTGTTTTCTCGGTTAGTCAATTCAATGAGTACTATCTACCGAGCATTAATCGCAACACCTTTGAGCAATGCGACTCGAAAACGCTATTTAATAATAGGTATAAGGCCGAGTTTTCCCATAAAGATACCCTACACATAGTCATAGGTCTGGATTCTGGTTTACTTGCTAACTATGTCATGGAGCTAGCTATTCCCGATGGCAGTAAATTTATTTTTGTAGACTTTAATGCAGTACTGAACTTACTAACAATTGAAGTCCCAGACGAACTATCTGAATCAATTGAAATATGTTCGCCAGAGATGTTTGATGCATTATTAAAAGAAACTCGTAATAATATTTTTATTGCTAAAGATCAATTTAAAGTTCATCGTTCAATTGCAGTTTCAGGGAACTACATTGATGAATATGCACAATTAAATTATTTAGTTGAAAAAAAAATAGAACACGAGCACTTCGAAAGCAATATCGGATTTTCCCAGAAAATATTTATTAAAAAGCAACTAATTAATTTAAGTGAAACTCTTCAGCCCGCATCCATACTAAAACAAAAATTCATGGGTAAAACCTGCATAGTTTTAGGCGGAGGCCCTTCTTTAGATGAGCATATCGACTGGATAAAAAGTCATCGAGAACAGTTAGTTATTTTCGCTGTATCGAGAGTAGCGTATAAACTGACTATTGCAGGGATTCCTGTAGACATCATAGTTTCGGTCGACCCCCAAGATCATGCGTTGACAGTAAATAAAGAAATGATGGCCTTGTACGAAAACAGTCTATTTATTTGCTCATATCATGTTAGTCCCCTATTACTCGGACAGTGGGCTGGCAGCGTGCTATACACTGGTCCACGAATACCTTGGGATTCTCGAGATAGCGATAATATTTTGCCAAAAGGCCCTACCGTAACTAATGCCGCTGTGCAAATTGCCGAAGAAATGGGATTTGAACAAATATTACTTTGTGGCTCTGATTTTTGTCATTCTCAGTCTGGTGCAACCCATGCAAAGAATACATTCGGTGCAGATATTGGCCCTAATTTAGGAGTCATGTTCGAGTGGGTAGAAACCTATTCAGGTGAAATGGCAGAAACTCCAATACAACTCCTTCAAGCCATGCAATCTTTACAAGAAGAAGTGATTTGTTACCATGCAAAGTGTATCAATTTATCAGCAAACGCTGCAAGAATTGAGGGTATACAACAGCTTTCACCAGAACAACTGGTGCTAGCAACAATTACACCTGAAGATAGAGCTATACTTCAACCAAGTAAGCACAAACTATCTATCGAACAAAGACGTAAGCTATTAGCAAATACCCTAACTGATCTCTCTTTAACCTCAAACACTTTTAATGCCTTAATAAAATTGCTCAAAAAGGCCCTGCATTATTCAAATATCATGCTAAAAATAGAGGGTACCACACACACCGTTGTTGAACTACACAGAAAAATAGACAAGATTGAAAAAACACTCAATCGAAAATACCACCATTTTGGAAGCTTAATTAAATTTTACGGCTACTACGAATTCTCACATTTCCTATCGACAAAACAGAGCGAACATTGGTCACAATTAGATCTCAGTACAAATAATAACATTTACTATAAGGCATATTTAAACATAGCCACTGAACTTAGCGTCTTAATCAATGATGCCGCATCCAGAGTGGAAATAAGATTAGCTGAACTCACTGTGCCAACAGATATACCGGCGATTGCTAGACAGTGGCGGCAGGATAATCAACTAGGCCGAGCATTAATTTGGAAACAAAACTATATGCCCGACCATCAGAAGTTGAATGATGCAGATATAGCTCTACTCGATGAGATTGAACAGGAATACTTACAGTATCTTAGCCAAAATAATCACAGTACCAGTGTAAAAGAGGCTACTGTCAATAATGTGGAAGATGCATTTAAAAAACTGGCTATCTTAATGCAAAATCAGCACTTACTTGGGATCAGTAAAATGATTCAATACATCAGTCCATTTATCAAAAATAACCCAGAGTTAACCCGTTTATATTATTTAGCCTCGAGTTACCAATTTTTACTTCTGCACGAAGAGTCCGCAGCACTAGAGTCTATACTTAATATCTCAGAAGAGTATCGTACGGAAACTGAACTAAAACAAATTATATTACTCTCTCTGAAGCTCAAGGATATTACGCTGGCTGAAAACACTTATAGTAAAATTATTGTATTTAGTGACGATTACTTACCTCACTATGCTCAGATACTTAAGCTTCAAGGTAAGTACCAACAAGCGTTAGACTATTATCTAAACTATTTAGAAAAATACCCAACTGATATTCCGGTGCTTCTCAAATTTGGGCTTTTTTGGAAGGATATAGGCCAACCCGAACAAGCCGTGAGCGTATTAACAGAAATATTAACATTAGATCCGAACAACTTTGCAGCACAAACACATTTACAACAGCTCTACGGTAATTTAGAACTGAAGTCAAATTGACAAATTATGTAAGCTTAAGATCCACAAATCCGCTAACCTTAGGTATAATTGGGCATAATTAACTATGTAATAAAGAGCTAATGTGGCCAACACTTATATCCCGCTAGATCAATACCGCCGTAAGTGGATTTTCAACCACAAGGACTTGCCTGTCACTGACGAGGACAAGGCGCATATCCTGCCGTTAACAGATAAAAGTGCGATGGAAATCTGGAACCAATGGATTAGCAACAAGAGTAGTCGTGCGGAACAATTCACTAAGGGAGATTGGGCGGCGAAGGCTGATGCTTGGGTGGAAACAGATCATTGGCAGAGTGCTTGGGATAGTGAAGAGAGCAGTTTACCCGCCATGTTAGCCGAGTTTATACAATGGCCAGATGAGACAACCGTCTATTTTTGCTATGAAAAATATCAGATTATTGAAACTCGTTGGGATGTGTTCGTCCGTAATTGGAAGTGTTTTCTCTTCTTCGACGACGGTCCAATTTTGATCTCACCAAAACATAAACAAGCGGTGATGTTCGAACAGAGTGGTCAGTACAAGCTAGGCACTCGCGGATAATTTTCACGCAGAAAGTGTAACGTTGATGATTTGCCGCCGATAGTTTTACGCCAATACCGTTACGTCAATACTTTTACGCGATAAGTCATCTTGTTGGCATGCTCATACTTAATGACGAGTATGTCATATTTAACCATTTTCGAATGATGCTTTGGCACAATTAGCCTATCTCTCCCCTCTTCTTTAGATTAACATCCATTTTCGGTGCCGAGTATTTGAGAAGTTGGGGTCAACTTTCTGCTGTAAATACTCATAAAGCTTTACTTAAAACCCAATAATTAAAATAGAAAAATGAGGTGTATTATGAAGTTACTCTCCACTCTTACCCTAGCAAGCGCGCTGTTATTACCCCACACATTAATAGCCAAAGAAGTATCAGGTGTGCAAGTCGCCGATACTGTGACGTTAGATAGCCAAGCATTACAGCTCAATGGCGCGGGCGTTCGCAGTAAGTTCTTTATGGATTTATATGTGGGCAGTCTGTATTTGCCAGCAGCCTTGAGTAGCACAGCAGCGGTTATCGATGCTCCGATTGCGGCAATCCGCCTTAATATTACCTCTGGCATGATCACCTCAGAAAAAATGCGCGATGCGATCACTGAAGGTTTTGAGCACGCGACCGCAGAAAACACCGCCGATATTCAACCGCAAATCGATGCCTTTATGGCGCTGTTTAACGAAGAAATTAAAGAAGGTGACCAATTTACCTTAGTCGCCAATAAAGCCCGCGGCGTGACGGCCTATAAAAATGGTCAGGAACAAGCCACCATCGAAGGTGAAATGTTCCGTCAAGCACTGTTAAAAATTTGGCTAGGTGACAAGCCTGCCCAGAAAAGCCTCAAAGAGGCCATGCTAGGCAAATAACTGACATTAACGTTAGAATTTGAATTCGATATCCAAGGCCGCAGCGCCTTGGCTATCCATTTCAAGTGCGGCTTGGTCGGTCACTTCTAACTCACCATCAAAGTAATAACCGGCGTAAAGATTCACTGTTAATGCTGGGGTTGCTTGCCAACCGCCACGTAAATAACTCACCCATTCGTTCGTTTCTACCACAGTGTCATCATCTTCGATAAGGAATCGCTCAGTACGACGCGAACTACCAAAGCCGACATTCCAATCGGAATTAAATCGATAACTCAGCTCTAATCCTGCAGGACCACTAAAACCAGCTTGGAAAGGATTGGCGAGTGCCCAATGTTCATCTATCTGCCAGCGCATGGCGAGATATGGTACTGTGCGAACTTCATCGATATCATTAAGATACGCGACGCCAAAGCCAATCATATTCCCCGAATCAAATGCATACATGGCAGACGCCACAATACCGTAACTCTGGGCTTCGCTGGCCGATGCAGTGTCGGCGTAGGCATATTGGATCTGCGGCGCTAAAAAGAAGGTCCAATGTTTATCCATGCGATAATTTAACGACACTCCGGCACGGTAACGATTGATATGATCCCAATTCTGCCCGTCGGTACCAAAAAGCGGTGCGACATTGTTAGCACCAGTGAGCGTGATATTGCGCCAATCATAATCCAGCCTGTCGTAACCCACACGAAAGCCCAAAGACCATTGCTGATTTAACGGAACATTCATCCCTGCACTCAGTAATAAACTGTCCCTTTGTAGCTCAGTATTACCATTGGCAACCTCGGCACTCTGGGTGCTGATCTGCGCGACACTTAATCTAAAAGGCTTATATTCCTGCGAAGGTTTATCCGCTGCAATAGCAGCACAGCTCATTAACGGCAACAGTAATACAGCGCTTTTCAGCAGGCGCAGTTTTGCGCTCGATGGTGAGAGTTCTCGATTAGCCACGTCAGCTCCTTGCATTTAAAATGATTAACAGATTTTTTGCGCATAATACGCGCTATCAAGCTAAAAGGTTCATGCTTTCAATATTGAGATACAAAATGATACTTTTATATTGTGCAAGTTTTATTAAACCCGATGCGCCTTCAGGAACATGTCTGCACAACCCAAAATATACTCATTTCTATCGCCAACGAGTTCATCGGCCGCCAAGCCCAATTCTAATTTGAGTTTTAGCTCACCAAACAACATTAAACATAAACGCACCGCACTATGGTGCGCATTACCGAAGCGATATTGCCCTAGGGCCTCTACTGTCACTAAATAATCCGCCAATAATCCCACTATATGTTTCGGGCCCGCGTCGAAGAACAACTGCGACACTTCAGGATGGCTTTCGGATTGCGCCACACAGGCTTTGAATACCGTAATAGCTTCAGGGCTGACAATCATCTCTCCAAATTGCAGGGCAAACTGAGTCAATGCCGATTCAGGCTTAGTGGGATCGCTTAACAAATCATCATTAAGATTATGGCCGACACACTTAGATTCGATTGCCGCAACAAATAATTCATCTTTGCTGCCGTAATGGGAATAGACGGTTTGTTTAGACACGCCCGCAAGCTTGGCAACCTCATCCATACTGGTATGGGGAAACCCTTGACGACAAAATAAATCAATAGCAGCCACAAGCACTTGCTGACGTTTTTGTTCGCTACGGCTCAGAGGTAACTGCATCTCAGAGGAATGCGTCATATCGACTCTCGAATAGATAGACATAATAAATTGGCATTAGTTAAGCACAAAATAGACTAGACAGTCTAGTTCCGCGCAACTAGACTAGCAAGTCTAGTTACATAGCATTAACGTTTAACTTACAGCGGAAGCACTTAAAATGGATCGAACTGCCCGACGTTCTTGGCGCACTATTAGCGTCTGCGTGTTTGCTTTAGTCACATTATCCGCCTGTCAAAAGGAAGTTACTGAACACGCCACGACAACCGTACTGCCCACAGTCACGAGCCAAGCGTTGATCCTGACCCCAAGCTATCAGCACGAGCAGACCTTCACGGGGACTATCCGTGCGGGCAACACAACTGGCGTCGGCTTTGAACTGGCTGGTAAGTTAAACGAACTACAGGCCGATTCCGGCATCAAAGTGAAGCAAGGCCAAATACTGGCAATCCTCGATACCCGACTACTCGAAGCCGAGCGTCAAGAGATCCAAGCGAGTCTGGCGCAAACCCAAGCCGATGTTGATCTGGCCACCAGCACTCTAAAACGTAATCAAGAATTGAAAAAATCGGGTTATGTCTCTGAGCAGCTATTAGATGAAAACCGCTCACAATTAAATAGCTTAGCCGCGGCGAAAAACCGCCTACTTGCCTCACAGCATGCCAATCAACTTAAGCTCGATAAATCCATCTTAGTGGCGCCTTTCGACGGCACCATCAGCCAAAAACTGCATAACTTAGGCGAAGTGGTTGCCGCGGGTAGCCCCATTTTCACCTTAGTGGGCAATATCAATCCTGAAGCCTACATTGGCGTACCTGTCGCGTTAGCGGAGCAGTTTCACGTCGGACAGCAAGTACAAGTCAGCGTGCAAGACCAAACCTTTACCGCCGAAATTGCCGGTATCAGCGCCGAAGTGAATCCCATCAGTCGCACCCTACAACTTAGGATCAGCCTGCCCCAAGATGCCCGTGTGATTAACGGTGAAATTGCGTATCTGCATCAACAGCAGCAAATTGAGCAAGCTGGGTATTGGGTGCCAATTTCAGCGCTGACGGATGGCATTCGCGGATTATGGAATCTGTATGTCATCGCAAATGATGAACAGCAATCCATCATAGAGCGTCGAGATGTGGAAATTCTCTACACAACCCAAGACATGGCCTACATTCAAGGCGCGATTCAGCCCAATGAAATCTATGTCAGCCAAGGACTCCATAAGCTGGTCGTAGGCCAAGCTGTGTCTCCCATTGCCGCAGCCACGAGGTAGTTATGATTAAAGCCTTTGTTGAAAACGGCCGCTTAGTCAGCCTCGTTATTGCACTATTACTGGTCGCGGGCTTTGGCGCTATCTCGAGTCTGCCGCGTACTGAAGATCCACACATAACCAACCGTTTCGCCTCTGTGATCACCCCGTACCCAGGGGCCTCAGCTGAACGGGTCGAAGCCTTAGTCACGGAAGTGCTCGAAAATCAGCTCAGACGCTTAGAAGAAATCAAGCTGATCCAATCGACCTCTCGCCCGGGGATTTCAGTCATACAGTTAGAATTAAAAGACACAGTCATGGAGACAGATCCCGTGTGGTCTCGGGCGCGGGATTTATTAGCCGATGCGAAAATCAATCTGCCCGAGGGCATACCATCCCCGACACTCGATGATCAAATTGGTTATGCCTATACCGCCATTTTAAGCTTAGTGTGGAATAGCAATACGCCCGTTCGAGTCGATATGCTCAACCGCTACGCGAAGGAATTACAGAGCAGGCTCAGGCTGTTATCGGGCACGGATTTTGTCAAACTCTACGGCGCACCGACCGAAGAAATGCTAGTGCAGCTCGATGGCAACAAGATGAGCCAGTTACAACTCACTCCCGCTTCCATCGCCCATATTCTCAGCGGCGCCGACAGTAAAATTGCCGCGGGTGAAATCAACAATCGTGAGTTTCGCGCCTTAGTCGAAGTCTCGGGCGAACTCGACTCATTAACACGCATTCGCCAAGTGCCACTCAAAATTGATAACCAAGGCCAAATTATTCGCCTTGGGGATATTGCCCTTGTCACTCGCCAAGCCAAAACGCCCGCGGATAGCATAGCGTTAGTCGATGGTGAACAAGGCGTTTTTGTCGCCGCGCGCATGCTTAACAATAGCCGTGTCGATCTCTGGCAAGCACAAGTGAATAGCGTCGTCGATGAACTTAATCGCGAAGTGCCCGCCAATATCCAGATCCAATGGCTATTCGAGCAAAACAGTTACACCAGCGATCGCCTTGGCGGACTCGTGGTAAACCTGCTGCAAGGGTTTGTGATCATCTTGCTGGTATTGCTACTCACCCTAGGACTAAGAAACGCCATCATAGTGGCGATTTCATTACCCCTCACGGCACTGTTTACCTTGGCCTGCATGAAATATATCGGCCTGCCCATACATCAAATGTCGGTGACAGGACTCGTCGTCGCCCTTGGGATCATGGTGGATAATGCGATTGTGATTGTTGATGCTATATCACAACGACGCCAACAAGGCATGAGCCGCCTCGCCGCAGTGAGCGAAACCATACACCACCTTTGGCTGCCCTTAGCGGGTTCAACAATTACCACGATTTTAGCCTTTGCGCCCATAGTGCTGATGCCCGGCGCCGCTGGGGAGTTTGTCGGTGGCATTGCCATGTCAGTAATGTTTGCGCTGCTGGGCTCTTACCTGATTTCCCACACGATAATTGCGGGACTCGCGGGACGATTTAGCCATGAAGGCAAACATGATGTCTGGTATCAACACGGAATAAATCTCCCGCTTGTGAGCCAATATTTTCAAACCAGCCTCAGAATCGCCCTTAAGCGCCCTATTCTCAGTGCGCTGCTTATCGGCATTACGCCAGTATTAGGTTTTTACGCCTCGGGCAAAATGACAGAGCAATTCTTTCCGCCATCGGACAGGGACATGTTCCAAATTGAAGTCTATCTTGCGCCCCATGTGAGTTTAGACAACAGCTTGAATCAAGTGCAGCTCATGGATAAAAAACTCCATGCCGTCAATGGGATCACCCAAGTCGATTGGGTGGTGGGCGGCAATACGCCCTCATTTTATTACAACCTGACACAGCGCCAACAGGGCGCGACTAACTATGCACAGGCCATGGTGAAAGTGACCGACTTTGAACGTGCCAATGAGCTGATCCCCGAATTACAACAGCAGTTCGACAGTGCTTTCTCCGAAGCACAAGTGCTAGTTCGCAAACTCGAGCAAGGTCCGCCCTTTAATGCGCCGGTAGAGTTGATGATCTTCGGTCCGAATCTCGATACGTTACGGACGCTGGGCGATGAAGTCCGCAATATCCTTGCGCAAACGCCGGATGTGCTCCATACCCGAGCCACTTTAAGTGCCGGTGCGCCTAAGCTGTGGCTGCAAGTGAATGAAGATGCCAGCTTAATGAGTGGTTTAAGTCTGACGGATATTGCCAAGCAGATCCAAATGTCGACCACGGGCGTTATCGGGGGCAGCGTGCTTGAGCAAACGGAGTCATTACCCGTTCGAGTGCGACTCGGTGATGGCAGTCGCGAACAAGTCACCCGCCTTTCAGAAATTCAATTAGTGACACCTTCGGGTGAGTCGGTCGCGCTCTCTGCCCTCGCCTACAACGAAGTGCAAGTGAGTCGCGGCGCCATTCCAAGACGTAACGGCCAAAGGGTGAATACCATAGAAGCCTATATTGTCAGTGGTGTATTACCCGCCCAAGTGCTGAACGATGTCAAAGATAAAGTGGCACAACTCGCGCTGCCATCGGGATATCGCATTGAAATCGGCGGTGAAAGCGCGAAACGTAACGAAGCGGTCGGCAATTTACTGTCCAATGTGATGTTAGTCGTCACCTTGCTATTGGCCACTGTGGTGTTGTCGTTCAACTCCTTTAGGCTCACGGCGATTATTCTATTGAGCGCGATACAATCGGCAGGGCTTGGCCTATTAGCCGTGTTTGTGTTCGGCTATCCCTTTGGATTCCCTGTCATCATAGGGTTGCTAGGCTTAATGGGACTGGCCATTAACGCCGCCATAGTGATCTTGGCTGAACTTGAGGATATGCCAAGTGCCAGACTCGGCGATATGGAAACCATAGTCTCAACCGTCAGCAGTTGTGGCCGCCATATCAGCTCAACAACCATCACCACAGTGGGCGGGTTTATCCCGCTTATCATTGCTGGCGGCGGATTTTGGCCTCCCTTTGCCATTGCTATCGCGGGCGGCACGCTGCTGACGACTTTGCTCTCTCTGGTTTGGGTACCGACTATGTATCTACTGTTGATGAAAACCCGTATGGCGAACAATCAGTCCGCCATTCCAGCTTAAATCGCATCGTGGACTAGGTATTGATACAGTTTATCTTTGAGGTTTAACCGCTCTAATTTTAACGCTAAAAAGTGCTCATCGGCGGTGGGCACTTTAGTTAACTCCAGTGCCCTAATTTTATTGTCGAGCTCATGGTAACGACTGGCCATAGTCGCAAAGGCGCTATTATTGACTTTTAGATGCATAATTTGATCGACAAAATCAGGAAACTCATAAACTAACGCATGATTCTCACCTAGCATATACACTTCCCCTATAATGGTTCTGACACTATGAACTCCATTCACCTTAAGCAGCTTAGTCCATGCCATCACAATACGGCCAGTTAGCAGGACTTTTTATCTGCCGACATGTCTGTGGAATGAATCCATTAACTCAAGTCTAAAACTGGTAAAATATCAAAGAATTGACTATACAATTGCTTAAATACTAGACCCATATCAAGACCATGGAGTGAGACTTAGGCTACATTGATGTAACCGTTACCTATAGGATCGTACGATGAATTATAAAAATTGGCCTATTGCAAAACAAATAGGTGCCCTCGCGTTTATTCTCACACTCACCATTTTCGGCATACTCAGTACCGTTTCCTACAAAGCCGCTTCAAATGTATTAGAAGATAAAGGCATGAGTGCCATGAAGTCCGAAATGCGAGCCGTTTCAGACATGTTAGAACTGCAATACGATAGCCTTTTGCAGCTTGCAAGGCGCAACGCCGATGTGTTTAAGGAAATGTATCCAGGGCAATTTAGTAAACCAAATAAAACCGTCAATGTGATGGGAGTCAGCTCCCCCGCCCTCATGCACGAACAAGAACAAATTAACTCCTCAAAAAGTAAAGTCGATCGTTTTGCTAACCTGACAGGCGGCACGGCAACGGTATTCGTGCGTGATGGCGATGATTTTATGCGGGTGTCGACCTCACTCAAAAAAGCCGATGGTAGCCGTGCACTAGGCACCTTCCTCGGCAAAACGCATCCAGGCTATAAAGCGCTGATCAGCGGCCAAGAATACGAAGGCTACGCCAAACTCTTCGGCAAAGACTATATGACAGTCTATCGCCCAGTAAAGGACGTCCAAGGCCAAGTCATTGGTATCTTATATATTGGCTTTGACATCACCAGCTCGTTAAAACAATTAAAAGATGCAGTAAACAGACTCACCCTAGAAGAAAGCGGCCGTTTTCTGTTAGTGCGTAAAGCGGACAATGTACTAGTCGCGCATCCTCAGTTTAATGCTGGCGACGTTATCACCGAGAGTATGCTCGATGGGTTAAGTGTGGCTGAGGCCACGAAAGATGATTCTGAGTACAGTTATAGCAATAGTAAAAATGAGCCTATGTTTGCCTATAGCCAAACCGTAACCGGCTGGAATTGGATGTTGGTAGGCCAAGTTAAGGCAAGTGAACTCAATGAAGAAAGTATGCAGTTACTCACTATCAACGCTATCGTTGCCCTCACAGGGATTGCGCTGATCACAGCACTGCTTTCAGTAGTATTAATCCGTGCACTTAAACCGTTACATGCCCTACAAGTGCATATGGAAAGGCTAGGGAGTGGCGATTTTAGTCATCACTTAGCGCCATCGGAACCACAGAGTCAAAACGAAGTTGATCGCATCACCACCAGCGTATCGACCATGTCCTCAGAGTTAAGGCAGTTGATCATTGCCCTGCAGGATTCGGTGATGAGTTTAGAGCAGCAGGCTTCTAAGGCACAAAGTATCGCCAAACAGAATGGCGAAGAAGCTCAGGCCTTAATGCTACAAACGGATCAAATTGCTACTGCCATTGAAGAAATGTCGACCTCTATCCGTGATGTGGCGAATCATGCCCAAGACGGCGCAGTTCAGAGTCAACAAGTTGATGCCGCGGCGAAAGAAGGCCAAGATCAACAAGTTAAAGTAGTGCAAGATTTACTCAAGCTCAGTGAACAGCTCAGTAACAGTCATCAGTCGGTTGAAAAAGTCAGTCACGAAAGTGAAGCCATCAGTAAAGTCACCGAAGTGATTAACAGCATTGCCGAGCAGACAAACTTACTGGCACTCAATGCGGCGATTGAAGCGGCGCGCGCAGGCGATCAAGGTCGAGGCTTTGCGGTCGTTGCCGATGAGGTGAGAACCTTAGCCCAGCGCACCCAATCATCCATTTTAGAAATTGGCCAAACGATTGGAAAGCTACAAACCCAAGTGAAAAGCACCACAGAGCAAATGGGTCAGAGTCATCAATTAGGTATGGAATCCGCAGCACAGGGCGAAGCAACCGGCGAGCAGCTAAAGGAAATCACCCGCCGGATTGGCGAACTCGCCATTAGTTCACGTAATATCGCCTCGGCAACTGAACAGCAAAGCAGTGTTGCAGAGGAAATCACCCACAATTTGCATCAGATCAGTGAACTAGCAAATGAGGGCGAGCACCGTGCCACTGAAACGGTGCATTCAGCCAATGAACTGTCTTCCTTAGCCGCGGCTTTAAAACGCCAAATAAGCCAGTTTAAGGCCTAATTAGACTAGCGCGACGGGTTCAATTAGCTCGACTCACTCAAATGTCTAATAAGTTGTTTATCAAATGCCACCCACACTGGGTGGCATTTTTTATGGCCGCGATTCCAACAGTTTTGGGGCATCATTCAAGAAAGCGACTTGAGGAGACAGTTATTGAGGATAGCTTTTTTAGAAGAGCGACTTAAAGGAATAAGGGAGTAAATATTTTAGATAATACGGAGCAACGCCTGTATCTATCGCCATCAAAAAGCGATGAAGTGATAAAGTCTAAATGGGTGAATCCCTTTTAATAAGGAGTCTTCAGAGTTCGTCACTTGGTGACGTGTCTTTAATGGAATGCTTCACTTATTCATGCTGCCCCATTCAGCCTCAGTAATAACTGCACTTAGGCATTCAGCCCTGATAATCCACACTCTTTATCACAACCTCTCAATCTTAGACGCCACATATGTCAGGCATCACACTCACGACAAAACGGATATCAGGCGCATCTGCTGCGATTGCATCAGCACACTGCTACCTTTTATGGAGTTAGATATGCTGGCTAATAGGATAGTTCTGCTGCAACACAGGCTAAACCTTGCCTCACCCAGCAAATAAATCCCAATAAAAAACCCCGCTAGTGCGAGGTTTTTTAAATCGAGTTTAGACGTTACTCGGCATCATCTGCCGATCTGTCCATGTTCTCAGTATTCTCAAGCCACAGGGCATTGATAATCCCGAAAGAACAGGCCAACAAAACCCCTAATATCCACGTAAAATACCACATAGCAGATGCTCCTTAATGCCTAATAGAGTGAGGCTTTGTTATCTTCAATATGTTTACGACCGATACGGCCAAACATTTTGAAATAAGTCCAAACAGTGTAGCTCAATACTATAGGGACGAAAATCGCAGCGGCAGCAGTCATCACCCCTAAGGTAGTTTTACTGGCTGTTGCATCCCACATAGTCAAACTGACGTTAGGGTCTAATGATGATGGCATAACGAATGGGAACATAGCTGCACCGCACGTCAAAATCACCATAGCGACAGTCAGCGAACTGAATAGGAACGCAAAACCTGAACGGTTAAAGCGGCTCACCAGAATCACTAACAGCGGCAATAGCACACCTAAGAAAGGGAACAACATAGTGATGGGGTATTTGTCATAGTTGGCAAGCCAAGCACCCGCTTCAATCGCGACTGTTTTCATTGCTGGGTTAGACACCGCATTATGGTCAAGGACTGATGTCACGACATAACCATCAATACCATTGGCTAACCACACGCCTGCTGCTGCAAACAACACAGCCACTAATAGTGCGAAGAATTGCGTGGCTTTCGCAGCACGAACTCGCAGCTCGCTATCAGTCTTCATTTGTAGCCAAGAAGCGCCTTGCATCATAAACATGCTCACGCTCACAAGACCTGCCAGTAGACCGAAAGGATTCAACAGACCGAATAGACCACCGTGGTAAGTCGCACGTAGGAACTCATCGAATTCAAACGGTACGCCTTGTAACAAGTTGCCAAAGGCTACGCCTATGATCAGTGGAGGTACAAAACCGCCGGCAAACAAGGCCCAGTCCCACGACTTACGCCACTTTGGATTTTCAATTTTAGAACGGTAATCGAATCCGACTGGACGCATGTAAAGGGCAAACAGCACTAACATCATGGCGACATAGAAGCCAGAGAAAGACACTGCATACACCATAGGCCAAGCGGCAAATAACGCACCACCTGCTGTGATTAACCACACTTGGTTGCCGTCCCAATGGGGAGCAATAGTGTTGACCATGATACGGCGTTCAGTATCGTCTTTGCCTATGATTGGCAGTAACGCACCGACACCCATGTCAAAACCGTCAGTAACCGCAAATCCGATGAACAGTACGCCGATCAGAGCCCACCAGATAACTCTTAATATTTCATAATCAAACATAATGAAATCCTCTGCTTAGGCTTCTAGGTTCTCGAAATGATAACGACCAGTTTTTAAACTGCTCGGACCAATGCGGGCAAACTTAAACATCAAGAACATCTCAATCACCAGCAGCACAGTGTAGAACAGGGTGATAGAAAGGATACTGAACCATAAGTCGCCAGTCGTTAAACTCGATGCAGACATAAAGGTCGGTAGTACCTCAGAAATCGTCCAAGGTTGACGACCATACTCAGCCACAAACCAACCACACTCAATCGCGATCCAAGGTAATGGCAAGCTATAAAGTGCAGCTTTAAGTACCCATTTCTTCTCAGCGATTTGATGACGTGTGCTTTGCCAGAAAGCCGCAGCAAATACGAACAACATGATAAAGCCTAGACCCACCATCACACGGAAGCTCCAGAAAATCGGTGCTACGTTCGGGATAGAATCTTTAGCTGCTGCTTTAATTTGCTCTTCAGTGGCATCAACCACTTTGTCTGTGTAGCGTTTCAGTAAGAAACCATAGCCTAAGTCGACTTTTGCTTCTTCAAAGGCCGCACGCAGTTCAGGGGTTTCTTCACCCGCACGCAGCTTCACTAACATGGCATAAGCTTTCATACCGTTACGGATACGCACTTCATGCTCAGCAATCAAATCACGGATCCCCGTGACTTCTTCATCCAATGAACGTGTTGCCACAATGCCCATCGCATAAGGAATTTTGATCGCATAATCCGTGTGCATGGTTTCTTGATTTGGGAAACCAACTGCAGTAAAGGCCGCAGGAGCAGGTTCTGTGTGCCATTCAGCTTCAATTGCCGCTAACTTAACACGCTGTGCTTCACCGACTTTATAACCAGATTCATCACCTAAGACGATAACCGATAAAATCGCCGCCATACCAAAGCTTGCCGCAATCGCAAATGAGCGACGGGCAAAAGGTAAGTCACGTTTCTTGAGGATGTAATAAGCACTGATCGCCAGCACAAACATGGCACCCGCCACATAACCCGAAGCCACAGTGTGAACAAACTTCACCTGCGCAACAGGGTTAAACACCACTTCTGCGAAGCTGGTCATTTCCATGCGCATGGTTTCGTAGTTGAACACAGAACCCACAGGGTTTTGCATCCAACCGTTTGCCACTAAAATCCACAATGCCGACATGTTAGAGCCAAAGGCCACTAACCAAGTCACCACTAAATGTTGACGTTTAGTGAAACGATCCCAACCGAAGAAGAACATACCGACGAAGGTAGATTCGAGGAAGAAGGCCATTAAACCTTCAATAGCCAGAGGCGCACCAAAGATGTCCCCTACGTAATGCGAATAGTAAGACCAGTTAGTACCAAACTGGAATTCCATTGCCAAACCTGTGGTAACCCCCAAGGCAAAGTTAATACCAAATAACTTACCCCAGAACTTAGTCATATCTTTATAAATTTGTTTATCTGTCATCACATACAGTGATTCCATGATAGCCAGCAAAAATGCCAACCCCAAGGTCAAGGGAACAAACAGGAAGTGATACATGGCTGTCAGCGCAAACTGCAACCGCGATAGCTCAACAACCTCTTCAACAATCATCGGTGACTCCTTACTTGGTGCGTCCAATTGCTATGACAAAACCCGCGTCAATCACAGCAAGTGCCTTTGTAGGATAGTGAGTTTTCATTTTGTGTTTATATCTGAACATCAGTATAAACCGTTAAATTTAATCTTTTTCATTAGTTCGAAGCAGCAAGGGTTAAAAAGTACCAATATCCGTCGCATATTGAGACGCGAGTCACACTATCGCAAGTAACTGAGACCAACACCCTACCACTTAATCAATCAAATGATCTCATCGATATAAATATCAGATAGTTAAGATATTTATTCGCTTTCATTTGTGGCTATTTTATACCACCTCGCTTTGATGCAAATCAATCAAACTCAGTGGTTTAGGTGGGTTTTGCGGTGAGGCACACACTTCCCCATTGAGAGGGATTGACAACCACACAAAACAGGAGTAGTAAGCACGCATTAATTAGTGTAAACACCTACTTTTATTGATTAGCCACCACAAATCAGCTCCAGCTGCCAAAAAACTAACAAACAAATAATGTTGCAACAAATTAACTAAAAAAACATAAAAATATTTTCAGCGAAAATTAATTTAAAACCTTTAAAATCAATATATAAATACATACATAGAAATGAGAATATAAAAACAGCATCAAAATTCATTAGTTTTAATAATGAATAATTGTATTTTTTCTCGTTTGAGAAGCTAACCTGAGTTGTTTAATATATGTCCTGTGTTAAGGAGACAATTTGGTAGAACTGGTGTCGTAGCCCAGTCAATGCCAACTTCGCGCACATAGGTATTAACTTTTGGTGTGGAGATATCGATATGACTAAATTATTTGAACGTCTGGTTAACAGCTACAAGCGTGTTTTTGTTGAACTTTATACAGCTAATGAGCTGAAATAATCCCCAGAATTACTCGTGAAATTTATTGCCTTAATTTGAAGTTTTGTTAGCGCAAAACGAGCCCCACCTCTCTTTGAGAGTGGGGGCTTTTTCTATTCTAAAGCCACAAAATCTGCCTTCAACTCTAGAACCCCATAAAACCTCACTCTCAGTATCAAGTACGCAACATACCTATTAATAGGTATTTACCGTAAAAAGATGCTGTTTTATCACTTTGGTCCATTAGATTATTTGCAACAAGTGTTAATGATTTGAAATGCAAGATATTTCATAAAAGTGCATTTTAAATATAAAAAAAGGAGCGAAATTATCGCTCCTTTTTTACGATTAACTAAATCCACTTTTACCCATCAATACAGGTAAAAGCCGCTGAGTTTACTCGCTTAACCTAAGGTCACTCGCGCATTACGGAACATACGCATCCAAGGGCTATCTTCACCCCAAGCATCTGGATGCCAAGAGTTAGCGACCGTTCTGAACACACGTTCAGGATGCGGCATCATCAAAGTAACGCGTCCGTCAGTGGTACAAATGCCCGTTAGGCCATTTGGAGAACCGTTCGGGTTTTGTGGATACTGAGTCGCGATATCGCCCTTGCCATTGACAAAGCGCAGCGCAATTGTGCCTGACGCTTCGGCCATCGCCAACGCTTCTGGGCTGGCAAACTCAGCCAAACCTTCACCGTGTGATACGGCGATAGGCATACGCGAACCCGCCATACCTTGGAAGAATAACGACGGGCTCTGTTGCACTTCAACTAAGCTGAAACGCGCTTCGAAACGCTCTGAGCGGTTACGCACAAAACGCGGCCAATGTTCGCTTCCTGGAATAATTTCTTTCAGGTTTGACAGCATTTGGCAACCGTTACACACGCCAAGGGCAAAACTTGAGTCACGTTCGAAGAAACGCGAAAACTCATCGCGCGCACGCTCGTTAAACAGAATCGACTTAGCCCAACCTTCACCTGCGCCTAATACGTCACCATAAGAGAAGCCACCACAGGCCACAAGACCTTGGAAATCTTCTAGGCTAATACGGCCAGATAAAATGTCCGACATGTGCACGTCGCGGCTTTCAAATCCTGCGCGGTCAAAGGCAGCTGCCATTTCCACGTGGGAGTTAACGCCCTGCTCACGTAAAATCGCCATCTTAGGTGCAGCGCCTTTAAGAATATAAGGCGCGGCAACGTCAGTGCTTGGATCGAAGCTTAAGTTAACCGTTAAGCCCAAATCGGTTTCGTCTTGCTTAAGTTTGAACTCTTCCAGTGCACACGCTGGGTTATCACGCATGGCTTGCATACGATAAGTGGTTTCTGACCACAAGGTACGCAGCGCAACACGGGTATCACTGAAAATTTCACGCGTGCCATCGTTAATGGTGATGCGTTGATCGTCAGCTAACGTCCCAATAACATGGCAAGGTACGCCTGCGATAGCAAACTGAGCGGCAATTTTCGCAGCGTTGTCGCGACTTACTTGTAGCACAGCGCCGAGCTCTTCATTAAAGAGTCGCTCTAAATCCGTGCCCTGCAAGTCTTCTACATCTATGTCTAAGCCAGTATTACCGGCAAAGGCCATTTCCACTAAGGTGGTGAATAAACCACCGTCGCTTCGGTCGTGGTAAGCAATAACGGATTTCTTAGCCACTAGATTTTGCATGGTTTCAAAGAAACCGCGCAGCAGTGCAGCATCGTCAAGATCCGGCGCAATATCACCTAGCTCACCAAACACTTGGGCTAAACAAGAACCGCCTAAACGATTTTTGCCCGCACCTAAATCCACTAACAGTAAAGACGTTTCGCCCTTATCTGTGCGCAGCTCTGGCGTTACTGTATTGCGAATATCTTGCACCACACCAAAGGCAGTGATAACCAATGACATAGGCGATGTCACGGTTTTATCCGCGCCATCTTGCTGCCATGCGGTCTTCATCGACATAGAGTCTTTACCGACAGGAATGGTCAGACTCAGTTCTGGACACAGCTCTTCACCCACAGCCTTAACTGCTTCATAAAGACCCGCATCTTCGCCAGGGTGACCCGCGGCAGACATCCAGTTGGCAGAAAGCTTGATACGCTTAAATGAACCGATATCGGCACCGGCGATGTTCATGATGGATTCAGCCACCGCCATACGGGCAGAGGCGCCAAAATCAAGCAGTGCCAGCGGTGTACGCTCGCCCAGAGACATAGCTTCACCAGCGTAGGTATCAAAGCTTGCCGCTGTGACCGCGCAATCGGCCACAGGTACTTGCCATGGACCCACCATTTGGTCACGGTTAACTAAACCCGTAACAGTGCGGTCACCAATGGTGATAAGGAAGGTTTTATCCGCAACGGTAGGCAAGCTCAGTACGCGTTTAACCGCTTCTTTAACTTCAATATTATCTTGCGCTAACGCGGGTGATACCGCTTTAGCCGATACCACATCGCGGCTCATCTTAGGCGCTTTGCCTAATAAGACTTCAAGCGGTAAATCGATAGGATTATTATCGAAATGGCTGTCGCTAAGCGTTAAATGTTTCTCAGCTGTTGCTTCACCCACAACCGCAAACGGGGCACGCTCACGCTCACAAATTGCAGTAAATAGTGCGAGGTTTTCAGGGGCAACGGACATCACATAACGTTCTTGTGATTCGTTACACCAGATTTCCAGCGGGCTCATGCCAGGCTCATCTGAAGGCACGTTACGCAGATTGAATAAACCGCCGCGCTCGCCGTCATTCACAAGTTCAGGGAAAGCGTTCGACAAACCGCCCGCGCCCACATCGTGGATAAATTGGATAGGGTTTTTATCGCCAAGCTGCCAACAGCGGTCAATCACTTCCTGACAACGACGTTCCATTTCGGGGTTTTCACGTTGCACAGAAGCAAAATCTAAGTCTTCACTCGATTGACCCGATGCCATAGATGAAGCAGCGCCGCCGCCCAAACCAATGTTCATCGCAGGGCCACCCAGCACAATCAGCTTAGCGCCGACAGTGATTTCGCCCTTCTGTACATGCTCTTCGCGAATGTTACCTAAACCACCGGCTAACATAATTGGCTTGTGGTAACCACGGACTTCTACGCCGTTATGGCTGCTGACTTCCTGCTCGTAGGTACGGAAATAACCGACCAGCGCAGGACGACCAAACTCGTTGTTAAATGCCGCGCCGCCCAGTGGGCCTTCGGTCATAATGTCCAGCGCATTGACGATGCGCTCTGGCTTGCCATAGTTACCTTCCCATGGCTGAACAAAACCCGGGATTTTTAAATTGGATACGCTAAAGCCCGTTAAACCGGCTTTAGGTTTAGAACCGCGGCCCGTTGCGCCTTCATCACGGATTTCACCACCTGAACCGGTTGCAGCGCCAGGATAGGGGCTGATGGCGGTTGGATGGTTGTGGGTTTCCACTTTCATCAGGATGTGCATCGGTTCAGTGTGGTAGTTGTACACCCCATCTGGATCGGGGAAGAAACGACCGGCAACCGAGCCTTCCATCACAGCGGCGTTATCTTTGTAGGCAGATAACACGTGATCAGGCGTGGATTCAAAGGTGTTCTTGATCATTTTGAACAATGACTTAGGCTGAACTTCACCGTCAATGGTCCAATCTGCGTTAAAAATCTTATGACGACAATGCTCAGAGTTCGCCTGAGCAAACATCATCAATTCGATGTCATGGGGATTACGGCCTAAACGGACGAAGTTTTCGACTAAATAGTCGATTTCATCTTCGGCTAAGGCAAGGCCCAATGCTGTGTTAGCCACTTCAAGTGCGCGGCGACCTTCCCCAAGAATATTGACGCTTTTAAACGGCGCAGGCTCAGTGCGTTTGAATAACACATCGGCTTTGGCAAAATCATCAAGCATGATTTCAACCATGCGATCGTGCAACAGCGCATTTAAGGCTTGTTGCTGCGCTACTGTCAGTGCATCTGACTCGACATAATACGCAACGCCTCGCTCCAAACGCTTCACTTTACCAAGGCCACAATTGTGTGCGATGTCAGTGGCTTTTGAAGACCAAGGAGAAATAGTACCGGGGCGAGGAGTGACAAACAGGAGTGAACCTTGGGGGATATGAGCTTCTATCGCAGGTCCATAGGTGAGAATTTTTTCAAGTTGCTGGCGTTCATTTGTATCGAGCAACTCGCTCAAATCCGCTAAATGGACATACTCAGCATAGATTTGGCGTACCGGAAGCGCAGCGTTTTCGCAGGCCTCCATCAGCTTTTGCACCCTAAACGTCGAGAGTGCAGGGGCTCCGCGGATGATCTCCATCACGTCTATTCACCTTATTATTTATTATTGCAGGGGTCAGAGGTGGCGCTATTATAAGGAAATGTCTGCCACAAATCACCTGTGACCTTACGCAAAACAGTGTTTCCTGTGATATAAAAAACACGACCATTTTAAGTCGCCATTTTCCCCCACGAATGATTTTTTTACGTTATCGCAGACAAACGGATATAATCCCACCAATGTCGGCCAGTTCACCCCATATGCCCCACTGTTAACTCGCTATCTATAATATTGATTTTATTTACTATAAGTACATTTAATGACTCGATTCCTGTTCGCTCTTATCTTAGGTTTCTTACTGACTGCCTGTCAGCAGGTGACCGTGGACGACACAGAATTCGTGCCGAAAAAAATAACTGAGTTAAGAGTCGGCACACTTTACGGCCCACAGATTTATATGACATCGGGCCAAGGTGATAGCGGTTTCGATTACGATATGGCGGTATTGTTTGCCGAATACTTAGATGTGCCCTTGAAAATGGTGCCCTACACTAACCGCACCGAACTGTACGAAGCCCTTAAAAAGAATGAAATCGACCTGATTGCTGCCGGCATGACAGAAACACCCGCAAGGCGTGAACAGTTCCGCCTAGGACCGCCGCTGTACCGCGTCAATCAAGTATTGGTGTATCGCGAAGGCATGCCAGCGCCCAAAGACATCAGCGACCTAAAAGGTAAGATCACTGTCATCGCCGACTCT
Source organism: Shewanella sp. SP1S2-4 (assembly GCF_031932075.1). Taxonomy (NCBI): domain Bacteria; kingdom Pseudomonadati; phylum Pseudomonadota; class Gammaproteobacteria; order Alteromonadales; family Shewanellaceae; genus Shewanella; species Shewanella sp. SP1S2-4. The sequence goes on from NZ_JAUOET010000004.1 coordinate 100,073, forward strand.
TCCTTCGTCGAGACATTAACTCAATTGCAAAAGCATTATCCAACGCTGGTGTGGGATCAAATTACCGACAAAGACAGCGAAGAATTGCTGGCGATGATCGCCAACAAAGAAATTGACTACACCATAGCCGACTCCAGCAGCGTACAAATCAACCGCCGCTACTTACCCGATCTGCGCTCAGGCCCCGTACTTGAAGAAAAGCTCGATGTGGTCTGGCTGTTGCCGCCGACCCGCAGTGATGAACTCATGAGTCAGTTGCTGGCCTTTTGGCACCAAGAAAAGCTGGCTGGCACGCTCGATCATCTCAACGAGAAATACTTTGGCCATGTGAAGCGCTTCGATTATGTCGATACTCGGGCATTTATCCGCGCCATCGAAACCGTCTTACCCCGCTATCGTCAGTTATTTGAAACCCATGCCGGCAATTTAGATTGGCGAAAACTTGCGGCGACTAGCTATCAAGAGTCCCATTGGAATCCGCATGCTCGCTCAGCAACGGGAGTACGCGGCATGATGATGTTGACTCAACCTACAGCAAAAGAAATTGGCATCACCAACCGTTTGGATGCGGAAGAAAGCATCCGCGGCGGCGCGGCCTATTTGAACGATATGATCAATCGTCTGCCGGAATCCATTCCCGAGAGTCAACGTATGTGGTTTGCACTGGCGTCCTATAACATAGGATATGCCCATGTTGAAGATGCGCGTAAGTTGGCTGAATCGATGGAGTTAAACCCCAATGCGTGGCGAGATTTAAAGAAAGTACTACCGCTACTACAAAAGCGTAAATACTATCAAAAAACCCGCTACGGCTACGCCAGAGGCAGTGAAGCTGTCCATTACGTCGACAGTATTCGCCGCTACTACGACACGTTAGTCTGGGTAGATAATCAATCGAAACAGCAAAACCCCGAGGAAGAACCTAGCGATCTTGCGTCGGAAGAACCCGCCACTCCCGCAGGTACATTAAGCCCAGAACCACCTAAGTAATCTGCATCGCCTGAGCCAAGCGTTAGAGCTAGGTTTCTAGACAATGATGTATAGAACCAGCTTCTAGATCTAAGCTCAGTGATCTCAGTGAGCTTAGGTTTAGAAGCTAGAGCTAGAGTCAAAACTAGATCCAAGCTGGCTTAACTGGGCTGGATCCAACTCAGGTTTACGATTAAAACATCACTTAGTTCAGCTTATCTGACCAGTGCTATTGCTGCACTCAAGTGCAACTGCTACTGTCTTGGGGTTATGACCTGTGATACATCTCTGCAGGGCATCGATAATAACAATGAATGGGGTCAATATGAGAAGAAAAACCATCAGCAATACTGTCGCGCGTCGTCGTACTTTACTTAAAGTTCGCCATCGTCGTATTTTGAATCGTCAGAAACTGTTCTTTACTTTTATTCAGTCTCAGGATTAATCCTGTCACTTCTAGCACTGTTTACTCTATCGCTTGCTGCGCCTTTTGAGCCTGTTTCAGGGCTTTTTTTTCCTCTCTACGCCGTTTAAAAAAACGACTCAATTGCGCGCTACAGGCGTCGGCTAATACACCCGATGTCACTTCAACTTGATGATTAAATGCCGGGTGTTGCAGTAAATTCACTACAGTCCCCGCTGCACCGGTTTTTTCATCCCGAGCACCAAAAACCACCCGCGCGATCCGGCTGTGCACCATAGCACCGGCACACATAGCACAAGGTTCAAGCGTGACATATAAAGTCGCGTCTAACAGGCGATAGTTTTCGACCAAACGCCCCGCTTCCCGTAAACATAAAATTTCCGCATGGGCGCTAGGATCGTGTTGGCTAATGGATAAATTGTAACCCGTTGCAATTTGCTGACCGTCTTTGACCAATACCGCACCCACAGGTACTTCGCCCTCAGCTTCAGCTTTCTCGGCCATCAACATAGCCACTTGCATCCATTGCTCATCTTGCTGCGATTGTTCATCTTGCTGCGTTTGATCCACTCACACCCTCTACCGATTAGCCAAAAAATAATGCCGGATTATATCAGTCAAACACAGATATTTCACGGTTGAGCCATTCAACTTAAGTTAATCTATCAAACAACAAAAAAGGCGCACTCGGCGCCTTTTAATCGTTAATTCAAATAATTAACTTATTCCCATTCGATCGTCGCTGGCGGCTTGCCAGAGATATCGTAAACCACGCGGGAAATGCCATCGACTTCGTTAATGATGCGGTTTGATACGCGACCTAAGAAATCATACGGCAGATGTGCCCAATGGGCCGTCATAAAATCAACGGTTTCAACGGCGCGCAGTGACACAACCCAATCATATTTACGGCCATCGCCCATCACGCCAACTGAGCGTACAGGTAAGAACACGGTAAAGGCTTGGCTGACTTTATTGTACAGATCGGCTTTATGCAGTTCTTCGATAAAGATTGCATCGGCGCGGCGCAGCAAGTCACAGTATTCTTTTTTCACTTCACCTAATACACGCACTCCAAGACCTGGTCCTGGGAACGGGTGACGATAAAGCATGTTGTATGGCAGACCTAACTCAAGACCAATTTTGCGCACTTCATCTTTGAACAGTTCGCGCAGTGGCTCAACTAAACCCAGTTCCATATGGTCTGGCAAACCGCCAACGTTATGGTGCGACTTGATCACATGTGCTTTACCTGTGGCGCTGCCAGCAGATTCAATCACGTCTGGATAAATCGTGCCTTGCGCTAACCATTTTGCATTAGCGCATTTTTTCGATTCTTCATCGAAAATTTCCACAAATACACGGCCGATGATCTTGCGCTTAGCTTCTGGATCGGCTTCGCCTTTCATCGCATCGAGGAAGCGATTTTCCGCATCAACATGAATGATATTCAGGCCGAAATGATCGCCAAACATTTCCATCACTTGCTCGGCTTCGTTCAAACGCAATAAACCGTTATCAACGAATACGCAGGTCAGTTTTTTGCCGATAGCGCGGTGCAGCAACATAGCTACAACCGAAGAATCGACACCGCCCGACAAGCCTAAAATCACTTCATCATCACCAATTTGCTTCTTCAAGCGCTCAATTGCATCTTCGATGATAGAAGAAGGTTTCCAGTTCGCCGCACAGCCACAAATGTCTAAGGCAAAGTGCGATAACATGCGCATACCTTGGCGAGTGTGGGTCACTTCTGGGTGGAACTGTACGCCATAGAATTGTTTGGCTTCATTTGCCATAGCGGCAAAGGGACAAGTATCCGTTTTAGCGACCGCCACAAACCCTTCAGGAATGGCCGACACTTTATCGCCGTGGCTCATCCATACGTCGAGTAAGGGTTTACCTTCGCTGCTAACCGCATCTTCGATGCCTTTGAATAGCAACGAATCTGTTAGCATTTCAATTTGAGCGTAACCGAATTCACCTTCGCCCACACCTTGGATAACTTTACCGCCCAGCTGCTCAGACATGGTTTGCATACCGTAGCAAATGCCCAGTACAGGCACGCCTGCGGTAAAGACGTATTCAGGCGCACGCGGCGAGTTTTCAGCCGTGACACTTTCAGGTCCGCCAGCAAGAATAATACCGTTCGGGGCAAATTCGCGGATTTGGGCTTCTGTTACATCCCAAGCCCATAATTCACAGTACACACCGATTTCACGGATACGACGGGCAATCAGTTGAGTGTACTGAGATCCAAAATCGAGGATCAGTATCTTGTGCTCATGAATATCGCTCATGGGTAACCTTTATCTCATCTATTGTTTTAACATTGCTCAACGCGGCGATAGCCAGCCTTGAGTATTGGATCGCACGCTTTACAAAGAGGCGGCTTATCGCCGCCCCTTTTATCAAACGATTAAGAACCTGAACGGTAGTTCGGCGCTTCTTTAGTGATAGTCACATCGTGCACGTGGGACTCACCCATGCCAGCTGAAGTTACTTTCACAAATTGGGCTTTTTCATTCAGTTCTTGAATGGTGGCACAACCGGTTAAGCCCATGCATGAACGCAGGCCACCCATATGTTGATGGATGATTTCCTTCAACTTACCTTTGTAAGGTACGCGACCTTCAATGCCTTCTGGCACGAGTTTGTCGGCAGCATTGTCAGATTGGAAATAACGGTCAGACGAACCTTGAGACATAGCGCCTAATGAACCCATGCCGCGATAAGATTTATACGCACGGCCTTGATAAAGTTCAGTTTCGCCCGGCGCTTCATCGGTACCTGCAAACATTGAACCTGCCATGATGCAAGATGCACCGGCCGCTAATGCTTTAGCTAAGTCGCCAGAGAAACGTACGCCACCGTCGGCAATAACAGGAATACCTAAGCCTTTTACGGCTGCGGCTGCATCTGAAACTGCTGTGATTTGTGGCACACCAACACCGGTTACAATACGCGTCGTACAAATTGAGCCAGGGCCAATACCCACTTTAACTGCGTTAACGCCAGCTTCAACCAGTGCTAATGCACCTTCAGCCGTAGCTACGTTACCACCAATAATTTGCAATGTTGGGTGTTTAGCACGCGTTTCACGAATGCGTTGCAAAACGCCTTCAGAATGGCCGTGGGAAGAATCGATAAGTAATACGTCAACGCCAGCTTTAACGAGTGCATCAACGCGCTCTTCGTTACCAGCACCCGCGCCAACGGCGGCGCCAACACGTAGACGACCTAACTCATCTTTACAGGCGTTAGGTTTACGTTCGGCTTTCTCGAAGTCTTTAACTGTGATCAAACCTTTCAGTTTAAAGTTATCATCGACAACAAGGACTTTTTCGATACGGTGTGAGTGCATCAATTTTTGCACTTCATCTAATTTAGTGCCTTCGGCAACTGTGACTAAACGCGCTTTAGGCGTCATCACTTCTTCTACCGTTTTGCTCCAATCTGTAACGAAACGTACGTCACGGCCAGTAATGATACCAACCAACTCGTTTGCTTCGTTAACCACGGGATAACCAGCAAAACCATTCTTCAGTGTCAATACTTTCAGATCGGCTAAGGTCGTAGATGGCGTCACAGTCACAGGTTGTTGAACCACGCCCGCTTCGTAAATTTTTACTTTACGCACTTCTTCGGCTTGTTTTTCAATGCTCATGTTTTTATGAATAAAACCTAAACCGCCTTCCTGCGCCATAGCGATCGCAAGACGAGCTTCGGTAACTGTGTCCATAGCGGCAGACACAAGTGGGATATTCAATTCAATGGTATTGGTCAGGCGAGTTTTAAGAATGGCGGTATTTGGGAGTACAGTCGAATGCGCAGGAACAAGCAACACATCGTCAAAAGTAAGCGCTTCTTTAATTAAACGTAGCATATGCAACATCTCCCCAGTTGAGTAGGATTTAGAGGTGAAATATTGCGGCGGGATTATACCTTGCATATCGGCACTGGTAAATGGAAAATAGCAAATATCCCCATTTAATTGAGTAATTCGATGCAAGGCGCCAAAAACAATATTTATACTGTCTCGCGACTCAATGGTGAAGTCAGACAAATTCTCGAGGGACAACTGGGTAAAATTTGGCTAAATGGTGAAATATCCAACTTTTCCTCCCCCAGCTCAGGTCATTGGTATCTCACCTTAAAAGACCACTCTTCCCAGATCCGTTGTGCCATGTTTAAAGGCCGTAACCAAACGGTCAGCTTTAAGCCCATCAATGGTCAGCAAGTGTTAGTCAAAGGCGCGATCAGCGTGTATGAACCCAGGGGCGACTATCAATTATTAATTGAGTCCATGCTGCCCGCAGGGGATGGACTACTCGCCCAGCAGTTCGATGCACTCAAAATGAAGCTCGCCGCCGAAGGGTTATTTGCCGCCGATACCAAAAGATTGCTGCCAAAAAACATCCAACGCATTGGCGTTATCACTTCACCAACCGGCGCAGCAATTCGCGACGTCTTACACGTACTCGCAAGGCGCGACCCTTCAATCGAAGTCATTATCTATCCGACTCAAGTTCAAGGTGAAACCGCGGCACAGAGTATTTGTCAGGCAATCAATATCGCCAACCAACGTTTAGAGGTCGACGTATTATTGCTCACCCGTGGTGGCGGTTCGCTTGAAGATTTGTGGTGTTTTAACAGCGAAGCCCTCGCCCACACAATTTATAACAGCGCCCTGCCCGTGGTTAGCGCCGTAGGCCACGAAGTCGACACCACCATCAGTGATTACGTTGCCGATATTCGCGCCCCAACACCATCTGCAGGTGCCGAGTTGTTATCCCAAGATAGCGACAATAAGGCGCAAAAACTCGCAACAGCTTTATCTCGCCTGCAACAAAGTGCGAAACATTATCAACTTAAGCAAGAAAGACGGCTCAGTTTGCTTGAGCACAGACTGCAACGCCAAGATCCCAAACGAACCTTGCAGCAGTTCGAACAAAGTTTCGATGAGATGCAATTAAGGCTGGAGTCGGCACTGTCGAATCGCTTACACCTGCTCAGCCGTCGTCAGCAGTTGCTCGCAAGTCGCCTTGAACAGCAATCTCCCAAGCATAAGCTCACCATTGAGGGGAACCGCCTAAGTTATCTTGCGAGCCGCTTACAGGATGCATTGCAGGACAAGCTCAGCCAAAGTGAGCAACGGATAAAATACGCGGCCCATCAGCTTGAAACCGTCAGTCCGCTTGCGACATTGAGCCGTGGTTACAGCATCACCACTGACATCCACAATCAAGTGGTCGACTCTGCCGATAAACTGACAATCGGTGATAGCCTGCAAACCCGCTTACGCCATGGACAAGTGATATCAACCGTCACTCAAATAAAGCTGCTTGAATAAGTTGATAGCTAGAATACTGATATTTATAGCTTAAATAAGCAATTTTATACTTAAGGTAAAAACAATAAGGCGCAGAATTTATCTGCGCCTTTCTATGTTGTCTAGTTTTGTTCTAGCATCCCATGAAAATGATTTTATTGAATACTGAATTGGCTAGCTTAAATGCAGTCTCACATCGACACCACGGGTATCGGCATACTCTTGGCGACGCTTATCCATTCGCGATTGGTACAAATGAGTATCAGCAGAACGCAGCCATTCATGGGGATCGGCCACCTCAGAGTTTAACGAGAGCCCAAAACTACACTGACAATCCTTAAAGCCTTGGCTAGCTAATTGTTCACCTAACCCATTCAATGTACTCAGTAATAGTGGGATACCCACAGAAGGTGTCACAACTACAAACTCATCACCACTAATACGATAAAGCTTTAAATGCGCGAGATCCGTTGCTTGCAATAATTTCACTATCATTTGCAATAGCCTATCGCCCTCTTGATGGCCGAGCGTTTCGTTAACACTTTTCAGACTATCAATATTCAATAGCGCTAACGCCATTGGCTGCACTACTTTATCGGCGAAGCCTAGTTGCGAATTCATATACTCATCAAAGGCATAGCGATTACCTACTCGGGTCAAACCATCTAAACGTGCCTTTTCCCATGCAATCGCTAACTCTTCAATATGCGCCTTACGTTCCTCCGCCAGTAACTTGAGCTTATTGGCTAACGCCAGGGATAGCAGTAACGCATCGGCCGTGCCACCCATCAGCGTCGCCAGCTCAGCATGTTCAATGAAATCAGGGGTTAGCCCCATATTACCGGGTAAAATAATTACCGCAGGCAAGAGTAAACAAGTAAAGGCGAGAATAAAATAACGCGCAGGAGCAAAGCCTTTCATCAAGCATACATTACCGCAGGTAATCGCTAGGGCAATCCACAGCATAATTAGCACAGAGGCAATAATCGCCGTATAGGACAACAACCAAATACTGGTCGGCAAAGCCACAATACAAGCAAACATTAAATACTGACTAAGGCGCCACAATCGCGGTGAGTAGCTAGGTAACTGCAAGAAGTGCTTGTAAAACATGATATTAAAAATGGGCAAACTGATGAAAAACAGATGATGCAACTCAAGATAATGGAAATTAAACAAGTGCGCTGGCAAATGGAAGGTCAGTGCCCAGCCACCAAAATACGCGAAGACGTAAAGGCCATAATAAAGAAAAGCTTTATCGAGAATAGAGATATAAATCAGAATATTATATAAGGCGATAAATAATAAGCCGCCTAGGCACAGCAGCACGGCCATGGCGAGGCGATCAGACATCAACTGATGATCCGTCACGCTTTGTAGGGCAATCTCGGGAGGCGATGAATAATAACGGCTACTCAGCTTAACTAACAGCCAATAATCCGTACCCATATTTAAGGTAACCTTACGGCCATAATCGAATAAAAATTCGTAGGGGGCGGTGTAACCGCTGTGGGCATGTTGTGTACTGCCATCACTACCGAGTATCCAGTAATCAACAGATTCGATAATTGAATTACTCGCATCCACTACCCAATTCGACTGACGCTGATTGACCATCACAGGCGTGATCATCCAATAGTCACCGCCAGTTAAACTCACAGAATTAGCTTCATCGAGTTGGCCCATCCAATTGGGCACAGCATCAAACTGTTTCGGGGGCTGTTGATCCGCTTGAGCATGGAACAAATACGGCGAATCGAACGCAATTTCAGCGCTTAATACAGAGGGACTTAATGTCCATATAAAAAGTAAAAAACACCAAAATAGGGTTTGTTTAAGTTTGTTCATCGGCTTATTAAGTTAAAGGGCCATAGATCATTTAAACAGCTATGAAGTAAATGCTAATGCTGTCAATCTTAGTCGATAGTTGGAATTGTAGGTTAACTTTATGGCTACATTTAGTTTTTTACAATCAATTAGGCTAAATTAGTCGAATATCCCATGTCGTATGGAGGTATTTTAGTCTCAAAATCCAAACCGTGGTCTGAAATCAAAAATACAACTTAATACTGACTTATTTTTTGCTGGGTTCCTATGCTGCCTCTATTGATGATTTTAGCCGCACAATTACTGATTGCCAGTGGCAACCTGTTAGTGAAGTTGCTTGAAAATGATGTACCCGTGTTCCAACTGGTGCTCTACAGACAACTCTTTGCCACCTTGCTAGTGCTGCCTTTCGTATGGCGCTTACAGGGTAACCTCAAGCTGAGCCCTTATTATAAAGTGCATCTTTCCCGCGCCCTATTGATTGGGCTCGGCAACGCCATTTTTATGCTCGCCATTTTGCATCTTCCCCTCGCAACAGTAACCGCCGTGATTTATACCTCACCTTTGTTACTTCTGGTGCTTTCTGCGTTATTTTTACATGAACGCATCGGCTATCGACGCTCAGTTGCGGGAATCATTGGCTTTACTGGCATTTTACTCATCAGCCAACCAACAGAGTTTAACCTGTATATAGGTTTAGCCATTTTCGGTGCCATGACGTCGGCATTGAATAGTTTGATTTTAAAGGCCTATTCGACCCATGAACATCCTTTCTCTATGCTCTTTTGGTCTAATGCCTTTGCGATGATATTTCTGATACCAGCGACCTTATACGAAGGCGCGGATTTTAGTTTGCCAGTAGCACAGGTGGGATTAACGTTGGGACTATTTTATATTGGCATGACCTATCTCATCATTCACGCCTATCGACGTGCCGATGCGAGCCAAATGGCGCCAGTAGAATATACCGGATTGATTTTTGCGGCCTTGTTCGGCTGGTGGATACTGGATGAAGAACTCAGCCTAGTGATGTTAATCGGTATCGGATTAGTCATTTTTTCATCCATATTGCCCAGCTACAGCGAGCTAAAAGCAAAATGGAAAAGCCGGCGAAGTTGACCTCGGCCGGCTCTTTACATCGACTGCTAAGTTAACGCAGCGAGATCAAAACGATTTGTTTTAGAAGCGGAATTTACCGCCAATATACACGCCATCTTCGAAAGTGAAATCGCGCGCATCATCGTACTCATAGGCAATCTTGCGATAACCAACATAAAACGCCATGTTTGGCGTTACGCGGTATTGCACTTTTGAATCGAGCTCATATTGACCATCAACATTACCAAACGATAAGACTGACGGTGCGTAGTAAGCGGCGGCGTGTAATGAAATATTAGGTCCCATAGATAGCGCATAACGGCCACCAACAGAAATGGCGCTACCATTTGGAGAATAATCAGACCAAAGCTGGCTTAACTTAGCGCCAACTTCAAAGTGATGCACGCCCACATCATGGGTCATGTGCATTGCACCTTGGGCAATATGGCCGCTCTCGTCAGCATAGATATAACCTAACACTGCGTTAGTATCTTTGCTCAATTGCAGTTCTAACTCAGTAGAAACCACATCGTTATTCAACCCAAGATTAAATTCTGACGCATTCACTTGCAGCGCTGCTGCACTCAATAATAAAACACTTGCTACTCTGAACTTAGCCATAAAAACACCTCAATAAATGACTGTGGGTAATAGCCGCGGATCATACCGAATAAATAAAGAAAATCAGCCTATTTGCGTATAAATGGGGATAATTTGCGAGGGATATACAAATGTAAAACAAACTCGAAACAGCTGAAGATCTAAGTCTTTTCACTTACGGCACAATTACACCGCTTGAATGCGATCACCCACTAAAGACAGCATTATCGCTTCAGCGTCGACATTGGCACTTAAGGCTAAGTAATACCAACCCACAGTGTTGCCCGTGCCGCGGATACTCAAATAATCACGCCAAAACTGAAAGCCAGCCTTCAACAAATTGGCTTGGCTCGAGGTGTTCTCGGCGCGAATAGTGGCGTATAAAATCAAGATCCCTAAAGCCTTCGCCACTTCGATACGTTTTTGCGTTAAACCTTGGGCGATGCCTTGACGCCGATAATGGGACGACACCACCAAATAACCTAGCTCACCCACTGTACCTTTGCCGGCTTTTATCGCAGCGCAACCGACTATCTCACCCTCAAAAGTTTTCGCTAAGATCACCGAACGAGAATCGAAAAATACCTGATGATCTAGCGGATGGGCGTTATCATCACGCCCATCAATCAATTGTGCCGCCAGCGCTAATTCCTCTGGCTGTTCACTTATTACAAACTGAATGTCACTCATATCCAGATTAAACCGTTAATGTTGCCAACATACGGGAAATGCACGCCAGTTAGCTGTGCACTCATATCCCACTTCGCTTTCACTCTCACACTACAAATCTAACAGAGCACTATTGATATAACTGTTTATATACCAATGCACTACAGATACAAGAGGGTCGCCATACCTAAGAAAGTAAAGAAGCCCACCACATCCGTCACTGTGGTCAAGATCACTGAACCCGACAGCGCCGCATCTTGATTAAACTTCTGCAGCACCATAGGCACGACCACGCCAGCAATTGCTGCCACGGCCATGTTAATCAAAATTGCGCAGCCAATCACTATGCCTATGGTCGCTTCACCGAACCACCAGCCCGCGACTAAACCTATAACTATCGCCCACAAAAATCCGTTAACTATGCCAATACCGAGTTCGTTCTTCATTAACGAAAACAAGTTACCCGCTGAAATCTGTCCCATGGCCATACCGCGGATCATCAGCGTCAACGACTGACTACCCGCAATGCCGCCCATAGAAGCCACAATCGGCATTAACACTGCTAACGCGACCACTTGGGATAACACATTTTCAAATAAGCCAATCGTCGCCGAAGCGAGGAAAGCCGTCAGTAAATTGATCCCGAGCCACACAGCGCGGCGCTGGGCGCCCTTCATAATAGGCGCGAACAAGTCGTCGGACTCATCCATACCCGCAGTCGCCATCAATTGCGCTTCATAATGTTCACGCACTAAAGCGGTCGCAGTTCGCAGCGTCACGCGACCAATTAACTCTCCAGACTCATCGATCACAGGCAATTCGATTTCGCGGCTGTGCTCTATCGCTTCGGCCGCTTCCAATAAACTCGTGTCAGCGGATAACGCACGGCTATCCTCGGACAAGAGTGAAATCAATAATTCATCGGGATTATGTTTAAAAATGTCATACCGACGCACTGTGCCTTGATACTTATCCTGATCATCAACGATAAACAAATTGTCGTTACAATCGAGTTCAATACGGCGGAAAAAGCGCTGTGCCTGCGCAACGCTCGCCTTATCACTGAGCACCAACATTTGATGATCGGTATAACGGCCGATTTCATTCTCAGAGTACTGATCGTAGAGTTCGAATCGTTGTCGCTGACGCTCGCCCATCTGAGCCAAGGCGCGATCGGTAAAACTTTCAGGGAGATAATCACTCCACTCAATTAAATCTTCTGGGCTTAACTGAGCAAATAGCAAGTCCACTTCATTGTCGGGCATCCGTTTGAGGATCCCCATGCGCGGATCGGCACGCATTAAACTCAACACTGTCACTCGGTCAGCAAATTCAACTTGCTGCCAACGCTCGTAACGCTCATCCAAGGGCAAGGATTCAAGCGCTAAGGCTATGGTTCCAGGTTCTGAGTCATTCAGAATTTCGCTAAACACTTCAGCTTGTTCTTCGCCTTCAACTTCAGTGAGTTGTTGAACAACCTGCCCCACGTCCGCTTGCATGTTTGTTTCGTATTCTGCGTCATTTTCTGTCACACAGATGCCCTTTTCTTTAGCTACAAAATTGCTGTAACTATATTGATAATTAAGTAAATTAGCAAACCCACAAAATGAATTGCACACAACTATATTGCTGAAAATCATTTTTAGGTTTATGCTGTTGACTAAGATCCTATGGAGGTGAACATGACTACGAATATATACAGCCAATCAGCGACAGACATTCAAGGCAACACAGTAAGTTTAGAGCAGTATCGAGGCAAAGTACTCTTGATCGTCAACACCGCCAGTGAATGTGGATTTACACCGCAATACAAGGGATTAGAAGCGTTATATCAAGAATATAAAGATCAAGGATTAGTGATTTTGGGCTTTCCTTGCAATCAATTTGGCGCCCAAGAAAAAGCCGATGAGCAAGGCATTCAAGCCTTTTGTGAATTGAATTTTGGCGTGACGTTTCCGCTATTTTCTAAAATAGAAGTGAATGGCGAACATACTCATACACTTTATCAATACCTTAAGAAAGCTGCTCCCGGTGTATTAGGTACTCAAGGTATCAAATGGAATTTCACCAAATTTTTAGTTAATCGCCAAGGCGAAGCGATTGAACGATTTGCATCGACCACGAAACCCGAAGCGTTAGAAAGTAAAATTGCCGCTTTGCTAAAATAATTTACTCGCTATCTATTTGAAATTTTGCGTTTTATAAAAATTTAGATTTATTTTAACTTTTTTATGGAACTTTAACCGTACAAGCCCCCTCAAATGTATTGAACAGTGAATGTCTTTTTCATGTTCATCATCTCCCTGGGGCTTCTAGCGCGGCCCCCTTGACCTAGGAATAGGTCACTAGGCAACCATTGGGTTGCCTTTTTTTATCCCAATGATTTATATGTACAATAAATGTAATAGCACATTTCAACTGCTTTCTATCTCTCAGAAAATCTTTTTTAAACTTTTTGGAATTTTTTTGCGATATCGATGAACTTAATTAAAAATGGCGACTCTGAGTATAGGTAAGGATTAACGGATAAGATTAAATGCAGCTTGAGAATGAAATATGTGAAGTCGCAGTTTCATTCACTCAAATGATACAGTTTCTGTTTTATCGCATTGAGTCTAATTAGTTGGTCGTTCATCATCATCTCCCTTTTGGGACACAATAGAAAACACGCTAGCGCACTGAATTCTACTTGTATCCCGCACTGATTTCCTTGTGGCAACCTTAGGTTGCCATTTTTTTTGCCTAAATTTCTATACGCACCTAAATCGCTATAATCGCCTAAATGTCTATAATATTAGCGACTTGTCTAATTGAACTTGAATCGAAGGGTGATAGCCTGCGCGAGCCTTTGTATAGATATCTTTTAATTCAGTGTGATATCCCGCGATTTGCAGCTCAGCATAAAGTGGCCGCACAAATTTACCGCGTCCAATACGCACTAAATAAGCACTTAAAGCCTGCAACACAGGGTCGTAATGATTGCGAATCGCCACCCTAAACCAATCACAGGCAATTTCCGCATTGGTCGATTGGGTGAATTGGAATGTTTCATCCAGATCCATCAGTTGTACTTGGCTGACGACTTCCGGTAATTGGGTCAGAAAATACTGCCAATGATGTACTCGCCAATCTTTCACGCTTAATCGACTCGCGGTCGTTCCCTGTAAAAAACACGCCAACGCATCATCGACTTTATCTAAACTCATGGATGTTGGTCCGCAATATCCCTCGGGCAAACCTTCGCCATAAATCCACGTTAGCAGCTCGGCTTCGGTAATCTTATCTGAGTGTAATGGCAGTAAGGTTTGCTGCGCGTATTCAACAAACACTTCGGTGGTAATCGCCTTAAAGGCAAAATGATCCACATAGTTGCGTAAAAATTTATCGAACGCCACTCGCCCTAGCCTGCGCTCGAGATCATGGACAAACATCGAGGCTTTATCATAGGTAAAACGATTAAAGGCAAGGTTGGGATCGCCCTGCTGCACATTGGCGGGCAAGGTTTGTTTATCCTTAGGTAAAGACGCCATTTCTTCTGTTAAGCGACCAAACTCTATCACCCACTCCAACTCTGCCTGTTCTTTACCGTAAACCGCTTCCACGATACGGTTAGTAAAGTAAGTCGTGAAACCTTCGTTTAACCAGAGATCTCGCCAGGTTGCATTACTAACTAAATTGCCCGTCCACGAATGCGCTAACTCATGGGCAACGGTTGACACTAAGCTTTTATCGCCGGCGATGAGTGTGGGCGTTAAAAAGGCTAACCGCGGATTTTCCATCCCGCCAAAAGGGAAACTCGGCGGCAAGATAATCATGTCATAACGGCCCCACACATAAGGACCTAACAATGACTCGGCAACCTCGAGCATATATTCGGTATCTTCAAACTCTTTTGCGGCGGCGACCAACATACTTGGCTCGGTATAAACCCCGCATCTTGGGCCTATCGCTTGAAAGGCAATATCACCGACGGCCAGCGCCATTAAATGGGTCGGGATAGGTCGTTCCATCTCAAAGTGAAACACACCATTAAGCGGTGTGTCGGGATGATTCATCGCACTCATCACTGCTCGCATGCCTTTGGGCACTTGCACTTTAGCATCAAAGGTCACTCTCGCCTTAGGCGTGTCCTGCAGTGGGATCCAACTGCGGGCATTGATCGGTTGCGATTGACTGAAGAGATAAGGTAACTGTTTACCTGCAGTTTGCTCAGGTGCTAGCCACTGTAATCCTTGGGCGGCTGGAGAGGTTTGATAGTGAATGCAAACCTGTTTGCAAGGTGACGTTGGCAAACTGATACATAATTTTTGCCCGAGAATGGAATTGGCTTCACTCAGTACAAATTCGAGCGGCTCCTCATTCGCTTCTATTAAAAAACTCACTGTATCAGTGGCATTGACGCTATCTGCAGCATTCACAGCAGTAACCGCGAGTATGGTTAGATCGCGGCTATCGAGCCAAAGCTCTGTTACATCGGGCTCAAGGTAATCTAAGGAAAGCGTCGCTTTACCGAAAAGACGCTGCGCGTCAAAATCCACCACTAAATCCAAAGAGACATGTCTCACTTGCACTTGTTCGGTATTAGCAAAAGAATGGTAATCTCGGGTTAAATCCCAAGTCGTTGCATCCGCTAACTTATTCTTAGTTGTTTGTAACACTGTCGCCTCGATATTCAAGTTCTGGGCTCTGGGTTCAGGGCTCTGGGCGCTAGCCCTCTAAGCTCTGGCTCTTAATTGTTAGGGTAAGTTTGAATGCTTAATCATGAGTTGTATGCCACGCAGCTTTGGTGCAGCGCTTCATGACTTGCCACTGTTATAACTACACAGTCATAACTTGCCACTGTCATAACTCATCACGGATTGCTAGTCGTTATTATCGACTGCACATTTGCTCAGAGGCAAATCGTAACTGAGCTTTAAGTCAGCTTATCGGCACCTTATAGGCGAGTTTTTTGTAACAGTTCATCTTTGACGGCGATCGCAGAACAGCAATCGGTTTTCTTTCGTGATGCAAGATTTGCCCGTTGCGACGGCCAACAGCGCCAATAGCGACGAGCAAACTGAAGAAACTGAGAAAAAATAGAGGCTCGCACTTCTTATAAAAACAAATGCAAAATTATTTAAAATATTTCGCACTTTCTCTGAACTAATTTAAAGATGTTGAGTCAGATATTATGAACCGAATCTTTGCAATGAGTTTCTTCGTTCATCATCATTCTCCTTTAGATGGTTTCTAGCGCGACCGTCCCAAGATTCCGATTTGGAATTTACAGCAACCTATTTAGGTTGCTTTTTTTATGTCTTTGATTTGGCATTTACCAGACAAAATGACCAAACAACACAGTTCAGATAAAACCCAAAAAACAAAAAGGACCTCCGAGGAGGTCCTTGAGTCACAAGCCGTTTAACTTACAAGCGGATACCCACTTTTTCTAAATCTTTGGCTACAACACTTTTCGGAATAGTAACATAACCATCTTTTTCAACTACTTGCTGGCCTTGCTTAGACAACACGTAACGGATAAATTCTTTTTCCATTGGTGCTAAGTCTTTATTTGGTTGCTTGTTCACGTAAACATATAGGTAACGTGATAATGGATAAGTACCGTTAGCTGCGTTTTCTGCCGTTGCTTCGATAAACTCATTACCTTTTTTAGCAATTGCCACTGCTTTAACACCAGCGGTTTTGTAGCCAATACCTGAGTAACCAATCGCGTTTAGAGATTGAGAAACTGATTGCACAACAGATGCAGAACCAGGTTGCTCGTTCACGTTAGCTTTAAAGTCACCTTTACACAGTGCGTGCTCTTTAAAGTAACCATAAGTACCTGATACAGAGTTACGACCGTAAAGTTGTACGTCTTTAGCAGACCAGTTACCGTCTAAACCCAACTCACCCCAACGTTGGATATCGCTGCTACCACATTTGTGAGTAGAAGAGAAAATACCATCAACCTGTTCAACGCTTAAACCTTTGATTGGGTTATCTTTGTGTACGAATACAGCTAAAGCATCGATAGCTACGCGAATTTCAGTTGGCTTATAACCATAATGTTTTTCAAACGCTTCGATTTCGTTAGGCTTCATCTTGCGGCTCATTGGGCCGAATTGTGAAGTGCCTTCAGTCAACGCTGGTGGCGCAGTAGAAGAACCTGCCGCTTGGATCTGAATGTTGACGTTAGGGTACATTTGTTTAAATTCTTCAGCCCAAAGTGTCATCATGTTGGCTAACGTATCTGAACCTACAGATGATAAGTTGCCTGACACGCCACTTGCTTTTTCATAGGTTGGCAGAGATTGATCAATCGATGCCATCGCAGTTGCAGAGAATACACCAGCGGCTGTTAGGGTAATCGCGCCGACAAGCTTTTTCAGTTTCATTATGTGCTCCAGTAGTAAGCTAACTAATTTGTAACTTAAGTTTCTTCAGACGCAGCCAGTATCAATCGCTACAATGACAATTCTATGTCCGTAATGTGACACTTAGATGACAATGCGTTATATCGATTTTTTCTGTCATTAATAATGAACTCAGTAGCCCTAGAAATAAAAAACAGGCCATAGTGACCTGTTTTTATTATTAATTGCGAATATTTCAATCAAGCAATTTATTTCTTACGCTCGATAAGATGCAACGGAATAACAAAGCTAAAGGTACTGCCTTTACCCAATTCACTGCTGATTTTAAGCTCACTGTGATGATGGTTAAGTGCATGCTTTACAATCGCAAGACCTAAACCACTGCCACCGGTTTGCCTTGAACGCGCACTGTCTACCCGATAAAAACGTTCAGTTAATCGACCTATGTGCTGGGGCGCAATGCCTTCGCCCGTATCCGTTACGCTAAAGATGGCTCCCGTGGCCATACTGCGCCACTGCACTGTGATTTTGCCGCCGGGTTCAGTGTAACGAATCGCATTAGAAATCAAATTAGAACAAGCGCTTCGAAGCTGCAATTCATTCCCATGGGAATCAAGCCCTGGTTCGCAATAGAAGCTCAACTCGTATCTATCTTGTGCCAGCGCTTTAGCTTCTTCCTTCAGCACCTCCATCAGTTGCGTCATGTTCACTGTATGTTCGAGGTTGATATCGGCCGCATCTTCAATCCGCGATAATATCAATAGCTGTTCGACCATGGACTGCATTCGCCGCGTCTGCTGCTGCATTAAGGCCAGCGGCTTCACGTTCATCGAATCGGGTTCCGCCATGCTTTGCATCATTTCGAGGTAACCCTGTAGCACAGTGAGCGGCGTTTTCAGCTCATGTGACACATTCGCGACAAACTCTTTACGCATGCCCTCAAGCTGACGTATACGAGTGATATCCCGCGCAATTAACAGTAGCTGCCTATCACCGTAGGCCATGATACGGATCTCAAGCAAACGCCTATCCGATACTGGCGAAGGTAACTCCAGCGGCTCTTTGTATTGTGCGGATTTAATATAAGCGGAAAAATCAGGATGGCGGATCAAGTTATCAATACGTTGGCCATTATCCTGCGGCCAAACAAAACCGAGAATAAGCTGCGCTAACTTGTTGCACCATAAAATATTATGCTCTGAATCGAGCACCACAGCTGCATCGGGTAACGCCTCTGCACCTTGGCGGAATCGCGCCAACAATGCGGCTAATTGACCAACACGTCGACGATTTTTCCCTTGAAGGCGATAAATGCCATTAAACACCCCTTCCCAACTCCCACTGCCCTGCGGCGGTGTGAGTTTCCTATCGCGCCATAACCAAAAGTTAAGCCGTGATAATTGTCGGTAATGCCAGCAAACCAGCCCTAGCATGCCGATAAAGAGTATCCAGAGAAGTTTCCCTACCAATAAACCTATTAGCGCACAAAGCAGTAGATATAAGGCTAAGCGCGTAAACAACCGGTACCCTGAATAAGAGTCAGACATAAATAAACCCAAACATCAGGCTAAATAAGAGGAGCACAAGATAGCCTAAAAGCTAACTTGTGCCTAACACTTATTCGGCACTAAATGCGTGTAGAGAAACGATAACCTGCGCCACGAACCGTTTGGATCAAGCGGTCGTGACCAGACTCTTCAACGGCTTTACGAAGGCGTCTGATATGCACGTCAACGGTTCTGTCTTCAACATACACATTGGTTCCCCACACATTGTCGAGCAGCTGTTCGCGGCTGTAGACACGTTCTGGGTGGGTCATGAAAAAGTGTAATAAACGAAATTCGGTTGGGCCCATATCTAATACAGTATCACCTACGCTCACCCTGTGGCTCACAGGATCGAGCATTAAGCCCTGCACATCAATGGTTTCTTCTAAACGAGTCGGTGCACTGCGACGCAATACGGCCTTAATACGTGCGACAAGTTCTTTAGGGGAGAAAGGTTTAGTGATGTAATCATCGGCGCCGACTTCGAGACCTTTGACTTTATCTTCCTCTTCACCGCGGGCAGTTAACATGATGATCGGAATTTGACGCGTGAACTCATCTTGCTTCAAGCGTTTCGCCAATTGAATACCACTTCCGCCAGGAAACATCCAATCCAATAAAATCAGATCGGGGTAAGGCTCCTTTAGCAGCGCAATGGCCGAATCAAAATCTTCCGCCGCAGAGGTCGTAAACCCATGCTGTTCCATTACAAAAGTCAGCATCTCGCGGATGGCTAACTCGTCTTCTACTATCAATATCCTTGCAGTCATAAGTGATTTTCTGTCAGTGAATGTCAACACGGCTATTATTAGTCATTTTTATTACAGATTTATGAATTAGCACGCCGTTTGAGCCATATAGTAGTAATATTTGTCATAATAAGTTTATATAACTGTTTGTTTATAGCAATAAAAAAGGA
Organism: Shewanella sp. SP1S2-4; assembly: GCF_031932075.1. Taxonomy (NCBI): domain Bacteria; kingdom Pseudomonadati; phylum Pseudomonadota; class Gammaproteobacteria; order Alteromonadales; family Shewanellaceae; genus Shewanella; species Shewanella sp. SP1S2-4. The sequence goes on from NZ_JAUOET010000004.1 coordinate 119,817, forward strand.
GGCAATATGCCTCCTTAATTGAATCTTAATACTGGATTTAGAATTTGTGTTCTAAGCCAACACCGATATATTTGTCATCATCAGTAGACGCTTCTAACGAACGATTGGTGTAGAAAGCGAAGACTTTAGTAGGTTTAGCCAGTGCATAATCAGCACCTACTGACCATGAATCACCTTTGTCTTCCATGTCTTGATATTGTGCTTTCAAAGTAACAGCATCGATATCGTAAGCGGCACTGAACAGGTAACCATTAACGCTATCGGTCGTTACAGGCAGCGCGTTTTTATAAGTTTCTTCCTGTTGTTGGTACATACCGCCTAAAGTTAAATTAGCGATTTTACCTTGAACCGATGCACGCAGGATTTCATAACCTTTCACATCTGAGTCATAAGCTATAGCAGCATAGATAGGTGATTTTTTCAGTTTAGCGTCACCGTACATAGCGGCTAAGCTGAAACCATCTTGACCCTGTTGGTCAGCATCACCTTCAGCAGCATAAGTCGCACCGAATACAAAACCGCTGATTGATGGAGATAAGTAAGTCGCAGTTTGACCTAAACGGTTGTCGCCTTTGAACAGGCTTTTTAAGTCGCCAGATAAATCGTTGAATTGGTCAACGTTACCTTGAGAGATTTTTAACAGCGTGTCGTTACGACCAACTGAGAACGAACCGAATGCGCCTTTTAGGCCAACAAATTGGTTACGAGCTTTAAAGTTGTCGCTAGTCGCAGCACCTGTATCAACTTCGTATTCAACTGTGTAGAACGCTTCCAGCGAGCTAGACAGTTCGAAATTACCCTTCACACCAAAACGAGAAGCATTACTTTGAATAGTTGTTGTAGCATCACCTTTCTCATCATTTGATTGAGCGGTGACATTCAACTTACCATAAACAGTCAGTGGCTCAGCGGCATAAGCTGAAGCCAGAGTTGCAGAAGCTAGCGCAGAAGCAAGTAGAGTTTTACAAAAAACGTTCATCATTTAATCCTTTCGACGTTATGTTCGTCTTGGTTATTGGTTTGGAACGACCGAAAGTGTGCAATGAATGTGTTTCAGTTTTATTTCAATTGTGACTGTTTAGTGCGCAAGGTAAAAAAGCTGACGCTAAGCTTGGTGCTAAACCCAGTAAAGATGGGGCCTACAGCCGAGTTAATTCTTATGTTACAGTTTAATGAATTCTGATTAGCCACTAGAAATTAGCTGTCGAACACAGGTTTACCCCGCCCAAACTATGCCGTAAACTGCCACTTTAATTTTCAATGAGCGCCTCTTATGTGGTTTAAAAATCTTACTCTTTATCGTTTCAATAAACCTTTTGCCGTCGAAACCGAAGCGCTAGAAACTGCGTTGGCCGATTTCACTTTCTCCCCGTGCTCAAGCCAAGATGTCAGTAAATTTGGTTTCTCAAATGCGTTAGGCAAAAAAGGCAGTTCTTTGGTACACAGCGCCGACAATCGCCATCTGATCTGTGTGACTAAAGAAGAGAAAATCCTCCCAGGCCAAGTCGTCAAAGAAGCCCTAGAAGAAAAAGTCGCCCTCATTGAAGATGAAGAAAATCGTAAGATGGCGAAAAAAGAAAAAGATGCGCTAAAAGATGAAATCATCACAAGTTTACTGCCACGCGCTTTCTCACGCCGCAGCCAGACTCACGCACTGATATTGCCAGAACTGGAAATGATCCTTGTCGACAGTTCAAGCGCCACTAAGGCCGAAGAGTTGTTAGCACTCCTACGCAAAGCACTCGGTAGTCTGCCAGTGATCCCATTGAGCTTTAAAGCGCCAGTCGAATCCAATTTAACCGAATGGTTAAAACTTGGCAGCGCGCCATTACCTTTTGAAATGCAAGATGAAGCTGAACTTAAATCCGAAGCGGATGAAGGTGGTATTGTGCGTTTCAAGCAGCAGGATTTAAAAGAAGACGAAGTATTAGCTCACCTCGCAACAGGCAAGCAAGTCCACAAGTTAGCACTGCATTTCGGCCAATCGATTGCACTATTATTACAATCGGATGCCAGCGTTAAACGCCTTAAATTCTCAGAAGAATTTAGAGCAGGTAACGATGAAGTCGGCACTGATGACCCTATGGCACGTTTAGATGCAGACTTTGCCTTAATGGGCAGCGAGTTAGTCGCCTTGATGCATGCGCTCGTGGCTGCACTTGGTGGACTCGAAGAAGCGCAAGTTTAAGCTGAACTAAATCTAAACTAAATTAGCGACTCACTCATATTCTTCTCGGATGAGCGAGTTGAAATAACAAAAGGCGCAACTTCTAAATGAGGGTGCGCCTTTTTTATATCTACTAAACGCCTAAGATTAAGGCATTCGGCTTAATCGCAAGTCGAATACCCTTAGCTTTAGTCATTGGTTTTAGACACTAACCCACCTTTATTATCAAACGGCCAATCAATGCCTAACCAAGCCTTGAAGAAGGCTTTTTGCTGTTTAGTCGCTTTCGCATCGCCCTTAAACACTAGCTTACCGCTTTGCTGTTCACTAAGGGTGAGCTTAACTTGCTTGATTTTATCGTTGCTGAATGATGTTACTTCAATGCTATCGCCAGCCTTAAAGTCGTTTATGCGCTTATCAAAACCTGCAGCCGTCACCTTAAGACCATTAATCGCTAATACTTCATCCCCCGCAACAATCCCCGCTTGCCATGCAGGGCCATTACGCAGCACTTGCTCTAACACTAAAGAGCCATGGACGCTGCTTAACGTCATGCCGGCAAATGCCTGGGCTTTTGAATCTTTACCATAGGACAAAACTAACCCAGCCTGCGATAACAACTCAGGGAAATCTAAACTCATCGGGCTATTCACGTTTGCCTGCCACCAAGGCGCATAATCTTTGCCGGATAAATCCTTTAGGATATGCTGCACATCACTAACCCCATAGCCCTTTGGCACACGGTGATCTTGATATAAACGGCGATGCACATCGCGGTATGAATGCTTGAGTTTCGTATCCTGCAGCAGCGAGAAATCTAACGCCAAAGAGGTTAAGTAACCCTCAGAATAAATATTCACACTGTGATTAAGCGCATAATCGCCGCCCGTACTGCTCCACTCTCCAGCACTCGCCTCGGCGACTGATTGGGTTTCACGCCCTGGAGTAAGCTGGTTTTTCTCCACGCGTTTAGCTAAGTCTTCGAGGAACTCTTTAGGCGTCATCACCCCAGCACGCAGCAGTAACTGACCTTGGAAATAACTGGTAGAGCCTTCGGCCATCCACAGTAATTCCGTCATGTTTTCATGTTGATAATCGTAGGGCACGAGTCCCGCAGGACGATAAGCCTTTACGTTCCAAGTATGGATAAACTCATGGGATGCAGTGCTAATAAAGCGCAGGTAATCCTTGCGTTCACGAAAACTAAAACGCGGCAATTGGATAACCGTAGAATTTAAATGTTCTGTCGCGCCACTGGTGCCGCTAGTGGCGTGCACCATATACACATAACGATCAAAGGGATAATCATCCCAAATCGCCTTTGCTTGACCACTTAATGCCGTTAAATCCTTAACGACTTTATCGGCGTCATAGTTACCTTCACCCCAAAATACTAACTCATAGTTTTTGCCATTAGCACTAAATTGCTTATGAGTACTCACACCGGTTTCGATAGGGGAATCAATTAACACATCGTAATTTTGTGCGATAAAAGAATGCGCTGGCGTGCCAGAAGCCATACCGGAGTAACTTTGCCACGTTTCAGGAACGTTCAATTGAACCGATACAGGCTCAGAGCGAAATTGCGGGCTATACATGAACACGCCGCTGGCATCTAAATACGCGTGGCTCGCATCAATATGGCGAACCCTTTGGCCTAATTCATTAGCATACAACTGATAACTAACCGTCACGCTGGTTGGCTGCGTGAGCGCGACTTGCCATTCACCGCTCGCCGTACGTTTCCATGGGAGTTCATGACCTTGATTGTCTTTAGCGCTAAATAAACGCACACCGTCAGCCAAAGGCAATACTTGATATTTACCCGTACGCCACACTGGCAGATTGACCGTAAAATCGCTGGTCTTCACTTCAGGAAAAGTCACATTCACTTGAGCGATATGATGCTCGGGTTTAACGAGGTCGATTTGATATTTCACCTCGGCCAATACTTGGCCAGAAAATAATGCACTTAATATCAAGATTGATAATCTGTTGGGTTTCACTCTTGCTTCCTTCTGTTATTATGCTTCTTATGATTTTTCCAAGTATAACAAGTCGATGTAGCATCCTCATTAGGCGCTAACAAAAGCTAACAAAATAAGTTCCTTGACTTAAGGAATGAGGAATCACAGTTCAAATGCAAAAACTCACGGTTATTTTATTTACTTTGTTGCTGTCACTACCTTTTAGCGTTCAAAGCCGAGATCTCGAAGCTGATGAGGTGGAGTTAAGAGAATCGCCACAGCAAATGTATGATGTGCTCAACAAATCCATTTCCTTCCCCCTTGCGTTCCAAAACCGTGACCAATTTGAGCGTGCAGCCCAAGAACAAGGCTACAGCCCAATCGAATTTGAACAGATTTTGTATCTGCTGACTCGGCTGAATATGGAGCCGAACGTGAAAACTAAGGTCGGTTTTCAAGACGCAAAAAGCTTGATTGAACTCTTATCTACTGCGGCGCAATCGCCCTACGAACTTGCTATGGTCGCCATGTTGAATGGTCGTTACCTTGGCCGTACCGAACAGAAATATCAAGAAGCGATTGGCCTATATAATGAAGCGCTCACCCGCATTAACGACAGTTATGACATCGAAGCATTGATTCTTAAGCACAATATTCATGAGCACTTAGGCGGCTTACATTTATTGATCCGCCAAGAAGTACCGGCGTTGATGCACTTCCATACATACCGCGACATTGCTTATAAGCTCAGAAACGATTACTTAATCGCGGCGGCTGAAGCAAGACTGGGGTTCTATTACAATTTTAATCAGCAGCTCACCAAATCATTGCAGCATTACAGTGAAGCGATTCGGATCTCCAATCGTTCTAATTACCCGGCGATGAAAACCAATCTGCAATTACAACTTTCTAAGGTATATCGCGATTTAAAGCAGTGGGATGAAGCCCTTAAAAATGCCCACGAAGCCGCTGCCGGTTTTAAAAAAATGGGCAATGACACCTATCTTTCAAGCTGTATGACAGTAATCGCTATGGTGTATGGCGAACAAGGGGATTGGAATAAAGCGATTGATTACTACCTTAATGCCCAGCAATTAGATGCCAAACGCGGTAACTATATTGCCCAAGGCCTTAATTTCCACAATCTTGGGCAAGCCTACTCAAATATTAATGACAATGTTAACGCCCTAAAATATTTACTGATGGCCAATCAAATATTCAAAGAAAAACAAAGCCATCACTATCAGGTTTATAACGAACTCTTAATTGGCGAAATCGCACAAACCAACCAAGATTGGCCGCTAATGATGACCCATGCCGACATCGCATTGGCATTGGCTATCGACTTAAAACTCGTCAATGAACAAAAAGCTGCCCTCACACTGATTGCCTCGGCGTCGCAAAAATTAGGGGAATTAACCAAAACCATCGATGCCCAAACCCGTATCATAGAGCTAGGTAACACCCTTGCAGAGAAAGAGAAAGACTCACCAGTGTCGACCTCAGCCCTTGCGGAGCAACAGCTCAAACTTGAGCTCAACATGGTTCAGGGAAAACTTGCCGAGACAGTGAAGGAAAGCAACAGCACCCACACGCTACTGCTCATCTGCTGCCTGATTGCCGGACTCTTACTTCTGGTGATTGCGTATATGTTGCATCATCGCCGCAAAATCTCGGCAATAAACGCCGCATTAACCCAACTGAGCCTACAGGAGCCCTTCACCCATAACTTAGGCTATGCGGCGCTATTAGCGCACTTAAGCTATAATCAAACTCAAGCGGCGACGACTGCCCTAGGGATTATCGCCTTCCCCGCCCAGCTCACGACCGATCTCGACTATGGCCAATATTTTAGTGATGCAGTAACGGCGCAACTGGCCACTCATCTAACCGATGCGCTCGCAGCACCTGTGTATGTGATACGCCAAGGGGTATTTGCAGTGCGTTTCACCCAGGCCGTTGAGCCAACGCACGTGCTCAGTCAGATACGCCAAAAACTCGACCAACAGCACATCGTCCATTATTTCCGTCTTGGTTTTGCCAACTTGCCACTGTTAGCGAAATCAGAAATCAAAATGGCCGCGAAATTAAAGTTCGAAACCGTGCAGATGGCGCTCGCCTGTGCCCGCAGTTTAGAGGGCAATAACGATTATTTTGTCGCCCTCAGAGCACTCGATTTTGTCCCTCTAAGCTTATTTGCCAATCCGTTATTTTTACACCTTGAAAAAGGCATTGAGCGCGGGTTAATCAGATTAGATACCAATGGAAATAAAGAGGATGTTCGCTGGCCTTGCTGGGAAAATAACCAAGATAGGCAATTACTGGAAAATATTTGATCAATATCAGCAATTAATCACAGAGTCATAGGTAAATCGCATTTGCACTCTACGCCCAGTGTTATAACATTAGTATCATATGAGTTAACAGCTAATCTGGACATTGGATCGTCATGTTTTTTAGCCTTGCAGAGTTAGGACAACACTCAGAATGAAGGATTCGAGCGCTACCGTTTCACAACTTGCCTTGCTGCAACAGAAACTTCATTCGGCCAAACTAGCCCTCGATGAAGTCAATGAAGACAGAAACGCAAAGTTACAGACATTACTGCAATTTATTGGTCACTTAAGCCTCGCCTGTAAAGGGCAAAATCTTGAGCTAGATAATAAACTCGCCAAACTTCGCCATAACTTAAATACGTTTGAGCGAGTCGATGAGGAGTTGCCAGAATTAGTCGATGTCGAGCGCCTGTTAAAAGGCCAATATCACCATGTGATGGTACAACTCGAAGAGAGTCGTGCGGGTTTGTCACAGGTGATCCGTCAGATCCAACGCGTTAACTCTGCACCTGAAAAACTCAAAAAAGAAGTCAATTACTTCAAACAAGATCTGGCTAAACCTTTCCACACAGTTTGGGAATATATTCCTAAAGTTAAGCAAATCATCGGCTTCTACGAAACCATATTACAGCTACAATTTAACGAATCTGAAAAACTCGATGTCTTGCCAAAACACAGGCAGCTAGCCCATGAGCTGGCGCAGATGATTTCGGAAATCGAGTTTCGTAAAGATCAGCGTGACCAAGTCTTAGTGATCAAAGAAGTGCTCTCTTCTGAGATTGAAGTAGACAGCTTGCTCGAAGCCTACCAAACCATTTTAGCGTTATTGCTTGATAACATCGCCCGCGAGAAATCGGCATCGCAAGAGTTTTTGTTTGCTCTAAACGATGCCTTAGCCGCAGTGCGTGAAGTGGTCAGTGAATCTTACAACCACAATCAACGCAGCTTCCAACTCAAGACCCAGTTAAATCGTGAGATCAACACCCGCGTCGATAACGCCGGTGAAATCATTATCGATGTCGAAGATGTCGTCGATCTTAAAGCCCAATTAACTGAGCAACTTAACTCCATTCGTTCGGCATTGGCCCGTAAAGAAGCCTTAGAGCAAAGAGAACAGGCCTTACTGCGTAAATCAATGGAAACAATGCGCAAAGAGCTTAATGAATTAAGTAACGAGGCCAATACCTACAAAGAGCGATTGTTTGAACAACAAAAACTCAACTTGCTCGATAGCTTAACTCAATTGCCTAACCGTGCCGCGTTAGAAGAGCGCATGGATTTGGAATACCGCAACTATCAACGGCATAAATCTCCACTTTGGGTGGCGGTTGCCGATATTGACCACTTCAAAACCATCAACGACAGCTTTGGCCATAGCACGGGTGATAAAACCTTGCAGGTGATTGCAATGGCATTGAAAAACTCACTACGAGATACCGAATTTGTGGCCCGTTATGGCGGCGAAGAATTTGTCCTGTTATTACCTGATGTCGCACCTGCTGATATCGCTCAACTTTTAAACAGAGTGCGCGAGAAAGTAAAAAATATTCCATTTAAATTTAAAAATCAGAGAATTACAGTTACAGTATCTATAGGGGCTGCGCAAGTTATGGGAAGTGAGCTCATACATGAGACCTTCGAACGCGCCGATGCAGCACTCTATAAAGCGAAACACGAAAGCAGAGACAGGGTTGTGATTGACGTATAATTGAGCCCCACTATACGTCTCCTCTAATCACTCCTGTCATGACGAAGGAGTGATAAATGATAGTAAAAGTCAGCCCTAAGGGCAGCATGGATCAGCTTTCGCAACTTGAAGTTGATCGCCTCAAAAAAAGTGCCAAAAGCGCACTATATCAACTGTACCGCAACTGCTCCTTAGCAGTACTTGCTGCGGGTTTAAAAACCGACAACTCTAAAGCCCTATTCGAGCAATACCATGATTTCGACATCCACGTCCTGCAGCGGGAACGCGGTGTTAAATTAGAATTGGTCAATCCCCCTGAACAAGCTTTTGTCGATGGCCAAATAATCACCGGCATTCAAGAACATCTGTTCTCAGTCTTACGCGACATCCTTTACATCAGCGACAGATACGACTCGCTCAAACACATTAATCTGACCAACGCCCACCATATCACCAATGTGGTATTTGATATTTTGCGTAACGCGCGGGCGATTGCCCCCATGAAAGACCCTAACGTCGTCGTCTGTTGGGGCGGGCACAGTATTAATGCCATCGAATACCAATATACCCGCGAGGTAGGTTATCAACTTGGCCTGAGGGAATTGGACATTTGTACTGGCTGTGGTCCTGGCGCGATGGAAGGCCCGATGAAAGGCGCGGCTATAGGTCATGCCAAACAAAGGATTAAAAATGCCCGTTATATTGGTTTAACTGAGCCGAGTATTATTGCCGCCGAGCCACCGAATCAAATCGTCAATGAACTGGTGATTTTACCCGATATTGAAAAACGCCTCGAAGCCTTCGTGCGTTTAGGTCACGGCATTATTATCTTCCCAGGTGGTGCTGGCACGGCGGAAGAGTTGCTCTATATCTTGGGTATCTTACTCAACGAAGAAAATCAAGAAACCCCTTTCCCGCTGATCCTCACAGGCCCCACGGAAAGCGCCGATTACTTCATTAAGATTGATGAGTTTATTGCCTCAACCTTGGGCCCAGAAGCTCAGAAGAAGTACCAAATCATCATAGATAATCCCACTGAAGTGGCGCGTATCATGAAGAAAAGCATGGAGCAGGTTAAAGCCTATCGCCGCTCAACGGGTGATGCTTACCAATATCAGTGGGCACTGAAGATTGAATCTGAATTCCAGTTACCTTTTGTCCCGAGCCACGAGGTGATGGCAAACTTGGATTTGCACTTCCAAACCAATAAAGCCGAGCTTGCCGCCAACCTGCGCAAAGCGTTTTCGGGTATAGTGGCGGGTAACGTCAAGTCGGAAACAATCAAGCACATAGAGCGCGATGGTCCCTTCCAATTGAAGGGCGATCCTAAACTCATGGATATGATGGATAAGCTCTTGAGTGCATTTGTGCAACAGCAGAGAATGAAGCTTCCCGGAAGCGCTTATATTCCTTGCTACCAAATAGTGAAATAGAGAGCGAAACAACGACACCCCATGAACAAGTTTTTAATCATCGATGGTCTCAACTTGGTTCGCCGCATCTACGCGGCGATCCCCGATGAAACAGATATGCAAAGCCTCACAGAGCGCGTCAGTTCGGCGTGCACTAAACTGCTGCGGGTGCATCGCCCTACCCATGTGGCTATCGTGTGGGACGGTGATGAAATCTCATGGCGTAAACAGCTTTATCCCGATTACAAAAAAGGCCGTAAACCTATGCCAGAACCACTGGCGCAGGGTTTAGTTGCGCTGCAAGACCATTTAACCGCAATGCACATTGGCTCTATTTATGCCGCCGCGGAGGCCGATGATGTGATTGCGACACTGGCGATAAAAACCGCCAAAGCGCAAGGTGAAGCCATAATTGTGTCCACCGACAAAGGTTTTAGTCAGCTTAATCATCGCCAAATCAGTCAATGGGATCACTTTAATCAGCAGTACCTCGATATTGCGGCGTTAGAACAAAAACTGGGTGTTGAGCGCAGCCAGTTTCTCGACTTGATGGCATTAGCGGGCGACAGCGGTAATAAAATTCCTGGTATTGCGGGCATAGGCCCTAAGTCGGCAGCCGAGTTATTGAAAACCTTTAGAAGCTTACCGACCTTGTTCTCCTCCTTATCTAACCTAGGCGCTAAGCAAGCGAAGAAGCTCGCTGAAGGCAAAGAGATGGCAAGGCTGAGCTATAAGCTGGCGCAGTTACAAACAGACCTGCCACTCAATATCAACTTGAAAGACTTTCGCGTGATTGACTCCCCACCTGAAAAAACCATCAATCAAGACTAAACTTCTGTTAATACAAAGTTGCAATTAACGCATTTACCTTAGCGCAACAAAAGCGTATTTTATGGACGTGCTTAAGTGACTCATTTAATGAGGTAAAGGAATAACTATAAATGAAATCAAAAGTTTCAGTAATTATTGGTAGTATTTTTGCCGCCTACGTCGCCTTTGTCGCTGTGGTTGTACTGGTTTATGAACCAACGCCAGAAGACATGAATTGGGAGGACAGACAGGCTTATAACAGCCAGAAGATAAACGATTTAACCTTAGGGCAAAATATCGGTTCAGTAAAAGAATTGCTCGGTAAGGCCGACTTTTCAGAGGCAAAAGCCGTCAAGGAAGCCAAGTTACAGGTGCTCTTTTATCGCACTCACCATGAGAAATCAGACGGTGTGACGACCAAAGAGGAATGTACCCCGCTTATTTTTGAAAATGATAAGTTGATTGCTTGGGGCCAAGATACCTATAAGCAATACCTCGATGCGGGCACAGACACTGTGCTCACTTCCGCCCACGAGACATTGAGCAGTAAATAAATACGACTGACAACTAAATAAAAACGCCACCTAATCGGTGGCGTTTTTATTTTCATAATTAACCAACTGAACGTCTTAGTGACAGCATACCTAGGTCACTCAGTGCGATAGCAATAAGCTAAACCAGTCACTTATTCATCATCAGCCTTGTACTCGACATAGGCTTCGCCTTTGCTGAGCCATTCTGGCGCGGGTTTACCCTTCAGATAATGGTCGAAATACTGCATCATGCGAATGCTGTAATCGAGCTTATTCGGGTACTTTTTCAAGTGATGCGGCTCATCCTCATATTGTAAGAACACCACATCTTTACCCGCACGGCGCATGGCCAAGTACATTTCAACACCTTGTTCCCAAGGCACCGCATCGTCCTTATCACCAAACATGATCATCAAAGGCGTTTGAATACGGTCAGCGTAAAATACTGGTGAGTTTTCAATGTACTTTTGTGGCGCGGCAAATAAACTCGCGCCAATACGGCTCTGTCCCGTTTCATACTGGAACTGACGCGCAATACCCGTACCATGGCGAATGCCACTGTAGGCGCTGGTCATGTTCGATACCGGCGCACCCGCGACCGCCGCCTTAAACATCTTAGTTTGAGTGATGGCAAACGCCGTTTGATAACCACTCCAAGAATGACCTTGCAGACCAATAGCATCGGGATCGGCAATACCCATCTCAATCAGCTTTTGCACGCCTGAGGTGAGCGCTTGCACCGAACTCGCGCCGGGGTAACCAATTTCAAAGCGAATATCAGGCAGGAACACCGCATAGCCATTGTTGATATACCAAGCAAAATTAGGTCTGTGGTTAATGTTCATCTGCGGGAAGGCGTGCAGTCTATCCGTCATAAAGCGATAGTAATAAACCAACACAGGAACGCGCTGACCCACTTGATAATTGGTCGGCTTGATCAGCACGCCATCTAATGGCTTACCATCGCCATTCGTCCAGTGAACTAACTCGGCTTTGCTCCAGTTAAACGCTTGGCGTTGCTTATCTAAATCCGTTTGCTTAAGCGCATTTTGCGGGGCGCTATAGTTAGCGGTATACAAGTCGGGGAATAAGTCGAAACGCTCCTTAGAAAACACGATAGTGTCTGCGTCTTTACTGCGTCCTAACACAATCAACTTATACTCGCCTTGCATCAGCGTTTTCACGCCCGCTGCGCCGAGCGTCGCTTGGTAGAAGCCATCGGCCTTAGTTTTATCGCTATAACCGTGGAGTAACACAGTGGCGTTATAGGCAAGCTCAGTCGGTTCATCGGGATTATCGACTAAGCCCTCAAGACGATATTGAATTTTCTGGGTGCGCCCTTTACCTGCGGTTAAGGCAAAACCCGCCTTAGATTCAGTATTAAACTGCCAGACATCGTATTTATCGTAAACCAAGAACCCAGCGTCATCTTTCAGCCAAGGGCCAAAACCGTATCCCGGCGCACTCGATGGATAGTCATGGTCTTCATCGGCAAAGCTGACCTTTAATGATCTTGTCAGGTTAGTGCGATGAGCCTCAGCAATATCATAAAGATACACATTACCTTGCTGATAATAAGCTACATACTTGCCGTTACCCGACAAACTTGGCTCGGCATCGCTCGGCTGCTGAGTCAAAAAAGGCACCTTACTGCCAGTGTTAATGTCGACCAGATAATAGTCTTGATAGAAGCCCGCCCACGTCGCCATCTTGCGATAGGGCAAATCTGAACTCGCCAACATAAAGCGCTTATGTTGTGAAATGGTCACATCTGGAACAGTTTTATCGCCAAGCTGCACCACGTTATTTGAGCCTAAATGCAATACCGCAAGGTAAGTGCGTTTTTGCTCATCCTCATATTGCTTGATTTCGTGAGGTTTAATCCGTGGGTCGTTACCATGCCACACCTTAAGCCCGCGCTGTCCAGTAACAATATCGGCATCGAACAGGTCTTTTTCTTCGGTGATTTTCTGCAAACTAAGCTGCTGGCTCACCTCTGGCACGCGGCCGAAGAACAGCCGTTCGCTATCCAATGAGAAGCTTAAACTTGTGTAGCGATTAAGTTTCCACTCAGGTGACTCAGGAGTTTTGCTGATTTTACCCGATTGCAAATCGACCAACGATAACTGATAGCTGCGACCATAGGGTAACTCGCTATCTTTGCCCTGCGTAAACGCTAGCCAACGACTATTTTTAGCCAGCGCTAACGCACCAACCTGTTGGCTAGGCGAGTCGAAGACAACGGTTTTTTGGTGGGTACGTAAATCCACTAACTGCAATTGATGCTGTTTATTGGCGATATCGTTCACCGCTAACGCAAGTCGATGGCTCGCCTTATCAAACACATAACCTGTCACTTGCTCAACATCGATGCGCTTAGTTTGACCGTCTAAACTAAGCAAAGTAAAACGGCGGCCTTGGTCAAACTTATCAACCTTTGGCTTATCGGCTTTCGCAGGAGTTTGTGTGCCGGCTTCAGCGAGTTTTTCGATGGCTTTAGGCTCAGCATCTTTTTTAGACTCTTCATCGGCCTCAAACCACATTGCCAAATGTTTACCGTCATCACTGAACACAAATTCCTTCACGCGCTCAAAGCGGGTTTGAGTGCCCGTTTGGGTATCGAGTAATACCATGTCAGATTTGAGTTTTTTCTTCGCCTTGGCGTCACTCGTTTCACGCGTGAGCAAACTCGGTTTGACCACCACAGCCACAAAGCGTCCATCGTGACTCACTAAAGGATCTGACCCACCCGCAATTTGATAACTTTGCTGCGACAGCACATTTTTCACAATGACGTGACTATCCCCGCGATCGGGCGCAGACTCGACCGCGATAACTTGGCCCTTATCTGCGATAACCGGTTTTTCAAGGGACTCAAAGTGCATGATGTCTGTGAGGGTGAGCGGTTTAGTGCTGGTTTCAGCCTGCACTGCAGGCAATATTCCAAGGGATAACAGCACCAGAGATGTGATAGGGATTAACTTCAATGTCTTCCTCTTTTATATATTTGTTAGACTAAAGTAGACTTTTTTAACCATTGGCTCTCCATCATGGTGAGAACCCAGTATTTTTACAAGTTATACCACATAAAAAATCGTGATATTGCTCACTATTTCCTGTGAAGTTTGACCAAAGATGGTTAAAATAATAGGCAGAAAAAATACCAAATTCATAGTCCTGCTATCCAGTTAACGCTGGGGCAGACAATTGCAGTAACGACGAACCGTGGAAGGACTTCTCCATGTCAAAAAGAACGATAACCGTAATTCCAGGTGATGGAATTGGCCCAAGTATTATTGATTCAGCCTTAAAAATTCTCGATAAAGCGGGCTGTGATTTTGAATATGAATTTGCCGATGCCGGCCTGACTGCACTCGAAAAGCAAGGCGAGTTACTGCCACCGCGCACCTTAGAATTAATCGAAAAAAACCGTATCACACTGAAAGGTCCACTGACGACGCCAGTAGGTGAAGGCTTTACCTCTATCAACGTGACTTTACGTAAAAAATTCGGCCTGTACGCTAACGTACGCCCAGTGATTTCTTTCAAAGGCACTCAAGCTCGTTACGAAAATATCGATATCATCACTGTGCGCGAAAACACTGAAGGCATGTATTCTGGCTATGGCCAAAAAGTGTCTGAAGATGGTTTGACGGCAGAAGCGACCAGTATCGTGACTCGCCAAGGTGCCGAGCAAATCGCCACTTTTGCCTACGAACTAGCTCGCAAAGAAAACCGTAAGAAAGTCACTATCGTGCACAAAGCCAACATCATGAAGTCAACATCAGGCCTGTTCCTGAAAGTGGCCCGTGAAGTGAGCCTACGTTACCCAGACATCAAGACTGAAGAAATGATCGTCGATGCAACGTGCATGAAGTTAGTGATGAACCCAGAAAACTTCGATGTGATCGTAACGACCAACCTGTTCGGTGACATTTTATCGGATCTATGTGCCGGTTTAGTCGGTGGTTTAGGTATGGCACCAGGCGCAAACATTGGCCGTGATGCTGCGATTTTCGAAGCCGTTCACGGTAGTGCACCGGATATCGCTGGTAAAAACCTCGCGAACCCAACCTCAGTAATTTTAGCCTCTATCCAGATGCTGGAATATTTAGGTATGGCTGACAAAGCTGAGCAAATCCGTAAAGCGGTATCTGCAGTGATCGAAGAAGGCGACCGTACCACTCGCGATTTAGGCGGCACTCACGGCACGACTGACTTCACTCAAGCGGTTCTTGAGCGTCTGTGATCTCAATGCTGAGCGCGTTTAAGGCGAGTCTATAACGCGCTTGTTCAAGCAAAAGCTTAAAAGAAGCAAGCGCTTGAAACTCAAATGAGTAAATACGAAAAAGCCCCGAAGTTTCCTTTGGGGCTTTTTGTTATCTGGCTTTTAAACCTGCATGACTTTAAAACTGCGTAGCTTTAAACTTGCGTAGTTTTTAAAGCCGCCTAACGATTAGCGTGATTGCGACAGCAAGATCAACGCAGGTTAGCACTGGAATTAATTCCACGCAGTATTAGGACGTAGCCATAAATGCACAGTCACTTCATCACGATCGTGATAAAGATGCTTACACTGCACTTTAAAATCGGTCACGCCGTTCTCTTTAAGAATGGTCTGCATGGTCTCAAGAATGGCAGTGACTTCTTTATAGCGGCTCTTCATCGGTAATTTAAGGTTGAAAATCGCTTCCTTAAACCAACCGTTAATCGCCCAAGCTTCAATCAGTTCAGCTACGCGCGCTGGTTTCTCAACCATGTCGCACACGAGCCAATAGATATTTTTGCGCTGTGGTTCGAAACGGAAACCGTCTTCACGGTAATGCTTCACTTGGCCCGTTTCCATGAGTTTCTCATCCATGGGACCATTATCGACAGCCGACACAAACATGCCGCGACGCACCAGTTGATAAGTCCAGCCACCTGGGCAAGCGCCCAAATCCACTGAGTTCATGCCACTGCGAATACGCTCTTCTTGCTCTTCCTTAGGCACGAATTGGCCAAAGGCTTCATCGAGTTTCAGGCTAGAACGACTCGGAGCATCCGCCGCCATTTTCAGACGTGGAATACCCATAAAGTGTGGCGAGCTGTTATTGCTGTAGGAATAACCCACATAGGCACGGCCGGGTCCGATAAAACACACGTGGATAATCGGACGTTTTGGATTTTCCTGCGCGAGCAAACTGCCGGATTTTTTTAAATGCTGGCGTAAAGGCACAGTGAACTTACGGCAAAAAGCCGATAGCTCTTTCGCTTCGTTAGTATCTGGCGTTTCAACCCGCACTTCACCCGCTTTGCTGACTTCACTGAGTGCCGCCACGATTGGGCTAATTCTGTCGTTTTCAGGCAAGTCGACTAATAAGTCGCTGGCAGCAAACATCTGGCGAGCGAAAATGAGCGAATCTAAAGGCAGTTGTTTCACTAACGTATCTGCGGCGTCATCTTCAAAACATTGGTACACGACATAGGCGTCGTTATTGTTGGCCTTAACAAAGCCACCCACATTGAGCTCACCGGCTCGCTGTTGGATTTCTGCAGCGCATTCTTTTTCAAAGCCTGCGCGGCAAAATAAAAATAGGTTTTTCATGGGGATCCCTGAGAAATCCAAGCCAAAGCATTGGCTGACTATCGATTTGGGCGTCAGTATACCAATTTCAATCCACAAATGCCCTATTTGCCTACTTGCGGAACTTTGAATTGCGATTGGAGAAATAAAAAAGGCTTAGGTGTGCCCTAAGCCTGGTAACTAACATTGACGTTCGAGATTAAGACTCGTGACCGTCAATCACTTTATGGCGCCATACCGCAGCGGCAAATAATAACCAGCCGAGTAAGAAACACCCACCGCCCATCGGCGTAACAGGGCCAAGCCACTTAGTGCCGAACAATGCCAGTCCGTATAACGAGCCAGAAAACAACACTATGCCTGCAATAAACAAATATGCTGACCAGTCCAATAAACGTGAGGTTAACCATTGGCCCGAAAAGGCAACCATGATTAAGGCGAAGGTATGGTAGAAATGGTATTGCACCCCAAGATTAAACACGTCAATCAAATCCGGTGGTGCGACTGCTTTTAAACCATGGGCACCAAAAGCCCCTAAGGCGACGGCTAAAAATCCGCTCACGGCGGCGAGTAACAATAGACCTTTACGCATTTAACTCTCCTGCTGGAATGGGCTTAACTCATTCAACATTCATTCGCTCAACATTAAGCTAACCAATAAAATCGCTAGATAAATCAATGGCACGTGCAAGGTTAGCGGCTTCAGTGGTGCCTGACGACTTTCTTGGGACAAAACTATGATCGCCGTCGGTTATCCAAGCCAATCCTATCTCAGCTTTCAAAGGCCAATTTGGGATCTGCTCTTTGCCACCGAACTTATCCCGCTCGCCCTGTACGACTAATACTGGGACTTGGCATTCATTCAAAGGTTCCAATCTAGGCTCGCCGCCTTTAAGTGGCACAAAGGGATAACCTAAACAAATCACCCTATCGATGCGCGAAGCTAACGCGGGATCGCAGGCTAATAACGCCGCCATACGCCCGCCCATAGATTTACCCATCAGTACGACACGCTCGACCTTAGGTTGTGAATGGGCGATATCGAGCATCTGTGTAAAACACGCGAGCAATTTAGGCGCGCGGTCCGGTGGACGCCGTTTGCCATCGACGGCATTGGCCTGCATATAGGGAAAATTAAAGCGCATCACTTGGCAGCCCTTAGCCACAAGCCCCGCCGACATGGCCTGCATAAACTCAGAGCCCATGTTAGCGCCCGCGCCGTGGGCTAATAAAATCATTGTGCTCGCAGGCTCACCCTCTAACACAAAACTTGGCTTATCCGGGCAACAACTCACTGCGCGACTCCTCAGCAAACATATCTAACATCCATTCGCGAAACGCGACGACCTTACCAAGTTCAGCGTGATTCTGCTGGCAAACCAAGTAGTAAGCATCTTTACTGACCAAGACTTCTTGGAATGGACACACGAGACGCCCCGCTTTTATATCGGGACGCGCCAGTACGCTGTAACCTAAAGCCACGCCTTGACCATGGGCCGCCGCCTGCAATACCAAGGACGAATGACTGAAAATTGGGCCTTGGTTCACATTAATATCGTTAATCCCACATTGTCTAAACCACGCCTGCCAATCATGACGATTCATATCATGTAATAGCGTGTGATATTTTAAATCGCTCGGTTTTGACAACGGCTTAGGGCCGTTGAGCAACATGGGCGAACACACAGGAATGAGCACTTCGTTTCTGAGCTTATCGGCACGTAAGCCAGGCCAATTGCCTAGACCATAATAAATGGCGACATCCACATCATCGGTTAATGAGCTCGCTTCGGTATCGACGGCTTTAATACGCACGTCGATATCGGGATTTTTCTCACTGAACTTTGCCAAACGCGGCACTAACCATTGAATTGCAAAACTGGGCGACATACTGACCGTCAGCGAACCAATCGCGCTGCGGGCGAGTAATCGGTCGGTAGCATCGGCGAGTTGAATAAAGATGTCTTTGATGTCGAGGAAGTAGCTCTGCCCTTCTTCAGTTAAAAGCAAAGAACGGTTCTTTCGGCGAAATAATTTTAATCCGAGGAAATCTTCTAATGCCTTTATTTGATGGCTCACCGCAGCCTGCGTAACAAACAATTCTTCTGCTGCGCGCGTAAAGCTCAAATGCCGCGCGGCTGCCTCAAATGCTTTAACCGCATTAAGCGGTGGTAATCGTCTGGACATAGTGATCTCAGTCTCGTTTTTTAATTAGTTTTTCTAATCCGTATTGTTACATTTAATCGTTTGTAAAGGCCAGTGATTTTGGTTAAATTTTGCGCCATTGAAACAGCGGTATCCACGAAACACTTATATCTATGAAACACCCTAGTTGGACAATCTCAAAGTTGGTGATGGGAATGTCTGACAGCGTTAATTTGTCAGCCCGGAGGCGACTATGTTTAATTTAAAATCAGCGTTTGCGTTAGCGATAATTTCAGCACTCAGCTTAAATGCCAGTGCTAATGTACTCGTTGACGAAATCGTCATCGATACTAGCGACTTACAAGCCAGTATCACTGCAGACTTAACCGCTGCAATGAATAAAATGCACCAAGAAGTGCTGCAAGAAGCCACGCTATTGATTGCCGCAGATGATGTCGCATCAAATCAGCAAGTCGTTAAGCCTAACAGCTTATAAGACAACACCAATTTAGGTTTTCACCCCGAAGACCAAAAGAAAAAGCCGCATTGATATGCGGCTTTTTTGTATTCAATCTCTATGGGCACTTCCCACTGACAAGACATGTCAGTGGGCAAGTTTGCATGGATTTATGGGCGATACACTTTGACGTTAGTGTAGCCTTGCTCGATTAAATACAATGCCTGCAATTTACTCATCACCCCACGCTCACAATACAGCAAATAGGTTTTTTGCTTATCGAGATCGGCAAATTGAGTCGCTAACTTGAAGAATGGGATACGTTTAATCTCGATGCCTTCAATTTGCAACGGTTTGCTTTCCTCTTCTTCAGGGGCGCGAATATCAATGACCACTTGGTTGGTATCAATACTGGCGACCGTTTCAGTCTCAGTAATCCGAGTATCCATTTGTTCTGCGATCTCCCTGATATCAATAGTGACAGACTGGGCGATGATTTGATCGATCAAATCTTCAGAGAACTTCTTCTCTTCCGCTTCAACTTTAGCTAATACCGCTTTAACCGTTGGCTTTTGCGAAATCACGCCGCAATATTCAGGCATCGACTTGGCAAAATCTTCGGTGCCGATTTTACGGCTCTCGTTGATAATGTCTTGTTTATCCATGGCAATCAGCGGACGTAAAATCAGCAGCTCAGTACAGCGGTCAATCACGTTTAAGTTGGTCAGCGTTTGGCTAGAGACTTGGCCTAAACTTTCACCGGTTACTAAGGCTTGAATGCCCATACGGTCGGCAATACGCGCCGCGGTGCGCATCATCATACGCTTGAGCACAACGCCCATTTGGCCATTATCGATACGCTCTAAAATCTCAGCGACCACAGGCTCAAAAGGCACAGAGATAAACTTCACCTTGTGGGATTCGCCGTAGGTTTTCCACAAATGGTAGGCCACTTGTTTAACGCCAATTTCGTGCTGCGCGCCGCCCAGATTAAAGAAGCAATAATGGGTACGCGCGCCCTTTTTGATAAACTGATAGCTTGACACACCGGAGTCAAAACCACCTGAAATCAAAGACAACACATCTTCCTGCGTCGCCATCGGGAAACCGCCTAAGCCTTCAATACGCTTAGTGACCATGTAAAGATTATCGCGGTCAATTTCAAGGTTAACGGTAATATCGGGATTCTTTAAACGCACACCTAAAGCATCGGTAAACTGATTTAAGCCGCCGCCGACGTAACGCTCCACTTCGATAGAATTAAAATCGTGATCGCCTGAGCGCTTCACTCGCACGCAGAAGGTTTTACCCGCGAGTTGGTCACGGTAAACAGGCAAGACTTGCTGATAAATATCGTCCACAGATTCAAAGCTATACTCATCCACTTGTACCACGTGGGCAATACCAGGAATACACGCCAAACGCTCACCGAAGGCTTGGGCCAATTCTGGCTTATCCTTTGGTACCATCACCATAATGCGGTCCCACTGACGTTGAACTTTAGCGTCTTCGTCGACTTTTTTTAGCACATTACGTATGTTGGTTTCGAGCATTTTGGTGAAGCGCATGCGTACAGGCTTGCTCTTCATCATGATTTCTGGGTACAGCTTTACAATAAACTTCATGGGATTTCCGCGGGCAATTTTAAAACAGCAAAATTGGTTAAAAGAGTAATCGGGGGATTATATACCCAAGCGACCTAAAAAGGGAAAAGTCTGCATTAGTCCAATAAAAAAAGCCGCAACAGAATTGCGGCTTTAGATACAGCGCGTATTGAGCTTACCTAAGGCGAATTGCCAACCTGAATTTCATCAGATTCCTTGGCTTTACCTTGCTCAATGGCAATTTCCACCCTGCGGTTACGGGCACGATTCTCCGGTGAATCGTTTGGCACTATCGGGTTATTAGACGCCATGCCCACCACTTTCATCCGTTTAGAATCAAAGCCTTTAACTTGTACTAACTCGTGGGCCACAGCCACAGCGCGTTTGCTGGATAAATCCCAGTTAGAGCTATAAAGCTCATCGCTGATTTGCATATCATCCGTGTAACCCGATACGGTAATAATCCCCGGCACATCTTTTAGCAGTTCGCCAACAGATCGCACCACAGGCTTAAATCGTGGTTGAAGGAAACCCGAACCAGAGGCAAATGCGCCCTTTTCACGGATACGGATAATAATCTGCTGACCTAATGACTCAATTTCGATCGCACCATCGATGATCTCTTTATTGAGCTCCTGCGCCATCTTCTTCACTTCTTGATTGATCTTATCCTGCGCCGCAGCCGCTTCGGCCTTAACCGCATCAGCCACTTCCTGCGCCGTTGCAGTGGCTTCGCCGCCACGCTGGGAACCACTTTGCTGCTGCACGCCGCCCGCACTGTCGTCTTCACCCGCTTGGTAATCCAATACAGGTTCCGTCATTTCATTGGTTTGCTGGTTGATAATTTCAATCGGCGTAGGATCGGGACGTCCTGGTCTAAATTCTAAGGCAATCACTGACGTCCCCTTCGGGATATCTTTGACTTCCACCTTATTTTGCACACCAAAGGCATACTTCATTGAGCCCGCGATCTGCTTAAACTTCATTACGTCCATTTCGGAAAATGACAATAACAACACGAAGAAACACATCAACAACGACATCAAGTCAGCAAAGGTCGCCAACCACATCGGTGCTCCGGCCGGTGGACAGTTGCACTTAGCCTTAGCCATGGGCTACTCTCCGTCCGTTGTATCTATTTTGCGATTTTTCTCAGCCAGATAATTTTTCAAGAAACCTTCAATCACCCGTGGGTTTTGTCCGTCTTGAATCGCCAATACCGCATCCATAATCAAGTTACGGTTCAGCATTTCTTCGCCCATCCTAAGCGTTAACTTATCCGCGATAGGAAGACAAACCATGTTAGCGACCATAGCGCCATATAAAGTCGTTAACAACGCAACCGCCATCGAGGGGCCAATGGATTTAGGATCTGACATGTTTGACAGCATGGCCACAAGACCCACCAGCGTACCTATCATGCCCATTGCCGGGCCTACGTCACCAAAAGCTCTAAAAATGCCGATCCCAGTACGATGCCGCTCTTCAGTCAGTGCAATATCCTTTTCTAAGGCAGCGCGCACCACTTCACCATCGTGACCATCAACAAGCATGTCGACGGCTTTTTGCATGAAACTGTTGGTAATTTGCGCTTCTTCTAAAGCTAAAAAACCGCCTTTACGGGCGGCATCAGCCATAGTCACGGACTGTTCAATCAAATCTTCTGGCTTATCAATCTTAAAAATAAACGCTTTAGCGGCGATTTTTACCGCACTAAAAAACTGTTTAAGATTGAACTTCATCATCACTACGAAGAAGGACCCACCGAAAACAATAAGAATCGAAGGTACATCAACGAAAATCATTAAACCGCCGCTGGTGGCCATTGCCCCTAAGATGAAACCAAAGGCACCCACAATTCCAATTACTGTTGCTAAATCCACAACGGCTCCTCACTTTTCGTAATAAACGACATAATACTCACCCTAGGTAAGCAATAACACTCAGCAGTTCCACTGAGTAAGATAATCCCAACGACACACATGCGAGCCTTGTCTATCAAGTTAAAAATTACCATACAAATGATGATACTATTGTCAGTTATCGGACACACACTAAGCAAGTTTAGCGACAATTTATATTTTCTGAAAAAATTTCAGTAACAAAGCGTGCTATTGAGCAAATATCTTTAGTCTGAATTTGACCCTTAAGCCGCCCTGATATACCTTGTGTCCGCTAAATCAAAGGAAGCATAAACGTGGCGAAGAAACCCGAAAATCTCAGTTTTGAAGAATCCCTTGGCGAACTTGAGCGCATTGTTGCCGATCTAGAACAAGGCGATATCTCCCTCGATGACGCGTTAAAACAATTTGAACGTGGCATCAATCTGGTTCGAAATAGCCAAGCAAAACTCGAACAAGCCCAACAAAAAGTGGCCATTTTACTGAAACAAGATGAAAATGCGCCCCTATCCCCCTATGCCGTTGAGGGCGAATAAGCGTGTTAGTCAGTGCCATTCAAGAATATCAACAACGGGTTGATAATCAATTAAAACAGCGTTTTAGTACGCTTGAAGATACCGCTCCCCAATTAAAAGCCGCCATGACTTACGGCGCATTATTGGGTGGCAAACGCATTCGACCTTTCCTCGTATACAGTGTCGGACGCATGTTTGGGGTCGAGCTCGAAAAATTAGATGCCTGCGCCGCAGCCATTGAATGTATCCATGCTTATTCATTGATCCACGATGATTTACCCGCCATGGATGATGATGAGCTACGCCGTGGTCAGCCCACTGTGCATATCGCCTTTGATGAAGCGACCGCCATTTTAGCGGGGGATGCACTGCAGACCTTAGCCTTTGAAATTGTCACCGAAGCGGTAGCTGGGATCAGCAGCGAGCAACATATCGCTATGGTCAGAGTATTAGCAAAAGCCTCAGGTTATCGTGGCATGTGTGGCGGCCAAGCGATAGACTTAGCCTCAACCGATAAACATATTGATCTTAAAGCATTAACTCAGCTACATAATATGAAAACTGGCGCCCTTATCAGTTGCGCCGTTGAGTTAGCATTAATCGCCGCAAACGCGCCAAAAGATCAGTATGCTGCTATGATGGATTTTGCCCGTGCGGTCGGACTCGCCTTCCAAGTACAAGACGATATCCTTGACATAGTAGCCACCACCGAAGAACTCGGTAAGCCGCAAGGCTCTGATACTGAATCGAATAAGAGTACGTTTCCACAACTACTTGGACTACAAGGTGCACAAGACACCGCCAAACAACTGATCCAAGAGGCACTATCAGCGCTGGCTAAATTGCCATACAATAGCCAGTTAATTGCAGACTTCGCCCGCTATATCATTGAGCGAAGAATATAATAAGAGTCGAAGTATCTCGCTATGAGTTTGGACATTTCTCAGTTTCCCGTGTTGGCGCAGGCCAACACCCCCAATGAACTCCGCCAGCTTCCTCAGGCACTTTTACCACAAGTAGCCGACGAACTGCGCGAGTTTCTTCTTAAGTCTGTTGGCATGTCCAGCGGACATTTTGCCTCTGGGCTCGGCACAGTGGAACTCACTGTTGCGTTGCACTATGTCTACAACACCCCTTTTGATCGGCTGATTTGGGATGTGGGCCATCAGGCTTATCCCCACAAAATTCTCACGGGTCGTCGCGACAAGATGCACACCATTCGCCAAAAAGATGGCTTGCATCCTTTCCCATGGCGTGAAGAAAGTGAATACGACACTTTCAGCGTTGGGCATTCAGGCACGTCTATCAGCGCCGCACTGGCGATGGCGATTGCCGCAGAAAAAGAGCAAGCGGGTCGTAAAGTCGTTGCCGTGATCGGTGATGGCGCCATGACTGGTGGTATGGTGTTTGAAGCCATGAACCACGCAGGCGACTTACACAATGACATGCTCGTGGTACTGAACGACAACGAAATGTCGATCTCTGAAAATGTCGGCGCCCTCAATAACCATTTAGCCCAACTGATGTCAGGCCGTTTCTACACTACGCTGCGCGAAGGCGGCAAGAAAGTATTGAAAGGCATGCCCGTCATCAAAGAAATGGCCAAACGCACTGAGGAACACCTCAAGGGCATGGTCGTTCCAGGCACGCTATTTGAGGAGTTAGGTTTCAACTATATCGGTCCTATCGACGGCCACGATGTTGATGCTCTGGTCGAGACCATGCGTAATATGCGCAATCTTAAAGGTCCACAGGTGCTGCACATCATGACGAAGAAAGGTCGTGGTTATGAACCTGCTGAAAAAGATCCTATCGGTTGGCATGCGGTACCTAAGTTTGACCCGTCGCTGTTTAAAAAGCCGGCTACCAAACCCGGTTTACCGACCTTTTCCCAAGTCTTCGGCAAATGGTTGTGCGACATCGCTGAGCAAGATGAGAAAGTATTAGCCATTACTCCTGCGATGCGCGAAGGCTCGGGTATGGTTGAGTTTTCCCAGCGTTTCCCGAAACAATATTTCGATGCGGCGATTGCCGAGCAGCATGCAGTGACTTTAGCCGCAGGTTTTGCCTGTGAAGGCTTTAAGCCTGTGGTGGCGATTTACTCGACTTTCCTGCAACGCGCCTACGATCAACTTATTCATGATGTGGCGCTACAGCAATTACCGGTATTGTTCGCTATCGATCGCGGCGGTATTGTCGGTGCCGATGGTCCAACTCACCAAGGTGCATTCGATTTAAGCTTTATGCGTTGCATCCCCAACATGGTGATCATGGCGCCGTCGGACGAAAATGAATGTCGTCAAATGCTCTACACTGGCTATTGCTATGATGCGGGTCCAAGTGCAGTGCGTTATCCAAGGGGCAGTGCTACGGGAGCGATGCAAGTCGAAGCGATGACGGCATTACCGATTGGTAAAGGCGTGATCAAACGTGTGGGCAAGCGCATTGCAATTCTCAACTTTGGCACCTTGTTAGCATCGGCGTTAACCGCTGCCGAAAGCTTAGATGCAACGGTTGTCGATATGCGCTTTGTAAAACCGCTCGATGTTGATTTAGTCAAAGAGATGGCGCAAACCCACGAAGTGCTCGTCACTGTGGAAGAAAATGCCATCATGGGCGGCGCAGGTACTGGCGTACTTGAACAGCTTCAAAAGCTGCGAATGCCCAAGGACGTGCTTCAGATTGGTTTGCCTGATGAATTTATCAAACATGGCTCCCCAGAGGAAGTCACCCATGATTTGCAACTGGATGCCGAAGGTATACTGGCGCAAATCAATGCTTATCTAGCACAATAAATGGCTCAATAGTTGGCGTAATAGTTAGAACTTACTTATCTCGGTAAAGTGCTAAGTCCTACCAATACAAATTCTGCACATATTCCGCCCATAAAAAAGGACTGCAATTGCAGTCCTTTTTTGTTGCTGTCTGTTATAACAGCGGCTGATCCAATAAAGCTTAAGCTTCGATATCTATCGTTGCGCTTTCTTGGTTAGGGCCACCCTGTGACACCATTACCATAGCAGGGCGCAGCAAGCGACTGTTCAGTTCATAACCCTTTTGCATCACCAACATCACAGTGTTCGCAGGGAACTCAGCACTTGGCTGCATGCCAATCGCTTGATGTTGATCTGGGTTAAATGACTGACCTTGTGGATCAATTTGCTTAACACCAAATTTAGCCACCGCAGTGAGTAAGCTTTTTTGAGTTAACTCAACCCCTTGATAAATCGCTTTCGTCGCTTCATCTTCTGGGTTAGTCCCCATCAATGCGCGCTCCATGTTATCAAGTACTGGCAAAAGTTCATTGGCGAACTTTTCCAAGGCAAACTTGTTCGCCTTTTCCACATCCATTGCGGCACGACGACGAATATTATCGACTTCGGCTGCGGCGCGGATGACTGAATCCTTCTGCTCTTCAACTTTCGCCAAAGCTTCAGCGAGTAACTGTTCCAGCTCTTCAATACGGAAATTGGCCTGGGTAAGCTCATCGATCAGACTTGCTTCTGCGGTAGATACTTCAGACTCTACACCCTCTTGGATCAGATCCTGTTCTGCTTTAATCGATTCGTTGCTCATTTTCACTCCAGCTAAAAATGCTTTGTTTCTGAAATACTCTGGGCATATTATGGGGATCAATTTTGACGTTTCAAGGCCTAAGGCCAGATCTAGCATAAATATGACCACAAAGTTTCATACTATCGGCCTTATCGGCAAACCTCATCACCAAGGGACCAACCAAACCTTAAAACGTCTGCATCATTGGCTGACAATGCAAGGCTTTGAAGTCTTAGTGGAAGAGCGTGTTGCTGCCGAGTTAGGGCCCAATATCGAGGCGGTCGATTTACTAGAAATTGGCGCGCGCTGCGACTTAGCCATAGTCGTCGGTGGTGACGGTAATATGCTTGGCGCAGCTAGGGTATTAGCCCGCTTCGATTTAGGCGTGATTGGCGTTAACCGCGGCAATTTAGGCTTCTTAACCGACCTGCCGCCCGATGCCTTTGAAGAAGCGCTCGCTAAGGTACTCGACGGTGAGTTCGATACCGAGCACAGATTCTTACTCGAAGCCGAAGTCTATCGCCACGGTATGCTCAAGGCGAGCAATACCGCCGTCAACGAAGCCGTACTCCATCCGGGTAAAATTGCCCACATGATTGAGTTTGAGGTCTATATTGACGATCAGTTCATGTACAGCCAGCGTGCCGACGGCATGATAGTGTCAACGCCAACCGGTTCGACGGCTTATGCCCTCTCCGCTGGCGGCGCTATCCTGACGCCTAATTTACAGGCCCTGATTTTAGTGCCTATGTTCCCGCACACTTTGTCGTGTCGCCCGATTGTCGTCGATGCCTGCAGCACGATAAAAATGGTTGTGTCACCCGAAAATGGCGAGAACCTCGAAGTCAGCTGTGATGGCCATGTGCATTTAGCCGTGTTACCGGGCGATGAAATCATAGTGCGCCGCAGCTCTGAACGTTTACGTTTAATTCATCCTAAAGGTCACAATTATTTCCACGTGCTGCGAACAAAATTAGGCTGGGGCAGCAAGTTGTTTTAAGCCTGCGCATATTTGTCCTATTTCCCATAATGGGTCCTATTTCTATAACTTACCCAATTACCCTATTAAAGAGACGTATTCCGTCTCTTTTTTATTTTGTAAATATTCCCATAAAAATGGCGGCTAAAGACGAGAAGCTCTTTTTGAGTTCGTAGAAAGAGAAGTATCCCGCTGTTCAAAAAACTGAAAGTGACTTAAATAACGGTTATTTAATTTCAAATTAAAGTAATTTTAATTAAGTGACTTACATCACAATAAAATTTCGATTTTAAAAAGCGTGATCTGCATCACTATTAAAAAACACCTATCAATCATAAATTTAATCAATATAAACAATCACTTGACAAACTTCAGTGCAGTTTCACTAATTCTACGGCGTCGCCTTACGTGATCTTAATCACACCTTAAAAATGTCTTAAAAAATCATTAAGAGTCTATTAATGAAATAAATGGATCAGTTAATTGCAATAATGACGATAAATATGAGTGATAGCTCTACTTTTAATAACCAGAAAAACAACAAACTCAATTTTATATAACCAAAGTAGATATACATCCAAGAGTCTAAGTGATCATTGTCACATATAAGAAAATCCCCTGAGAGAAGCACCCCGCAGCACTGTAAATTAGCATTTCATATAGCAGCCAAGATGATCTAGATCATATTAGTCAAGCCCACAATAGCGTCTAGTACACAACACAGAATGTCGAGACCATAACTCATTGCAGTATTAACTGCTGATTTATCGGTCTGGGAAGTCGACATGAAGGCAGATGAAAAATTCTAATATCAATAATAAGACAGACCACTTTATGAAGAGGCAAGCATGACAATACTTCAACTCCTCGCCAGCTTGACGCCTGTGCTCAGTGTAATGCTATTCCTAGTATTACTCAGAATGCCCGCATCAAAGGCTATGCCCATTTCCATGCTAGTCACTGCGCTCGCCGCTGTGTTTATTTGGCAAATGGATACCACATTACTGGCGGCATCGGTCCTCGAAGGACTGCTTTCAGCCATCACACCTTTAACCATCATTTTTGGTGCTGTGTTCCTACTGAATACCCTGAAATATTCAGGTGCGATGGACACTATCCGCGCAGGTTTCACTAACATCAGCGCCGATGCCCGTGTGCAAGTGATCATCATCTGTTGGTTATTTGGTGCCTTTATCGAAGGCAGTGCAGGCTTTGGTACACCCGCCGCGATTGGCGCACCACTGCTCGTACTGCTTGGCGTGCCACCAGTTGCCGCAGCGGTTGTTGCTTTGATTGCCGACTCAGCCTGTGTGTCCTTCGGTGCGATTGGTCTACCTGTACTCTTTGGTATGGAGCAAGGCTTAACCCAAGGCGGCGTAAGCATGGCTGCGGCGCAAATTGCTGAACATGGCGGCACCTATGCTGACTTTGCGCAGTTTATTGCAATGCACATGATCACTATCGATTTAATCACAGGTTCGTTAATTCCATTAGTGATGGTATCGATTCTGACAGGCTTCTTTGGTCGCAATAAATCCTTCAAAGAAGGCTTAGCGATTTGGAAATTTGCGATTTTTGCAGGTCTTTCATTTACCGTTCCAGCGTGGATCATCAACTATGTTGCTGGCCCAGAATTCCCATCGGTTATCGGTTCTTTAATCGGTATGGCAATGGTGATCCCAGTCGCTCGCAAAGGCTACTTACTGCCTAAAGCCGCTTGGAATGATTTTGCCGAAAATGACAACCAAGAAACCGCCAAAGTGGAAACCACGGCTAAATTTTCCCAAATCGCCGCTTGGACACCTTACATCATCATGGCTGCGCTGTTAGTGCTGTCACGTACTGTTGCACCGCTAAAAGCCTGGTTATCTGGCTTTAACATCAGCTGGACAGGCTTAATGGGCACTGAACTTAAGGCGAGCTTCGCCACCTTATATGCGCCTGGTGCCTTCTTCGTTGCCGTGTGTATCTTAGGTTTCTTCCTATTCAAAATGAAAAGCCCTGCGATTAAGCAAACGGTCGGTGTGTCATGTAAATCCATGTTACCTACCATTATTTCATTAGGTGCTTCCGTGCCTATGGTGAAAATCTTCTTAAACTCAGGTGTGAATGGTGCGGGCTTAGCCTCTATGCCTGTCGCATTAGCAGATATGTTGGCAGGTTCCATGGGCGCAGTATGGGCTTGGATGGCGCCTATCGTCGGTATTTTTGGTGCCTTCCTATCGGGTTCAGCAACCTTCTCCAACATGATGTTCTCAGGCCTACAGTACAGTGTGGCTGACAATATCGGCATGAACCACGCTCTCGTCCTTGCCCTACAAGGCATAGGTGCGAACGCGGGTAACATGATGTGTGTGATGAACGTGGTTGCGGCTGCAACGGTAGTCGGTATGGCCGGTAGAGAGTCTGAAATCATCCGTAAAACCATGCCAGTCGCCATTGGTTATGCATTACTTGCGGGCACTATTGCTACCCTTTGGGGTGGTTTCTAAGCCCATTGCAAACTAAGGTCGCTGCGGCGGCCTTGGTCATTTTTAGCGTTAAGAGAGTAGCCTTATGTCAATTAATTATGACGTTGTATATAAAGACTTAATTAAACTGCTCGGCGAGTCCGCAGTATCCAATGATCCTGTTCGCCGCTTCGCTTGGTCTACCGACGCGAGTTATTTCCGCATAGTGCCAGAAATTGTTGTTCATGCTGATAATCTCGAGCAGGCAAAACACACCCTAGCCATTGCTCGCGCTCACAAGGTCCCAGTTACCTTTCGCGCTGCTGGCACAAGTTTATCGGGCCAAGCCATTGGCGATGGTATATTGCTGATCTTAGGCCACGATGGTTTTAGAACCATAGAAGTCAGCCCAGACAGCAACAAGATCACCCTTGGCGCGGCCGTGATAGGCTCCGATGCCAACGCTGCACTTAAACCATTGAATAAAAAGATAGGCCCAGATCCAGCCACATTAACCTCGGCCATGGTCGGCGGTATTGTGTCCAACAACGCTTCAGGCATGTGCTGCGGCACGGCTCAAAACAGCTATCAAACCATAGCATCAGTCAAACTCTTGTTTGCCGATGGCACTGAATTAGACACAGGCTGCGACAAATCCAAAGCGGCCTTTACCCAATCCCATGGCGAATTATTAGACTCGTTGACTGCGTTAGCAAAACTGACCCGCAGCAATGAAGTCCTCGCCCAGCGCATTCGTAAAAAATATTCCATCAAGAACACCACAGGTTACAGCATCAACTCACTGGTAGATTTCGAAGATCCCTTCGAGTTGATTAACCACTTGATTGTCGGCGCAGAAGGCACTTTAGCCTTTGTGGAAGAAGTCACTTACCACACAGTTGATGAAGCTCAATTTAAAGCCTCCGCTATGGCAGTATTCTTTAACATGGTGGATGCCGCGAGTGCGATTCCGCCGATTATTGGTGACAGTGTTGCCGCCGCCGAATTACTCGACTGGGCATCCATCAAAGCCGTGACTGGCAAAAAAGGCATGCCAGATTGGTTGAGCACATTGCCTGAAGGCGCTGCAATTCTGCTGATTGAATCCCGCGCTAACGATGCGCAAACCTTAGAAAGCTACACCCAAGATATAATTGCCAAACTGTCACACCTTAAAACTGAACGCCCCATTACCTTCAGTAGCGATGCCAGTGTTTACAGCAAATACTGGGCAATGCGCTCAGGTTTATTCCCAATTATTGGCGGCGAACGTCCAAAGGGCAGCTCAGTTATTATCGAAGACGTGGCCTTTAACGTTGAACATTTAGCCGAAGCGGCAGCGGATTTAACCGCATTATTCAATAAACATGGCTATCCAGAAGGGGTGATTTACGGCCATGCATTAGCGGGTAACTTCCACTTTATCATCACGCCGACTTTTGCATCGCAAGCCGATATCGAACGTTTCCAAGGTTTTATGCAAGATGTCGCCGAAATGGTGATCCACAAGTACGACGGTTCAATGAAAGCCGAGCACGGCACGGGACGCGCGGTAGCGCCCTTTGTTGAAATGGAATGGGGCGCCGATGCCTACACCTTGATGAAACGCATCAAGCATATTTTCGATCCCGAAGGCATGCTCAACCCCGGCGTAATTTTGAACGATGACAGCACAGTGCATGTGAAAAACATTAAGCCCTGCCCTGTGGTCGATGATTTTGTCGATAAGTGTATCGAATGTGGATTCTGCGAAAAAACCTGTCCAACATCGGCACTTAACTTCTCGCCGCGCCAACGTATTGCCACTTTGCGTGAAATCGAGCGCTTAGAGCAGTCTGGCGATAAAGCCGCCGCAGCCGAAATGCGCGCCGCCGCTAAATACGATGTGGTTGATACCTGCGCCGCGTGTCAGCTTTGTACCATTGCGTGTCCAGTGGATAACAGCATGGGCCAACTGGTGCGTAAACTGCGCACGCCGTACATCAGTACCACTGAACAGAAAGTATTAGATTTCCAAGCCAAACATTTTGGTGTGGTTAACCAAGTGATCAGCTCAGGTTTTGACATGCTCGGCGTGATCCACAAGATCACCGGCGATGGCATCACCAGTGCGCTGATGAAAACCGGCCGCCTGATTTCGAAAGAAGTGCCGTATTGGAATCCTGATTTCCCGAAAGGCGGCAAGCTGCCAAAACCATCACCTGCAAAAGTAGGCCAAGAAACTGTGGTCTATTTCCCAGCCTGTGGCGGCAGAACTTTTGGCCCAACGCCTAAAGATCCCGATAACCGCACTTTGCCAGAAGTCGTCGTCACGCTACTGGAACGCGCGGGTTATAACGTGATTACCCCTGAGAAAACCCGCGATTTATGCTGCGGCCAAATGTGGGAGTCTAAGGGCGATTTTAAAAACGCCGATGCCAAACGCCAAGAACTTATCGATGCGGTGAGCAAGATGACCAATGGCGGCAAGCTGCCTGTGGTCGTCGATGCGCTGTCTTGTACCTACCGGACTTTGTCGGGTAATCCAAAAGTGCAGATTATCGACTTAG
The DNA here is from genome assembly GCF_031932075.1 of Shewanella sp. SP1S2-4. Classification (NCBI taxonomy): domain Bacteria; kingdom Pseudomonadati; phylum Pseudomonadota; class Gammaproteobacteria; order Alteromonadales; family Shewanellaceae; genus Shewanella; species Shewanella sp. SP1S2-4. The sequence continues at coordinate 152,450 of NZ_JAUOET010000004.1, forward strand.
TAGAGTTTATGCATGACAACTTGCTAACTAAGCTCAACATCAGCAAAAAAGTCAATGTAGCACTGCACTTAGGTTGTAGCGCCCGCAAGATGAAACTTGAGCCTAAGATGCAGGCTATTGCCGATGCGTGCTCAGCCCAAGTGCTTAAACCTGCGGGAATTGACTGCTGTGGTTACGCGGGTGAAAAAGGCTTGTATAAACCAGAAATCAACGCCAGCGCACTGCGTAATATCAAAAAGCTCATTCCTGTCGAGATCAAGGAAGGCTATTACGCCAACCGTATGTGTGAGGTCGGTTTGACTCAACACAGTGGCATTTCCTATCGCCACTTGGCTTATCTGCTCGAAGAGTGCAGCCGCTAAAACACTGACTAAACGGGGCTCAAAGTAGCCCCGTTTTTCTTTAGAAGACAACTATTCTCATTTATCGGCTGGAACGCTTCAACCTGTAGTTAAATCACAAAATGAAATCACAATAAAGCAATTAAAATCATAAGCTTAAAATATTCTCATTTTTGCAAAAATCTACACGTTCATTTACTAAATTAGGGCTACTTATTCCGCAGAGATAGGCCTATATTTGATCAACTACCTTAGCATTTGTGTGGACATTGGGGTCGCACAGCAAGGCAATGTCGTTCACTAACAAGAAAGAGAAAACACAATGAAAATCGCCCTTTTCATCCCGTGTCTAGTCAATCAAATGATGCCAGAGGTTGCCATTGCCACCTTGGAATTATTAGAGAAACTCGGGCACCAAGTGATTCTACCCGCGGGTCAAACATGCTGTGGCCAGCCGATGACAAACTCAGGTTGCTTCGATGCAGCGCGCAGCACCACCCTTAAATTGCTCAACGCCTTTAAGGGAGTGGAATGCGACGCTATTGTTTGCCCTGCCGCCTCTTGCTTAGTGGCCGCCAAAGAAAACTTCCACGAGTTTGATAGCAGCCCAGAAGCACAAGCTGTGATCAACAAACTCTATGAACTGACTGAGTTTTTACACGATATCGCGCCGATCCCCGCCTTTACCAAGCCCTTCGCGCACAAAATCAGCCTGCAACTGAGTTGCCATGGTATTCGCATGTTGAACCTCGCCACTCCGAGTGAGCAAATGGGGCCAAGATTCAACAAAGTCGAAGCTGTGCTCGCCAATATTACCGGCATAGACATAGTGTATCCCGACCGCCGTGACGAATGCTGCGGCTTTGGTGGCACCTTCGCCGTCGATGAAGGCGCAGTGTCGGCTAAGATGGGCAAAGACAAGGCCCAAGCCCATGCTGCAACCGGTGCTGAATATGTGGTGGGTTTTGATCCCTCATGCCTATTGCACCTTGATGGCATGATCCGCAGACAGCAATTGCCGATTGAAATTCGCCACATAGCGCAAGTGCTGAACGCCGCGCTCTAGGAGACTCACCATGGCTTACAATCATAATCACGGGGCTCAAGGCTCACAGGTCCATGCCCATAAAGCCGATATTTTTTGCCGCGACGAAACCCGTGTCGACTGGCATTCAAAAGCCCTGTGGATGCTCAGAGAAAAACGCGACCGCGCCGCGGGTAGCATCCCAGAGTGGGAACAACTGCGTCAGTTAGGCTCAGAAATAAAGCTGCACACGCTAACCCATCTTGCTCAATATCTTGAAACCTTTGAACAAAACTGTATCGCCAACGGCATACAAGTCCATTGGGCCAAAGATGGCGCCGAGCACAATTGCATCGTCCATGACATTTTATCGCGCCATAATGTCAAAAAATTAGTGAAGTCTAAGTCAATGCTGACCGAGGAATGCCACCTCAATCCGTACTTAGAACAGCGCGGCATTGAAGTCATAGATACTGACTTAGGTGAGCGGATTATTCAGCTCGCTAAAATGCCACCATCGCATATTGTGGTGCCCGCTATCCATATGAAAAAGGAAGAAGTCGGCGACCTCTTCCATGAGAAAATCGGTACTAAAGCGGGGGGATCCGATCCCTTGTATTTAACCCGCGCCGCCCGTGCCCACCTGCGTGAACAGTTCCTTAGCGCCGATGCCGCGATGACAGGCGTGAACATGGCGATTGCCGATAAAGGCGCCGTGGTGGTTTGCACCAACGAAGGCAACGCCGACATGGGCGCTAACCTGCCTAAGCTGCAGTTGCATTCAATGGGCATCGACAAAGTGGTGCCCAATATCGATAGCGCAGCCGTCTTGCTACGCACACTGGCGCGCAACGCCACAGGCCAACCTGTTACGACTTACAGCGCCTTTTATCGTGGCCCACAGCCCGAAGGTGAGATGCACATTATTATCGTCGACAACGGCCGCACTGAGATGCTCAAGGATAAAATCCTTGCAGAATCATTGAAGTGTATCCGTTGTGGTGGTTGCCTCAATACCTGTCCTGTGTATCGTCGCTCTGGCGGTTACAGCTACAACTACACCATTCCGGGCCCAATTGGCATCGCAGTGGGCGCTAAGATTGATGACACTAACTCGATTGCTTGGGCCTGTACCTTGTGTGGCAGCTGTACCTATATCTGTCCGACTAAAGTGCCGCTCGATAAGATTATTTTCCACCACAGACGCCTTAAGGCTGAAGCTGGAAAACTCCCCTATGGCAAAAACAGTTACATGCCATTAGTGGGTAAATTTATGGCAAGCGAAACCATGCTGAACTGCTCTATGAGTGTGGCGAGAACCGCGCTGCGCATTCTACCGGGTAGTCTGTTAAAACCCTTTAGCGGTGCATGGGGTAAATACCGTGAACTGCCCGTCGCCCCGAACTCCAGCTTCGAAGCTTGGTTTAAGAAACACAGGAGCCTATAAGATGTCTAGTAAACTTGAAATTCTCAATGCGCTCAAACTGTCGGCCTTAACAAATCATCCTATGCCAAGCATAGATGTGACGCCAAGGGTCGAAAATCTCGTCGGCCAGTTCGAGACTAACCTCAACACGGTCGCGGGTACGCTGCATAAAGAAGGTGGCTTAGTCGCCCTGCAAGCCAAAGTCGATGAACATATCGCCCAAGGGTTACAGGTCATCTCCCTTGTAGAGGGTGTCACGGCAAACCGTGAAATGCCACCCACTGCCCACGAGCTCAAAAACATAGATTATGCAGTGATCCCAGGTGACATTGGCGTTGCCGAAAACGGTGCCATTTGGGTGAACAATAAGAATTTAGGCCACAGAGTCACGCCTTTTATCTGTGAAAACCTGATCTTAGCCCTGCCAGCGAATAAGATTGTGCCGACCCTACATCAGGCAGCTAAAGAAATCACGCTAGCCTCAGGTGAGTTCGGGGTGTTTATCGCGGGTCCATCAAAAACCGCCGATATCGAACAAGCCCTCGTCGTCGGTGCCCACGGCGCCTGCAGCTTGAACGTGTATTTGCTCTAGCACCGCGAATAAAAGTCGAGATGTCAAGTAACCAAGAAAATTCAAGGGTTATGGAATAATCGAAACACAAAAGCCGCCTTCCTTAGCGGCTTTCTGATTGAGACTTCGCTGAATGATATTTGAGTTGTAGGCTGATAAACCACTAACACAGCTTACCAATTAACGTTTATTGACTAACAGTTTAAAGGCTTGCCATGGCATTCACTCGCCGACTCGGTGAATAGAAACCTAGGGCCTCTAAGCTTATGAACGACAAGCTTATGAACGAGAGCCATGGTCGTTCTCATGCATCCCTGCATTGCACGACATTCAGGCGTCCTGCCTATCAGATAGCGAACGGGCAGTAAAACACGGATGTTGTGCAAGTCAATCCGTGGATGCAAGGCCGCCCCATCCAGCTCTTTGATGAACGGCGTCATCTCTGACATTTATTTGCGCACGTTAGTGAGCGCTTAAATATAAATATAAATTTAATATTAAGATGTTGATTTAAAGTGTGATATCGCTACGACCTAAGGCAATCGTTAGTGATAAGAAGGGGAGCTTTATCAAGTCGCTTTAACCTCGTGCGATAGCGCACATACTGAGGATACCTTGGTCGTATCCTCGACTCGGTTGGCTGTATTCTCGACTATGTCCATTAGGCATTTATAGTAAAGGTGAGTAAATGAACGAGGTATTACTACAAATAAAGGCACTCACCAATGGTGATCCTTTGTTGACGGCTGTCATTGTTGGAGTATTAACATTAACGTTAATTGGACTCGTAGGCTACATACTAAAAGATGTCCCCGCGAAGCTGTTAAGTGGGCTCAGTAGCCTGCTGTTTGTGCGGCTCACGATAGACGATAGCCATCAGGCGCGCACAGAGATATTCAATAAGCTGTCCTTTTTGATCAGTAATACTACCATTCCGTTTTTTTCACGCTCTATCTCTGAGGCTGTGTACTTTGACTATGGTATGAATTACGACGGGCGTGTCAGTGTTAAATCTATCGGCTACGGTATGCACCTGTTTAAATACGGTGGTTGTTTTATGTTGGCAACCCGTACTAAGGTCGATAGTACTATGGCATACGATACTATTACTGTAAGTGCACCATGGTGGGCAAAAGATAAACTACATAGTTTTTTAGAAGATACTCGTGGAGACATCTCTACTGAGCCAAAAGTTAATATTTTCGAAGAAACCGAATGGTGTCGCTATGGCATATTGAAATCATCGGGTTTTAGTGAATTAGTGCTAGATGAAGGATTTAAGCAGGAGTTGATGGGGGAAGTTGATAACTTCGCAAGTAGGGGGGAATCGGTTGTAAGTAAGCTAACCATACTGTTACATGGAAAAACGGGTACGGGTAAGACGGGTATAGCGAGAGCCTTAGCTGTTGAGTATCATCGCGATCTATACATATTGAATCTATCGACTGTAAATGATGCCACTATTCATAAGGCTATTAGAAAGGTACCGCCCGGAGCTATGTTGTTAATCGAGGACTGTGACTGTGTAAAGGCTACGGTATCACGAACTGCTGAAAGCAATGCAGATAACCCACCACTCACTTTAGGTGGCGTTCTAAACGCGTTAGACGGAATCATTCCTCTTGATGACTGCCTTGTAATAATGACCACAAATCATCCTGATAATCTTGACCCCGCGTTAATACGTAAAGGTCGTGTAGATATCAGTATTGAAGTACCACTTATTAGTGCAAAACAGGTTAATGAAGACTACTTTGAACGTTTTGGCGCAGTTCTTAATAGAACTGAGCCATTGTTAGGTTGTGAAGTCTATGAACTCCATCGCAGAGCGAACTTAAGATATGGTGTGTGTTGTAAGCCAGTGTAAACCTCTTCCTTTGTGATAGACGGGAGTGTCTTCAACACTTATCTGAGTTCTGCGAGGGCGCGGCCTCATTTTGAGGGGCGCTTAGAAAACCATATCGATCTGTGAAATTAACCTGACACAGAATTATGTACAGCCTCTACAAACCTCCTTGTTTAATGCTTAACCCAAGCATAGTCGGAGGTTAACAACTGCGCTATTCAGCGCTGGGTGTCACTGTATTCTTTTTCCATAGATAAATTTATTTATGCAAATAAAATCCAAACTTTTCAAGATATTGTCTATTACGTATTTTCATTTTTTCTATATATTCATTTGTTTTATCTTCCCCCATATCTAGACAAGATAAAAACTCAACCACATCGCCTTCTATTAATGGATATCCCCCCTTTGATTCTATTGCATTTCTAATTATATTTTCTCCAAGCAACTTATCACCAACACAGTAATGCAACAGGCCTAAATTCAACTGACTATAAACACCAGAAACTGATGATGGAAATAAACTTAACAGTTTAATAAAATCATTTTGTGTTTTTACATCATCAAAGTCTTTTACTCTTTGGGTAATATAATCAGCCACCTCATTTATCAATGTATCCTCATCTTTTTTAGGCGATAATAATTCAGAATTTACATTATATGAAATTAGTCCACTACGTCCTCCTCCAAGTTCCCATCCATCAAAAACCCAAAACGTTAGTGGTTCACTAGGGTAAGAAAAATGAATCAACGGGCAAAACCAAGTACAAACTAAAATACCTGTGCGAGCTTTGATAAGAAAAACACCTTTCAAAAGTTCGTCATCTGAGCTCTCTGAAACAAATATTTTTGCCAATTTAAACTTAGAAACAAAAAATAAACCACTTAAATTATCAGAAAGCTTGGAGTAAAAATTTTTATTCATATACGCCTCGTTAAAAGATTATTAATTACCTTGTACCAAAACAAAAATATGGCTATCCATTTTAGATCAAAAACATAATGCACTTTCACTTTGCCTACAACCTGCTCTGGCTAAAATGGCTTGAATAAGAGTGTTCAAAAGCAACGAGACTTCATTTGAGGCAAAAAACGTTCTAACTAATTAAAAATAGGTGCATTTCAGACGAGGACTGTCGCCCCATAGAGACTTATTTAACGATCGCTTTGGTAAATTGCGGATATAAAAAATGGCAGCGAAAAAGACTTGCGCTGCCATTTCGATGAAAAAAGCTCAGTCGATGTTTCTACAACAATCCGTTACATAAAGGCTTTAGTGAAGGCTTCCTTCGACTGGCGAATATAGTTACGAGCACTTTGGGCGTGTTGCTCCCATACGGCGCGATCGCTTGGGTCGGTGAAGGGGTTTTGTTCAGTGGCAATCGAACGTTCAAACTTATCGTAGAAGGTTAGCATGGCCGAGGTGATCTGGTTAAAACGCTCCTTGAATTCTTGAAATTCATCAATCTTCTCAGTGGTTTTAATCATGTACTGCACCAGTTCAGCATTGCTATTCGAAGCCAATAAAGCTTCGGCTTTGGCGCTGATATTGGCACTCGCCTCAGTAATCACAAGTGCTCGAGTCTGCTCGTCTTTACTCATCACTCGGCTGTAGTTTTCAGGCGTGCGAGCAATGCCGGCATGCTGTAAATAGCCGCGTAGATGCTTATCGAGATCCTTACGGAACGTATCTAAGTTCTTCTGCATGCTGACTAAATCATTATCTAGTGCTGTGACTTGTTGCAGCTCTTTTTCGATTTCAGACATAAAGCGTTCGGCCTGCTGATAAATTTTCAGGCCATTTTCTTCGGCAAACTTTTTATCACTACGACTCAGGTCGCTGTTGTTATAATTAGAGCGGTCGAAGGTCGCGGCCAAGAATGATTTAAAAGGTTCGGCAAAGGCGGAATAAGCACCGGCACTGACCACATTTAAGGTCGCGGTGGCTAAATCGCCAAAGGGTTTCACCATAGAACCCAAGCGTGCCTGCTGGATAGGTGATGCCACACGTTTAGTGTCGGATAGCACCGACCTAAAGGTGTTATATCCCATAGGGTTAGACATCTTGTTGCGCTCAGAGGTTGCCAACACAAAGGTGATACTGGAATAGATGGCATTCGAGTATTCGAGGTATTGTCTTTGGCTCTCAAGCTGGGCGGCGTAGTTTTTACCTAAGGTGCGGAACGACTCAGACTGCACTTCGTAATTCTTGTCAGCTTTAAGCTTATCTAAAATCCCGCCGATAATTTTCTGCTCATTTTTTTGCAGGGCCATATCGAGGCGAATTTTATCTAAGCTCAAATCATCCAGACTGATGGGGCCATTAATGGACTCAATGTCGAGGCGAATATACTGGCGGCTGGGATCGTCGATAGAGACTCTGTGTGCTAAATACTCGTTCGCACCCGGAGTGATATCGATTAAGGCAACATGCTGCCACTGGGCATCGAGCTTTAATACTGGTGAGGTTAATACATTGATTCGATACTGGGTTTGAGTATTTTGGGTTTTAACCCAAAACTCCAATAGACCCGCTTCAGAAATGGGGTACTTGCTGACTATGCTGCTATTGCCTTCGGCACATAACAGCGCACTTTCACCACTGTGGGGTTCAGCGCCTTCAAATTGACAACCCATGATCCACGACCAAGGTTGAGATAAACGATTGCCTTCAAAGTCGCTGGCAAACACTAACTCATTCTCTTTGGCACTGGCATTAACAGTGGTTAACACGCCAAGCAACAGCATAGAAATGACTGCAGTGGTGCGCATAAGGGCCTCATAAAACATAAATTACTAAAATCAACGAGCGAGTCATTCGGCTCAATACCCAGTTATATCGACGATCAACTGACCCAAATTTCAAAGCGAATCTAGCCGGTTTTCTGAGGGTTATGACCTCGAAAAAACCGCCCGCTTGAAGGCGTCATTTTTGATAGCAGATTAAACCAGCGAAATGTATCAGAGGCCATCATCCCACGCTAGCCCTAAGTCATGTTTGGCGCAGAAAGATAGTAGTTGAATGGCAATCGGGGCCATGAATCGCCCCGATACTGAAAACAATCGTGAAATTAATGGTGAAATCAATTGTAAAATCGATTATGAAACTCAGGGAAAACTAACTACTTATGTCCGCTATTCTGGTTCTGTTCTTCCCGCTTGTCTGGCCGCTTGTCTGGCCGCTTGTCTGGCCGCTTATTTTGCCTTCTTTTGCCCTCTTCCCTCATCATCAGCGCACGCAAAAAAGCAGGCACAGACAAGACTGGAACAAAACAGAGTTATTGCAGCCGCGCCTCGACTCGCTTCATGGCGTAGAACATCCATATCGTCAGAATAGTGCTACAGGTTGCGAGCGATACCCACACACCAATCACGCCAAACATCCAAGCGAAGCAGTAGATAATCGCCGCGATCAGGATAAGTTTCGCGCCGGTCAGCATAGAGGCTTGTTTCGAGCAATTAATCGCTTGGAAGAAACTCGCACCGACTAAGATTAAGCCTTCCATCGGTAAGCCCCAGAAATACCAGCGCATCCCTTCAATCGCCACGGGCGTTAGGTTCTGATTATCGCCAGCAAACAAATACACTAGCCATTCAGGGCGAGAATAAATCAGCGCTAAGCCCAAGGCTGCGGTGAGCAGCGTCATGCCAAAGGCAATATTACGTGCTTGCTTAACTCGATCGAAACGCCCAGCGCCCGCATTAAAGCTATAAATTGGCTGCGTGCCGAGGGCAATACCTTCAAAAATCAAATAGAAAAATGCTTCTGTGTAACTGACTACGCCATAGGCTGCCACGTGTAAGGGGCCGCCCACCCACAAAAAAGCTGTATTGTGTAGGGTTAACACTATCGACAAATAAAGGTTCATCAAAAAGCTGGGTAAACCCACACGGGCTATGTTCAAGCAATTGTCGAGCTTGAGCTTCATCTGCTCAAGGTCGATCCTCAGCTGAGTGCGAGGACTGAAAAAGTGCTGCAAACACAAAAGCCCAGTCACCGCCTGCGACATCATAGTCGCAATCGCTGCGCCCGCTAAACCAAAGGGGAAGACCACAATAAACAGCCAATCTAAGAAAGTGTTTAATACACCGCCCAAGATCAGCACCCAAGTCACCATAGATGGCCGACCATCATTACGCAGCAGTGTGGTGAAGGTCATTGAAATAATGGGGAAATGACACAGGGCAAAATACCAGAACAGATATTCGTTGGCGTTTTCGAGAATGTCCCCCTGCGCCCCGAGGGCGATCAAAATATCCCGCGAGAATATCCCACCCATGAGGGCAAAAATGGCTCCCGCCAATAAACACAAACTAAAGGCATTACCGAGCAATTTACGGGCCTTAGCCACATTGCCTTGACCAAGGTTTATCGACACTAATGCCGCGCTGCCCATGCCGATCATGGCGCCAATCGCATACAAAATAGCGCCGACTGGATAGGCTAACATCATCCCCGCCAGCCCAGTTTCACCCAAATAGTGGCCAACGAAGATGCCATCAATCGTCACATAGACGCCCGTCACCAACATAGAGGCAATGGTGGGTATGGTATAGCGCCAAAAAAGCTTCGCAATCGGCTCCTCGAGCAGGCTCATATCCGCAGGAGCATGATTAGATGTTATTGCTGTCATTAGCGTTTCTCACAAAAAAGGGGCAAGAGTCGTATCTATTTAGAAAAATGATCGGGTGAACAAAAATGCGACAATGGATTGTACCTAAAATCAGCCGTAACTCAAAGCAAGTTAAGTATGAAGATGTAACCACAAAGATTAATCATCACAATGACTTAAGTCTACACAGTCCAATTTCAGTCAAATGACAAACCGAGCACAGTCCAATAACAGATGTAGGCTAACTCATCATTTTTTGCTACTTTTTTGGTGTTTAAGGCCGAATTAGGTAAAGTATCAGCTCAAGCAAGCCTATTCGCGTATTTTAGCAAGATGAAATGATTAACTATAAAAATTTAAGATATTGATAATTAATGGCTTAATTAATAATAAATTCAATAACAATAATAAGGGAAGGACATGAGTCAGAATAGTCCAAATGCAGGCAACGACCTGCGCGAAGTCAAACAGCTCGGTATGTGGGCCTCCATTACTAGCTTAGGTTATGTGTTTTGGCTGGTCGGCGGGATGGAGTTAGTCGAACGTATCGCTTACTACGGCGTCAAAGCCAGTGCGGGACTGTACGCTAAAGCGCCTGAGTCTGCGGGCGGCCTTGGCATCAGCCTAAGCGACTACGGCATTATTATTTCCCTGTGGGCGATCATGCAAACCTTTGTGCCCGTGTTCACGGGTGGAATCTCAGACCGCGTCGGCTACAAAGAAACCATCTTTGGCTCCACCATCATTAAAATTTTTGGCTATCTGGTGATGGCATTCTTTCCCAGTTTTTGGGGTTTCCTTGCTGGCGCATTACTCCTTGCCATCGGCACAGGGATATTTAAACCGGGCATTCAAGGCACCTTAGTGCTGTCCACCAATCGCAATAATACCTCTATGGCTTGGGGCATTTTTTACCAAGTCGTCAACATTGGCGGTTTCCTCGGGCCGTTAGTGGCCGTACATATGCGCCAATTGTCGTGGGACAATGTGTTTTTCGCCTGCGCCGCGATTATCTCACTCAACTTCTTATTTTTACTGACCTATACAGAACCAGGCAAAGCCGAGCGACTCGCACGTAATAAACAAATCAAGTCGGGTGAAGTCAAACAAGAAGCCCTGTGGCGTGATGCTTGGCGTGAGCTGAAAAAGCCGATTGTGATTTACTACATGTTGGTATTTTCAGGCTTTTGGTTCCTGTTCAATGCCCTATTCGATGTGTTGCCTATCCATATTTCCGAATGGGTCGATACCAGCGTAATCGTCACATCCCTTTTTGGCAGCGAAGGCACCAGTAACGGCATTCTGCAATTTTGGCTTGGCCTCAATAACGAAGGCACTAAGGTGATGCCCGAAGGCATGCTCAACCTTAATGCGGGCCTGATCATGACCTGCTGCTTTATCGTCGCCGCACTGACGGCTAAATACCGTATCACTACTGCTATGTTTATGGGTTGTTTGCTGAGTATTTTGGCCTTTGTGTTTATCGGCGCCTTCCATGCGGCTTGGTTTATCGTGCTCGCAATTGCGATGTTCTCCATTGGCGAAATGATGATTAGCCCGAAGAAAAATGAGTTTATGGGCAACATAGCGCCCGAAGGTAAAAAAGCCATGTACTTGGGCTTTGTGATGTTACCCCAAGGGATCGGCTGGGGATTAGAAGGCTACTTTGGCCCTAAACTCTATGAAATTTATGCATCGAAGGAATTGTTTTCGCGGGATTTGTTGCTAGAGCGCGGCATGAACAGCACTGAGGTTAGCGCCATTCCCCAAGGTGAAGCCTTTACTACCTTGGTGAGCTACACAGGTGAAAGCGCCCAGGATCTTACCCAACTGCTGTACCACAGCCATAACATTGGCATGGCGTGGTACATCATCGCCGCCATAGGGACTATCTCAGCAGTGGGGATTTTTATCTATGGTAAGTGGTTACTCACACTGCAAAGAGCCCAGCAAGCCGCCTAAGCGGGACTCGCTAACCTCATTCGGGGTAAGGGCGATAAAGACAAGATAAGGGCTAGATAATGGCAAGGTGAGGAGCGATCCTCATCTTGCCTTGTCAGTATCAAAAAGGACGCGTCAGCAGATCAGGCGTAAATTGTTCAGGCGACAGCAATAAACCTAAGCTCTCGATTTGTGCATTCAAACGATTGAGATCTTGAGTCAGCGCCGGCAAGGTCAGCGTATTGTCATCGAGTTCATACACTTGTCTTAAACTCGTGTAATAAAACAGCAGTATAATCAAAGCATTCACATCATTTTGCGCCGCAGCGGCTTTAATCTTAATCAACTTGCGATAGATACGATTATGGAGCTGCTTTAATTGCCACACATAATAAATTTCACTAAAGAAGGGTTTATCCTTCAAGTTGTAAATCACTGCGCTACACAGACCCAGACTGAAAATCACCCCTAAGAGATTCAAATGGAAATTACCTGTAGGCTCACCCGGCACAGGCGTCGCACCAAACAGCGCAATCAACCCAGCTCCAAAAATCAGTGACAGCACGACTAAGCTAACAACTAAAATTACGATGAATAAATTCATGTTTTTACGGTACAAGGTTTTATCTATTTCCTGCAGCTTCATAACATCCCGCTCAAATAGGCCGCCTAGCGTTGGCGTATCAATCAATTAGTGGCAGAGCATACCGCAATCCCCTTTACTCGGCCTTAACTGATTTAAACGCAAAGCTAAAATACATTTCTCATCCTCACCCGCGAGCGATACAAATTGACACCTTTAGGCTTAATTAAACAGTCTGAAGGATAGGATGATGTATCAATTGAAGAACAACGGCTTAATGCCCTTGCGATTCAGCGTATGAAAAATAATCTTGCGTTTATCTCAAAACATTAAAATGTTAACGTGCGCCCCAATCAGGGTAAAATTTGCTAACCTTTACTTCAGTGAATGTCCTAACGATATCGCCGCTTTTTACAAGATACCGTGCCTTAAGTTCCCGCATTCAAACCACACAAGGAATGCCATGATACTCAGCAAAGCCTTTGCACAAGTCGTCCTTTTGGCGCTCAGCAGCCTTTGCTTGACTGCGCAGGCCAAAGACCTGCTCGCGGTGGGTGCGAGTTTCAGCCAAATTTTCGAACTACAGCCTAATGGCGAATATACCGGCTTAGGTGTCGATATTTTAAATCGCTTCGCCCAGCAGCAAAGTGTGAACATTCACTATCAAATTACCCCTTGGCGCCGCGCGATTTCTATGGTCGAACGTGGCCAAGCAGATATTCTTATTGGTCCCTACGATACCCCAGAGCGTGAAGCAAACTTGGCTTTTGCGACGAAAGCGTTTTACCGCGATAACATGGTGTTCTATGCACGTGTAGGCAATGAAATAGTATGGAATGGCGACTATGCCAGCATTAAAGGTCAACGGATTGGTAAGATGCAGGGTTGGAGTTATGGCCCGACGTTTAATGAACAAACTAAATCATTGAACATCAATGAATTTGTCGATATTAAAAGCGGGATAGAACGCCTCTCTCGGGGGGATTTAGATTTACTCGCCACAAACAGCCGTAATACCGATGCCGTGCTTGCCCAAATCAAAATCCCTAAGGCAATTACCCCAATCACGCCGATAATCGATGTCCAAGATGGTTTTATGGCATTTCCGAAACAGGCGAAATTTGATCCCTTAAGACATAGGTTTGACCGTTTTTTCGAGGACATGATCCAAAATGGCACCTTTACGACACTCGGCCAAGAATATCGTGTAACCTTACCTTACTAAGCCGGCGCGACTGATCATGCACGACTGTTCCTTCATGTACGACCGCTGCAACTTTATTAGCACCCGCCTAACATATGCTCACATGTGTAATAAAGGGCGATGGGAAAGTCAGTGAGCAGTTAATCGTTAACAAAGACAGGCGAGCAACTGCAGCTCAATCTCGTCCCAATCGACGTCATTCACTGTAATCATCTCAAGTCTGGAATCTAAGGTGTCATCGAGTTCAACCACAGTAAACTCATGATCAATCCAGTTAAATCCGGCGATGCCCTCAGAGGTGATCATCACGGCCTTTAATCTCAGCAATACTTGCCCGACGTCTGATGACTGAGTGTGGCGTTGAATAAACGCCATTAATTTATCGAAATCAAACTCTTGCCTTGGATCAAACACCCAGCCACAGCTAAAACAGCCTTCGCCTTGATTCTGCTTGCGCACTATGCCGCGTGCATCGAATTCAAGAGCGACTTCGATTGCACCTTCGGCAAAGAGGCTTAGCTCACTCAAACGCGAACCACCCGTGCGGAACAAGCTAGGAGCAGTCGTTGTAAGATTACCTAGCTTAGGGACTATGCCACCATTACTGCTCATATTGAGTGACACGCGCCTTGGTTGGTTTAAATAATCCAGTAGCGCGCTAGGTAAAGGTTGCTGGTTAGTGTGGCTCACCACAGGAATATCAGTGCGTTCGATATGGCTTAAATAGGTCTGTAACTCATAGAGTAACTTGGTATTTTCGGCATCATATAAATCTGACTTTGTCGCGATAATCACATCGGCCACTTGCAGCTGTTGGATGAAGTTTGCATGTTCGCGATAGCGAGGATCGTGGATTTTACGCGCGTCCACCAAACATAAAGTACTGCGCAGTGAAATCACATTCTGATAATGGGGCGCACTCAATACTTTAATAATTTCATTAGGATGCCCAAGCCCAGTCGGTTCTATCAGTAAGCGGTCAGGTTTCGCTTTCGCAATCAACTGATTGATCGCCACTTGCGTCGGCACGCCCGCGGCGCAGCACATACAGCCACCCGCAACCTCACGAATTTGTATGCCGTTATCGGAGGAGTTCAGTAACCCCGCATCAATGCCAATCTCACCAAACTCATTGACCAGCACAGCCCAAGTCTCATCCGCGGGTTTAGTCGCCAGCAATTGTTTAATCAGAGAGGTTTTACCTACGCCTAAAAAACCTGTGATGATATTGGTGGGAATCGCTTTGATAATCATAAGGAAACTCGCTCGAATAGAAAGCTTGGCGCTCGAGTGTAGAAGTATTGGCTTTGAAGCTCAACAAAAAGCGCATCGGTGAGGATGCGCTTTTAGAATGGCGGGGCTATTTAACCAACTAGGCAAACGTTAAACAGCAAGGCTGACAGGCGCTTGGCGCTTATTAGCCTTGATTGTTGGGCTTAGCTTATTTCAACTTAACTTATTTAGACTTAACTTATTTTGACTTATTGGTGCGAGAACCAAAACCTGACTTATTGCTCACCAAATTCGACTTAGGTTTAGTCGCATTAAACGGCTTACCTGAGCCTGACGCAGGCTTAGCACGGCTAGAGGATTTATCGCCACCTGCTTTGCTGTCCTGCGCTTTACCTTTGGCGTACTTACCCTGACGAGACTGACCAATAGTACGATCCTGCGGCGCCTTATGGCTCCACTTTCCAATCGGCTTAATCGGTGCCGCTGGCGCATCACGGTAGCGGGCAGGTAAAGGCGTGCCTTCTTCATAACCCGGTTGTACCGACACGGGCAGTTTTTGCTCAATCAAGGCTTCAATTTCAGCGAGCATTTCATCGTCTGAAGGTGACACGAACGAAATCGCGCGGCCGGTTAATCCTGCACGGCCTGTACGACCAATACGATGGATATAATCTTCGGCGAGGAAAGGTAATTCAAGGTTGATCACCATAGGCAAGGCATGAATGTCTAACCCACGTGCAGCCACATCGGTTGCCACCAGCACCCGTAATTTACTGGCTTTAAACTCTTCTAACACCCGATTACGGGCGCCTTGAGTTTTATCACCATGGAACACGCCTGCGGCTATGCCATCAAGCTTTAATTCTTGCAATAAATGCTCGGCGCTTTCTTTCGTGCTGGCAAAAACCAACACTTGACGCCAATTGTTGCGGCCAACGAGTTCTGACAACAGCTCGGCTTTGCGACGTTTATCAACGCGATACACTTCCTGCACTACTGTAGATGCCGTTGTCGTATCGGCAACATTCACCCACTGAGGTTCATTCAGCATTTTCTCGGCGAGTTGTTTCACCGCATCGCTATAGGTCGCTGAAAACAACATGGTTTGATGCTGCGGCGCAATTAAGCGTTTCACTTTTTCAATGTCGCGCACAAAGCCCATGTCCAACATGCGGTCGGCTTCGTCGATCACTAAGGTAGTGACGCTCGATAAATCTAACTGGAATTGGCCGATAATATCGAATAAACGACCTGGGGTTGCCACCAAAATATCAACGCCCTGCTCTACCCCTTTACGCTGGGGATTCATGTTGGCGCCGCCGTAAACCGCTAAGGTTTTCAGTGGCAGGAACTGGCTGTATTTCTGGATGTTTTCGCAGACTTGAATCGCGAGTTCGCGGGTTGGAGTCATCACCAACGCGCGTAAAATCGGTTTATCATTGCTGTCGCTTGTTAAAGACTCAGCCGCCAGCTTTTCAAGTACAGGCAGAGCAAAGGAAGCCGTCTTACCTGTACCCGTTTGGGCGCAGGCCATAATGTCTTTGCCTTCAAAGGCAAGCGGGATCACTTTCTCTTGCACTTGAGTGAGTTGCTGATAGCCACACTCAGTTATCGCATTCAAAATAGGAGAAGATAAACCGAGTGTTTCAAATTTCATAGGGACTCTTTAGCTAAGTAGTAAAACTTTGATGCGAGGTGATACTCAATGCCCCAACGCGGGGCCGCGGAGTCTAGCAAAATCCGCGGCGTTTTTATAGGCAATTATCATCCCGTAGTGAATATCCTCTTAGACACGGGAAACTAACGGCGGATCCTGCAGGTATTTTTGGGTAAATTCAGCGGCAGGCACAGGTCTTGAGAACAAGTAACCTTGGCCGTAGTCACAACCTGCTGCCAACAACACTTGGCGCTGCGCCTCGGTTTCGACACCTTCGGCAATCACCTTCATTCCCAATTTGTGGGCCATTACTATTATCGCCTCACAGAGAATTTGATCGTTTGAATCGGTATCAATATGGCGGGTAAAAGATTGATCGATTTTAAGATAGTCGATATCAAACTTTTTCAGATAGGCGAGTGACGAGTAGCCAGTACCAAAATCGTCCAGCGACACTTGCACGCCCGCATCGCGGTAGGCCAGTAGTTTTTCGGTCACGCCCATACTGGCATCCAATAACAAGCCTTCGGTAATTTCAACGCACACGCCCGCGCCCGTGATATTGAGATCTTGCAACAACTTCAGCCAATCATTGAGCAGCGTGCCTTCATCGCGAAATTGGATTGGGGATTTATTGACGCTGATTTGGATTTCAACCCCTAACTCATGGCGCCATGCCGCACTTTGACGCGCGGCTTGCTCAAACACCCAATTGCCAATTTCAACAATCAGCCCAGTGTCTTCCGCCACCGGAATAAACTCGGCAGGTGACACAGCGCCACGCTCTGCATGGTGCCAACGGATCAAGGCCTCGGCCTTAGTCACATCCCCCGTTGCTAAGGCAACAATCGGTTGATAATGCAGTTCAAATTCTTTATTCACGACCGCTTGACGTAAATCTTGGATCAAGCGCATGCGGTATTTAGCGTATTCCTGCATCGACGGGGTGAAATAGTTGAAGCGATTGCGGCCTTGATCTTTCGCCGCATACATAGCCTGATCTGCATGCTTAAGTAAGCCTTCAATACTAGTCGAATCATCGGGATACAAAGTGATCCCAATACTGGCGCTGATGTAAGCTGTTTCTTCCCCCAGCACATAGGGCTCGGCAATTCGCCGCAGAATATTCTCGGCAACGCGCTCAATGCCCTTATGATCGTCCATCGAACTTAACACTACAGTAAATTCATCACCGCCAAGACGCGCGACAACATCGGCATCACGCACGCAGGATTTTAAGCGGCTCGCAGTTTCTATCAACAGTAAATCGCCCATGGCATGGCCTAAGGTGTCATTCACTTCTTTAAAGAAATCTAAGTCTAAGAACAATAAGGCAAAGTGGTTGCGATTGCGGTCAGCGTTTTTCACTTCGCTGCTTAAATACTCCAATAACATGCGCCGATTGGGCAAGCCCGTCAGCGTATCGTAGTTGGCTTGCTTCCAGATAAGATGCTCATTTTGCTTCTTGTCGGTAATGTCAGAAAACAGCGCCACCCGCCGATAGGGATGGCCTTCTTTGTCATTGATGGTATTGATGGTTAACCAGATGACATATTCCTCACCATTTTTACGCCGCTGCCACATTTCCCCTTGCCATTGGCCCTTTTCACGGATCTCATTGTTCATTTTGGTGTAAAAATCACGGCCATTGAGGTCGCAATAAAGCAGCCGAATATGTTGATCCCGTACTTCAAATTCACGATAGCTGGTCATCACGCTAAAGGCGGCGTTGACGGTAATGATCACGCCCTTTTCATCGAGCACACTCATAGCTTCAGAGCTGTTATCGTAAACCAGCGCCGACAATTTCAACGACTCTTCGATAAGTTTTGCGTCGGTAATATCGGTATAGGTTCCGCACATCCGTAGGGCATTATCGTTGGCGTCGCGGCTCACCACTTTACCTGTGTCTAAAATCCAGCGCACTTTGCGATTGAGTGTATTTAGGCGATATTCCATCTTATGTTGCGCCGTTTCGCCGCGAATATGGGCCTCAATCGAGTGCAACACTTTAGGCCTATCTTCGGCGACAATCGCGTCCATCCATTGGCGACTGTTGGCGTTGAGCATATCCACATCGCAGCCGAGAATATCGGCGCTGCGGGCGTTACGTTCGATACGATCATTACGAATATCCCAATCCCATACCCCAAGATCGCTACTGCTCAGCACCAGTTCGAGTTGCTCACGACTAGCAAGTACCTCTTGGTCGGCAAAGGCTTGGGCAGTAATATCTAAATATCCAGCAATAACAAGCAACACGGCGTTATTGCCACCCCGTTTGCAGGCGACTGTCATATGGGTGTAAACCACGCTGCCGTCTTTCACGATAAAACGCTTATCCATCTCGTAATTATCGATATCGCCTTGCAGCATAAGCTCAAATTTCAGCGCATCGGTTTCTAAATCATCGGGATGGGTGATTTGCGCCCACGTCATCCGCAGCAATTCAGCCTCTGAATATTTGAGCATTTGGCATAAACGTGGATTCACCTTTATCCACTTTTGGTCAATCCCCGTTATCGCAATACCAATGTTGCCCGCGTTGAATTGGCTGCGAAATAGAAAATCGTCCTGTAGACGAATTTGTTCATCACGTTCTAACTCAAAACGCCGTGACAACAGGCGGCTCAGCAGCCAAGTCGCAATAGGGAAAATGGTGAGCACAGGTAGGGTGACTTGTTCGAGTAAGGGCATTCCTATGCCATTAGGTAAAAATACGAACCACAACAACATCACGATATGGACTGCATAGGCGAAGAGAAAGATTTCTCCACCTGAAATGTTCGCTAAATAGGATTTACGATATTGACGCCAAATCACCCCGATTAACCCGGATGACACTATCACGCCGACACCAATCCACATCCCAGCGCCACCAATACTGATGCGATATAGCGCCGTCATCACTACAGCAATAAAGGTCGGCAAACCACCGAAAAAGAGGCCTGAAATACAGAGGATAACCGAGCGAGTATCGAAAAAAACGCCCGGTTGATATATCCAAGGCGTGCTCATGATGGTGATACCAATACCACCGATGAGCATCCCAATAATGATACGCCACAGTAAGAAATACTGCCGCTGATGCTTTTTAGGGATCACGTCGTACAAAAATACCAACGCCAGCAGCAAAGCCGCATTTTGCACTAACGGAAAGAGAATACCTTTATCCATGACTCAGAGAGCGACTCCAATAAATGAGGGGGCTTGATACAATTTTAACATTCCCCTCACTAGTGTAGCAGAATCACTTAGAAATCATGCGCTAATTCCTTTTACCACATCACACTTTGCAATAGAGTTGTTGACGATATTGTTCAGCAATGGAATGCCAGTCAAAACGCTGTGCCATGGCCGCCGCACGTACCTTTGGCCATGTTGTCCCCTCGAAACAAGCAATGGCTTGCATCAACCTTTGCAAAAATGCTTCGGCTTGCTCGTCTAAGCTATTGCCGTTAAAAGCAAAGCCAGTTACGCCATCCTCAACGGTATCCTTCAATCCGCCCACACCATGCACTAAACAAGGCTGTCCGGCGCGCATCGCGAGCATTTGACTGATACCACAGGGCTCAAAGGAGCTTGGCATCAAGAAGAGATCGCCATGCTGATACAGCGCCTCGGATAACGCCTCGTTATATCCCTGCAAAAATAATAGGTTATCGTATTTAGCCCCTAAGACTTGGAAGGATTTAGCAATCGATGCGTCGCCACTGCCGAGTAAAATCAGTAGCGCCGTCGGTTTTATCTGCTTCAACGCTTTAAGTAAGGTCTCAAGCACAGATAAGCCCGTGGATAATTGATGGCGCAGCAGTAAGACTTTTTGGTCGGTCAAACGGCCCACCGAAGTGAGTAACAAGCTCGGTACTTGCTCCGCCATCGCTTGACGCCAATGGGCTTGCGTGCGCGCAAAGGCAATCATGTCCACGCCGCTCACTTGGGTTTGATGTCCCTGCCATTGCACTAACGCAATCTCAATCGCACTGAGCAGTTGTTTAAACTCAGCCCCTTGAATGCGCGCCTTTGGCTTAGGGTTTACATCGGCTGCCGATGAATATACACAGCCATTTAAAATCCCCACCACTTTGCCGTCATTAGCCTTGACCTGTAAGTCATGCTCTAACCCTTCGCCACCAAAAAATCCCGCTTCAGGTTTGGACGGCTGCAACACTTCTTTGGCGTAACTGGGTGAGACTAAATGCACTTTATCGCTCAGCACTATCCCCATGCGCATTGGGTTAACGCAGTGGGGATAACGCGGATCGGTGATCAGCTGTTTTTGCCCCTGCGTTAAAGACGCAAATAGCTCGGGAAACCAAGCCGCAAACGAGGACGAGTCTTGGCTTAGGGGACGTATCCCCTGCAGAGCCAAATTGTGGATGGAGAATACGCACTCAATCTGCTTAAGTGCGCTGAAATCAGGCACAAACGCCCTAAGCATGGCTAAGCAGCCCGCATGCCAATCATGTAAATGCAGCACAGCCGGCATTGGCACTCGACCCGTAGCTAATGCCGTGGCGACACTCGCGCAAAGGAAAGCAAACTTAGTTGCATCGTCGGCAAAAGGACGCTCGGCGCTGCCTTGGCTATAAATTTGCCCAGGAACGGATTGCCATAATGCATTTTCGAGCAGATAAATCATCGCCTCTGGCACATGGGGATGGGGCATGGAAAACAAATGCACCCGCTCCAATCGACCACCAAAGGCCACAGTTAACTCACCCAGATCTTGGGGTTGATTCGCTACCGCAGTCAAAAAGCCATAGCTTGGCATGATCACATCGGCGCACAAATCAACACCTGCCAGAGCGGCGGGTAAATCACGGATGACATCCGCCATACCGCCAACCTTGGCGCCCGCAAGGGCACCGTTTTCAGCCGCGACCATCAAAATGCGTTGTTTCAATTAATTGGATACTCCCGCTACTTCAACTGTGCAGCTTTTATTAAGCTGCCGATACCTAAGCCATTTTTACTTTAATGATCAATTTACTTTAATGATCAAAGCACTATTCATAGCCTACAGGCAAACCTAGCATGTCACGGGTCACTAAAGTTACGCCTTTTTCCGACACCCTAAAACCTTTGGCTCGGTCGTGATCATGGTTATAACCTATCACCATGCCTTCGGGAATAATGCAGCCACGGTCGAGTATGGCATTCTTGATTTTGCAATGGCGCAGCACGACCACATCGGGCAGCACGACTGAATCTTCAACCAACGAATAAGAACAGACACGTACTTCGTTAAACAATACGCTACGGCGCACTGTCGCACCCGAAATAATACAACCGCCCGAGACAATCGAGTCCAGCGCCATACCGCGTCTATCATCGTCATCAAACACAAATTTAGCGGGTGGCAATTGTTCTTGGAAGGTCCAAATTGGCCATTTTGCATCGTACAAATTCAGTGCTGGCGTGGGCGATAACAGTTCCATATTCGCTTGCCAGAAAGAGTCTAACGTCCCCACATCGCGCCAATAGGCTTGCTCGTTCGGGAAAGCGCTCTTAAAGGGATAGGCAAACACATTATGTTTTTCGATGATCGCAGGAATAATATCCTTACCAAAATCGCGATCTGAGCTTTCGTTTAAGGCATCTTTCTTGAGCTGGTCAAACAAAAACTCTGTGTTAAACACATAGTTGCCCATAGATGCTAAACACATTTCAGGATTACCCGGAGAATGCTTAGGTTGCAGCGGCTTTTCTTCAAAGCCTAAAATGCGCATCTCTTCATCGACTTCCATCACCCCAAACGAACCCGCAGCTTCGGCAATCGGCACTTCAAGGCAAGAGACTGTCATATCTGCACCCGACTCGGCATGGGCAGCTAATAACCCAGCATAATCCATGCGATACACGTGATCGCCAGACAACACCATTACGTATTTAGGCAGCTCGTGGCGAATGATATCGATATTTTGAAATACCGCATCGGCCGTGCCTTGGTACCAGTTTTCCGAATAGCGTTGTGAAGCAGGTAAAATCTCCACCGACTCGCCGAGCTCCTTCTTAAAATGACCCCAACCGCGCATCACATGGCGGATCAAAGAATGCGACTTGTACTGAGTCACAACCCCGACACGACGAATACCCGAGTTGATACAATTTGAGAGCGGGAAATCAATAATACGAAACTTACCACCGAAATACAGTGCAGGTTTAGCACGCCAATCCGTGAGTTCATGCAAGCGAGACCCGCGCCCACCAGCTAAAATCAACGCATAGGTTTCACGAGTTAAATTACTGATATAACGAACATTAGACATAGGCTCTTACTCCGAAATCGGCAAACTGATTGCCCATAAATGGCTTCTCGATACGGCAGAAACTGCCGTATTCCCCTGAGTATTTCTCACTTGCATTCCCCATTCCTTCCATTGATTGTTGCTTTCCTTTCAAATACTTATACTCAACCGCTATAACAATACTTGTAACCCAGAGCCCAGCCCTTACAGTTTCCAAATTTCATCGCGATAACCTGCGATCGTCACATCACTCGAAAAACGTCCGCTGGCGGCGGTATTGCGAATACTCATTTGCGTCCATACCTGCGGATCTTTATAGGCCCGCGCCACGGCTTCTTGCACAACTCGATAACTGTCAAAGTCGGCGGCCGTCATCCATTGATCGTCGCTGCTTTCGATGGCGGCAATAATAGGATCGAAAATCCCAGGCTCCAGCAGATTGAAATGACCACTCTTGAGTAACTTCATCACCTCAGATAACGCCGGTGAATCGTCAATAATGCTGCGTGGATGATAGTGGTTACGTACCTCTGAGACCTGCTCCGCATTGAGTCCAAACAGGAAGAAGTTCTCTGAGCCTACTTCCTCTAACATCTCGATATTGGCGCCATCCATAGTGCCAATCGTCAGTGCGCCGTTCATCATGAACTTCATATTGCCCGTGCCCGATGCTTCTTTACCCGCGGTCGAAATTTGCTCGGATAAATCCGTTCCCGGACAGATTTTTTCCATGGCGCTGACGTTGTAATTGGGTAAGAAAGCAAAACGTAGATAAGGCGTGACTAAAGGATCGGAATTGACCATATGGGCGACATTGCTGGCGAGCTTGATGATCAACTTAGCCATAAAGTAACCGGGCGCCGCTTTACCGCCGATCAACACGCAACGTGGCACCATGTTTTCGGTGTGGCCTTGTTGGATCTGATGATAGAGATGAACCACATGTAAGATATTGAGCAGCTGGCGTTTATATTCGTGAATACGCTTCACTTGCACATCAAACAACATAGATGGATCGAACTCGACGCCACATTCTTTAGTAATCATCTTAGCCAGCAAAGACTTGTTGGCTTGCTTCACATCACGCCATTTTTGGATAAATGCCGTGTCCTGTGTGAGGGCATTAAGCGCCGTTAACTGGCTTAAATCTGTCACCCACTCTTTACCTAAATGGGCGGTCAATAACTTAGCTAAGGCAGGATTACAATGGGCAAGCCAACGCCTTGGGGTCACGCCATTGGTGCGGTTATTAAACTTGTGCGGCCACAACTCATAGAAATCCTTAAACAACCCAGATTTAAGCAGTTGCGTGTGTAAACCCGCGACGCCGTTGACCGAAAAACTCGCCACAATCGCCAGATACGCCATACGCACATGGGGATGGGGGCCATCTTGAATAATCGACATACTCGCCAGTTTGCTAGCGTCCCCCGGCCAGTGGTGGGCGACTAAATCTAAGTAGCGGGCGTTGATTTCATAAATGATTTCTAAAATGCGTGGCAGCATCTGCGCCATCATGCGCACGGGCCAGCGCTCTAGTGCTTCTGGCAATAGGGTATGGTTAGTGTACGCCATGGTTTGGCTGGTGATCGCCCACGCACTGTCCCATTCCAAACCGTATTCGTCGATCAATAACCGCATCAACTCAGGTACGGCAATACTGGGGTGAGTGTCGTTCAGCTGCATCACATTTTTAGCGGCAAACTGGGTGAAATCATGACCATGACGACTCACCCAACGTTTGAGCAAATCTTGCAAACTGGCGGAGGATAAAAAGTATTGCTGACGTAATCGCAGCTCTTTGCCGTTCTCGCTCGCATCATTAGGATAGAGCACCATAGTGATCTGCTCGGCCAAGTTTTTACGGGCCACGGCTTCTGTGTAGTCGCCTTGGTTAAACTCAGCTAAATCAAAATCATCGGTCGCTTCGGCCTTCCACAATCTCAGGGTATTCACCCGTCCATTGCGATAACCGGGAACTGGCATGTCATAGGCGACGGCGAGCACATCTTGGGTTTCAACCCAAATAATGTGTCTGCGGCCCTGTTTATCGACATAGGATTCAGTGTGACCAAAAAATGGCACTGTCACGTTGTGGGTCGGCACGCGCACTTCCCACGGATTGCCTTCGCGCAGCCAACGGTCGGGACGCTCAACCTGATAACCGTCGACTATCTTCTGGGCGAACATGCCATATTCGTAACGTATGCCATAACCCGTCACGGATAAGTCTATACTGGCGCAGCTATCGAGGAAACACGCCGCCAATCGACCTAAACCGCCGTTACCTAAACCGGCATCATGTTCGGCTTCTTCTAACTCTTCCAGTGATACCGCATAGTTGCTCAAGGCATCACGGCTATCTTGCTGTAAATCTAAACTCAGCAGTGCATTACCTAGCGCCCTGCCCATCAAAAACTCAAGGGATAAATACGCCACTTGCTTGCGCTGAAAATGGCTGTCATCCACACGGGTCTGACGCCAATTGTCTAGCATCTGCTCTTTGACGCTATAGGCCAACGCTTGAAATAATTCGCAGCTCACACCTTCGCCACGGCTGAGTCCATAACGTAAATGGCGCTCAAAGGAAGCGGGTAAGGCATCGCAGGGCTCACAGGGTTCAACGGCTTTAGGCTTGGCCTGACGCTTAGCTGGCGCCTTCTTACTCGCCGCTTTTGGCGCGGATGATACGGGTTTTTCGCTGGTATTTGGGCTCAGTTCGCTTTCGTCAGTCATAGTTAATTCCTTCATTTCTTGAAAATCAAATCAGCATGAAAAAGCATGAGACTGCGATCTTGCAGCAAGTATCGCGTCGTAGAGATCTGAGCATCCAGCGGCTCAGTTTGGGTGTGGATCAGGCATTGCCACGGACTCAAGTGCTCAAAGGTCGGCGGCGTAAATGCCAAAGGATTATCGTCGGCGTTGACCATCAACAGCAGAGCTTGCTGCTTACCTTGGCCTTCTAAGTCACCCGAAAGCACTACAGATAAACTGCGGCACATAGATTCAGTCCACAGGCTCTTGGTCATTTGCTCACCTTGACGACTAAACCAATCTAAGCGAGCACCGGTATCGGCTAAAGATTCGGCCAATAACTGTTCATGAATGAAGCGTTTAGCGCATAACAACGGGAAACGTTTCCGCAGGGCGATAAGCTGCTGAGTAAAGGCTAACAGCTCAGTGTCCATGCCCTTTGCCGACCAATCGAACCAGTTCAGTTCATTGTCTTGGCAATAGGCATTATTGTTGCCTTGCTGGGTGCGGCCCGTTTCATCGCCGCTCAACAACATAGGCACACCTTGGGATAAAAATAGTGTCGTCAATAAGTTACGCTGTTGACGACCACGAAGTGCCAGAATTGCGCTATCTTCGGTTTCCCCTTCAATCCCATAATGATGACTGAAGTTTTCTTGGTGACCATCGCGATTATCTTCCCCATTCGCCAAGTTGTGGCGCTGGGTATAACTCACTAAATCTTTGAGGGTAAAACCGTCGTGGCTGGTTAAAAAGTTAAGACTGGTCGCAGGCGGACGGCCGCCATGCTCGAAGAAATCCCCCGAGCCGTGAAACCGTCTGGCAAATTCGGGCAACATGCTGTGATCGCCGCGCCAGAAACGGCGCATAGTGTCTCTATATCTGTCATTCCACTCGCTAAAGGCCACGGGAAAATTACCTAATTGATAACCGCCAGGGCCGATATCCCAAGGCTCAGCAATCAATTTCACTCGGCACAACACAGGGTCTTGTAACAATGCATCGAAGAAACCTGAGCCGGGATCAAAACCATAGGCCTCGCGACCTAGGCAGGCCGCTAAGTCGAAGCGAAATCCATCGACGCCCATGATTTCTACCCAGTAACGCAGCGAATCTAACACGAGCTGCAACATGCGTGGATGGTTGATATTTAAGGTGTTTCCGCAACCCGTATCGTTAATGTAAAAACGCTTATCATTCGGATGTAGGCGGTAATAACTGAGATTATCTATGCCACGAAAACTAAAGGTTGGCCCAAGTCGACTGCCCTCGGCGCTGTGGTTATAGACCACATCGAGGATCACTTCGATACCCGCACCGTGGAGTGCATCCACCATAGCGCGAAACTCACCAATATCGTCGGATGACAGATAACTCGGCTCGGGGGCAAAAAAGCCAATACTGTTGTAACCCCAATAATTAGTAAGCTTTTTCTCGAGCAAAAATGGTTCAGTAAAAAAGGCCTGTACTGGAAGTAACTCGACGCACGTCACCCCAAGTTCGGCCAAATAATCGATAGCAGGCTGAGTCGCCAAGCCCGCAAAGGTGGCGCGTTTATTAGGTTCAATCTCAGGATGCGCCGCCGTAAAGCCTTTAACGTGCATCTCATAAATGATGCTGCGCTCTAGGGGTTTGGGCTGAAACCTGGTCGCGACAGGCTGAATCGACTGCTTAGCGGCGATATCGATTAATGGACGAATGTCCACAACCTTACATTTTGGCACATAGGCAGCGTTATCTAACTTACTGAAAGATAAGTCTTCATCCTTGTGATTCAGCTCGTAACCATAGTTAGACTCATGGTCGCTATACTCACCGACCAGCTGGCGGGCATAGGGGTCGAGCAATAACTTATTGGGGTTAAATCTGTGGCCAAGCTGAGGCTCATAGGAGCCATAAACGCGATAGCCGTAGAGTTGCCCCGCCTTGAGCCCATGCACAAACACATGCCAGATTTGCTGGGTTTGCTCAGTTAACGCAATCCGCGCGATTTCTTGCTCGCCATTGTCGTCAAATAGGCATAACTCGACCGCTGTCGCGTTAGCTGAAAATAACGCAAAGTTGACGCCATCACCCTCGACACTCGCACCGAGCGGAAAAGGCTCACCTGCCCCCAAGGCCCATTTCTCATTTTGAGAGGGGTTATGTTTAGCGTCAGGGTTGAGCTTGATATCATCAGCCGTGGGCTTTTGCATACTAGTTCGCCTCAGCCAATCCAGTTGCAGGCCCTATCACTAGGCAACCCAAGGGCGGCACAGTGATCAGCGCGCTCTGCGCCATGCCCTGCCACGGCAGCGACTCAGCAACGACAGTGCCCGCATTACCTTGGTTACTGCCACCATAAATCTGGCTATCGCTATTCAGGTATTCGCGGTAATCCCCCGCCAAAGGCAAACCAATACGGAACCCAGTGTGCAATTGGGGCGTCATGTTGATGACAAACACTAACGGCGCATCACCCGCTAAGCCGTAACGCACAAAGGTAAAGATGCTGTCGCGGCTATTTTCACAATCTAGCCAACTAAATCCTGCCCCCTCGTAATCCTGAACCGATAAAGCAGGCATGGCTTGATATAAGTGATTGAGATCTTTAAGCCAACGTTGCACACCTTGGTGCGGTTCATAGGCCAATAAGTGCCAATCTAAACTCTGGTTATGGTTCCACTCATTTCGCTGACCAAACTCGCAGCCCATAAAGAGTAATTTCTTACCGGGATGCCCCCACATAAAACCGTAATATGCACGCAGAGTTGCAAATTTCTGCCAATCATCACCGGGAATTTTATGTAGCAACGAGCCCTTGCCATGAACCACTTCATCGTGACTCACGGACAACATAAATTGCTCGGTATAGGCGTACATCAAACTGAAGGTCAATTGATGATGGTGGAATTGGCGGTAAAGCGGATCTCGGCCTAAGTAGCTTAAGCTGTCGTTCATCCAGCCCATATTCCATTTAAAGCCAAAGCCGAGACCTTGCTGATCCGTCGGCTTAGTCACCCCCGCAAAAGCGGTAGACTCTTCGGCGATCATGCAAATGCCGGGGAAAGCTTGGTACAGGCGTTGATTCAAAATTTGTAAGAAACTAATGGCCTCAAGATTCTCCCGTCCACCATAGGCATTAGGCAGCCATTGGCCCGGCTCGCGGCTGTAATCGAGGTACAACATGGAAGACACGGCATCGAGACGCAGGCCATCGAAATGAAACTCCCGCAGCCAGTAACAGGCATTACTCAACAAGAAACTGCGCACTTCACCGCGATCATAGTTATAAATCAGGGTATCCCAATCGGGATGTGTGCCCTTGCGAGGATCTTCATGCTCATACAAACAAGTGCCATCAAAACGCACTAAGCCGTGGGGATCCT
Source organism: Shewanella sp. SP1S2-4 (assembly GCF_031932075.1). Lineage (NCBI taxonomy): Bacteria > Pseudomonadati > Pseudomonadota > Gammaproteobacteria > Alteromonadales > Shewanellaceae > Shewanella > Shewanella sp. SP1S2-4. The sequence goes on from NZ_JAUOET010000004.1 coordinate 181,262, forward strand.
TAGGAAAATGCGCCGACACCCAATCGAGGATGATACCAATTCCCGCCTGATGGCAGGCATCCACAAAGGCTTTTAACCCATTGGCATCGCCAAATCTGTGGGTCGGTGCATAGAGACCCACAGGCTGATATCCCCACGAACCATCGAAGGGAAACTCGCTGATCGGCATCAGTTCAATGTGGGTAAAACCTTGCTCCTTCACATAGGGAATAAGCTGTTCAATCAAGTCTTGATAATCAAGATATTGCTCGCCTTGCTCTCCCTTACGACGCCACGAACCTAAGTGCACTTCGTAGGCCGACATGGGCGCTTTATGCCAAGCTGTCGCCGCTCGCTTACTCATCCAAGCGGTATCATTCCAACTGTGATGGGCTTTTGGGGGCACGATAGAAGCGTTATGGGGTGCGCATTCCATTTGAGTCGCCATAGGATCGGATTTAGTATGACGCTCACCATTTTGGTAAACCAAATCAAACTTATAGTGGGCGCCTTCAACCACATTGGGTAGAAATAGCTCCCACAAACCATTGGCAAGATGTTGGCGCATTACATGGCGAGTATCGTCCCAATGATTGAAATCCCCCACCACAGAAACCCGTTTGGCATTGGGTGCCCACACACAAAAATGCACACCTTCAACGCCTTGGGTCTGACGCCAGTTGGCGCCTAAAAACTCATAGGCGCGCTCGGCGCTGCCTTCACCAAACAGGTAAATATCGTCACTATTGAGCAGTGAATCAAACTGATAAGGGTCGACTATATCTAGCTGACACAGGGGATATTCTACCCGCAGCAAATAGAGAAACGGTTTGACACGTCGCCCCAGCGTACCGGCGAACAGTCCCTGCTCGTTGACTTTGTCCAGACTAGCTACTTTGCGGCCATCTTTAATGCTGATCACATCCACACTGAGGGCATTGCGTAAAAAACAACGTACAATTAATGCCTTACCCTCATTGGCACTGTGCATACCCAAGAGCGAAAAAACATCAGTGTATTGACCATTAAGTAGGGCGACGTCGGCGCCATCGTAAAAATAGGCATTGGCTTGAGTCATCATTTTTCTTCCGTTTATCAGTCAATTAAACTTGCAAATTGGCACTCTTTATCCGAATAGCAACCCCTAAATATTGAACCTTTAGGGATGGCATAATGTGGCACTGGATCAGCAGCATTAACTCGGTAGCTGTCTCGCCGCAGCGATATTTTGTAATCGCTGCAATATCTCTGGCGAAGCCGACACTTGCGTTAAACTCAAAGGTAAGCGCCGCTGCCAGTTAGGATATTCGAGCCAAGTGCCGGGAATGTTCACCGCATGGCGATCGGCTAATAAATCACACAGTTGCACGCTGTACAGCGCACTATTTCCGCGAGCCCCTAGGGTCATCCAAGCCGTGAGCAAGGTTTGAATATCGAGTTCGGCTATCATCACCTCGGCTAACAGACCTTGTGCGACTAACAGTGAAATAAGCTGCTGCTTTTCATGTTCACGCCCAGCCAGTGCCTCGCCCAATTGTTCGTCAGTTTCAAACAGGGATAACTGTCGACGCAGGTGTAAATCGCTGCCGCACCACCAAGCTACTAAGGTCGGCACATCGTGGTTCGCCAGCATCATCAGGCTCTGGGACTTGTATTGATCCGGTGATTTAAAGCCTTGATGGTCTTTGCAGAAATAGAACAATTCGTTGGAGTAAATGCCAGAGGTGTAGAGACGATGAATAATGTCCGGTGGCACTAGCCCTAAGTCTTCACCAATCACCACACAGCGGGCGCGTTGACTCTCAAGGCAAACGATGGCGAGCAAGGTTTCAACGGGATAATACACATAGGCACCGTGGCCGAGTTGTTTATCCAGTGGCCACCACCAGAGGCGCAGTAAGCCCATCACGTGATCGATACGCAAGGCGCCACAGCTTTCCATATTGGCGCGGATCAAGGCGATAAAATGACTGAAATTATGTTGTTTTAACTTCACCGGATCGAGGGGCGTTAAGCCCCAATTTTGCCCTTGGGGCGCAAAGGGATCGGGCGGTGCGCCGATACTGGCATGCAAACAAAACTGCTCGGCATTGGCCTGTACTTCACTGCCCTGCAGCGCTGCGCCAACGGCCAAATCACGGATTAATCCCAACCCCATGCCCACTTCTTTCGCTTTTAGCTGGCAAAGGTGTAACTGGTTTTCGGCCACAAATTGCAGGTAAAGATAGAAACCTTCCTCTTGTACAAACGCTTTTGGGCTACGTAAGTATTCCGCTTGAGCAAACTCTTGCAGCGCAGTGCCCTGCTCACGCACAAACTCATGGAATCTTTGCGCTCTGGGCGTGTCGTTTGCTAAATGGGTTTCACAAAAAACGCGATATAACTGCTCAAAGGCACGGTATTTGAGCTCACTCACCTTAGGATAATCGAGCCAATTGTCACGATTCAGTAAGGCGATGGCCTCTAGCCAAGTAGCGCTTGAAAACTCAGTCGCAAGCGTTTGGTATTCAGGAACACTTTGTAATTGAATATAAAGAGGATTGAGTCTGCGGCGATCGCACGGACTATAGGGACTAGGATGCTCTGGCGCCGCAATGTCGAGGGCATGCAAGGGATTGAGTTGAATGAAATCCGCGCCCTGCGCCGCCACCAGCGCGATCAGTTGTTCTAAATCGCCAAAGTCACCTATGCCCCATTGGCTCTCGCTGCGTAAACTATAGAGTTGAACGCTGATCCCCCAAGGTTTATGGCGCTTACCTTGGGCGACAGCAGTCAGTACGCCTTGATAAGCGGCCCGCGGTGCCACCATTAAAGTGCCAGAAAACAAAGTGCTGGTATCAGCCTCAGCCGTCACACTGCTCACTAGCGCCGAGCTTGGCGCTTGTGCACTTGTCTCTAGGGCATGTTTTAAGCTTAAAGCTATGCGATGAAAGCCCAAACCTAACACAGAGAAATCACTCGCATTTTTGTCAGCTGCATGCGCAAATGAGTCTTGGTTTTTGATTAAAGCTGGGTTGTTAGTGAACTCTTGGCTGCTCAGGAAATAAGACGCTAAATTCACCGCCTCAGTCTCGGCGGTCATTGAGTGTTCAGGGGAAGCTTGGGTCTTGGCCTCAGCTAAATCGAGGCGTGCTAATCCCAGTTGCGTAAGATCAAGGCGATAGTGGAGATAAAGCGTTTGTTCAATGCGGTAATCGCCAATCGACTTAAGCGCCGAGAACGGCACATCAAATACGATAGACTCACCCTGTTCGCATTCAATCGCCACACTCAGATCTGAAGTATAGCTTTCAGGTAAACAAAGGCTTATCCAAGGTTCATCCACAAAACACCAATGGAATTCGGGTAAAACCTGAGTCCAAGGACGGGCATCCAGCAAGTCAATTTGTGAGGCGATCAGCGCTTCAGTCAATACCGCATCGACATTAGTCAGCCCAGCATCACTCGATAACGCCTCTGTAGCAGAAGCATCAATGGCAGTCCCTGCCACAGTGTTTTTTTCCTGTAACATACAGGTCAAGATACCTTGCCTGTCTACCTCGGAAATATGGATCTCTTGGCCAAAACAATCAGTAAATTCTGCTCCAACCCCCCGCAAATACAGCAACTTTTCCAGCCCCATATTTTGTCGCCCCCGCGACCGCTCATCCATGGCTTTAGATATACAGTAACCATGCCAACCAAAAGTAACAAGAAGATGACATAAATATTTCAGGGAAATAACAAAAAACTTTTTCAAAAAATCAGTAACTTACTAGAAGCACTCAGTTAAGTTCGCGCGCAGTGACAATCGAAATAATAGACATGGAACGCACCAACTTGGGGCATGCGTTCAGCAAGAGGGCAAGCATGCTTCCCAAGGCCTTAACGAAAAGCAGTCGCGAGAGGCAGTTACAAAAGACAAGCACTAAGCAGGGAACTAAGGCATAGAAATAACATGACAGGCGTAAGACATTTATATGTCATAGCATTCGAACTAAAACCCAATGAATAAGACCCAAAACATATCGACTAGTGAGTTCGGTGCAACACTTTGTATCAATTGCACTTTATAACTTGAACAGCCTATCTCTCCTCTGTCAACATCTCATCTCGCTACAGCGTAGAAACATAATAACAACATTACATTCATGGAGCCTGATATGCCCTCGCTTATCCGCCAGAGGCTCGCTCGATGGAACGCTAAAGCAGAAACTCCCCAATGATGATTGAGAATAAGGATATGAAATGAAGAAGTTATCAGGATTACTGTTTGTCGGCTGCATAGCCTTAACCGGTTGTGAAGGAAGTACAGATGGTGATCTAACGCCGACGCCACCGACGCCCGATCCCACTCCGCCAGCCTTAGCTGCGGATGTATGTTATTTAATGAAAACCACAAAAGGCGATATCACACTCGCCATTGACTTAACGAACATGCCAATCACAGGTAAAAACTTTAAGCAGTATGTTGATAAGTCTTTCTATAACGGCACCTTATTCCATAGAACCGTTAATAACTTTATGATCCAAGGCGGCGGTTTTACCACAGGGCTCAAAAGCAAACCAGGCGATGCCCCCATCAAGAATGAAGCCGCAGTCGGTATTAGCAACAAACGTGGCACTATCTCCATGGCTCGCACGGATGACCCTAATTCTGCAACATCACAGTTCTTTATCAATGTGTTAGATAATCCACATTTGGATGCGTCTGCGAGCAATTATGGTTATGCCGTGTTTGGCAAAGTGGTTGACGGCATGGATGTGGCGGATCAGATCAGCATAGTACCAACAAAAAGTAGCGGTGGTTTCGCCAACACGCCAGTACAAGAAATTCTGATTAACTCTGTGGCTACAACAAACTGCCCTGCTGCTTAAGTATGTAAAAGATGCACAGCTAAACGACATCGAGTTAAAAGCAAAAAAGCACTGAATCTTCAGTGCTTTTTCATTTTAAAAACGAATCGATTTTAGCGTCTAATTCATTTAAACCATGAGCTAAACAATTACTCGTCGCCTTGGATCTTTCCGACCAAGAGCATAGGCGCCGCATCAATTTTATCGGCGTCCATCATAGTCGCGATACGCTCAACCGCAGAGAGCAATTGACTTTGTTCCCATTCTTCAAGATTCTGATAACGCTTAATAAAATGATCCTGTAACGGTTTAGGTGAGTCCTGTAACAGCGCTCGTCCCGCATCGCTAAGGTATAAATGCACCTTACGTTTGTCAGTCTCACTGCGCAAACGGATCACTAAACCACGGCCCTCGAGTCGATCGATAATGGTCGTCACAGTCGCAGGGCTCAGCGTGATCTCTTCCGCCACAGTTTTCGCCAATGGCGCATCCAATTGGGCGATTTTCTGCATCACCATCAATTGCGGCCCAGTTAAACCTGAGTGTTTGTTCAGCTGGCGAGAATGAATGTCGATAGCGCGTATCACTCGACGCAGCGAAATGAGCAGTTGTTCGTACTTTTCCATAATGTCCCGTCCCAGTTGTCCAGTGCACCTTACCAGAAAGCGCGACTGAACTCACCAAGAGGAGGCACTTTTATGGTAAAAGTCCCTTAGATTACAACATGAATTGACGCGATACCGACAACACCAGGCGCTCGTCACTGGTATCTAAGTTCATGCTGGTATCTTCAGCGGCAAGGCTGAAATCAAAGCCGCTCCAGCTGGTCATATAGGCAACGCGATAGTGATTAAAGGATTTACCGCCATCCCATGACCATTTGTCTTCATCGAGTGACGTCGAGCGGTCAACACTGAAGCGAATATCATGGCCTTCGGCAACGCTAATCGTATGGCCGAGCAACATAGTGTAATGTCCGCCGCCCAACCCAAAGTAGTCCCATGTGTAGGTTAACTTAGCTTCAGAGTGGCCAAGGGAAGTGTCGTAACCTAGCTTGCTATACAGCTCAGGATAGTTGTACTCATCTGAGAAGGAATCGCCGTGGTAGGTGTAATAGGCCAGTCCGACATCGAGACTCAATTGTTTATTCAACTGATAGTATTTACCCGCATAGGCATCGAGCTCCAACCAAGTGTCATCGCTGCCACCAAAGTCGACGTTCGAGGTAAAGCCGCCCACGTACCAGCCCGAATCAAAACCGTAATCCAGACTGCCTTGCAGTGCTGGGCCGTTGTCCGTTTGGCTGACACCGTTAAAAGTGTAATCCGACGTCGCCGTCACAGTGGCCGATAATCCGGCATTCGCCGCAGTCGACATCAATAATAATCCGCCGGCGACAAGATAAAAACATTTTGATTTCATTATTAATTTTTCCATTAGTTAGCTAGCTCAATTTTAGTAAAGTCGATTTTGTTCTCTTTTGGCGAGCGCTCAATGGCACGAACAGTTTGCAATTGCGTCATCATGATGTAACCAAAACAGCTAAAGATCAGGCCCAGTGCGATTGCACCAACCCATTGAATTTGAAGAAAGTCTAATTGAAAGAGTAATGTCAGACTGCAGAGCAACACTAAGTTAAAGCTGACATATTTAAGCTTGCCTAAACGCTCAATCGTCAGATTAAGATTGTCGGTATACAGGCGTACCAGTGAGTCGAGTGAGTTAATCACAAAGGTCACCCCTACAATCACCATCGCCAGATTATAGAAGCCCGAGGTATCTAACCCATTGGCGCTGTAGTAATAAAGCACGGTGAACCAGATAGCGATGGGAATAGACGGAAACACCATCATGGCCAGCAGCACTTGATAGGTTTTCATCCCGCCGACAAAGCGCGAGGTAAATTGACCAATCATAATGCTCCACGCAAACCACCAGAACAGATAAAACTCATGGTAGTCGTTGATGGGTAACACAAAATGTTGAATATTGCCGAAGTAGTCGCCCAGCATGGCAAAGGTCGTAAAGAACTCGCCCACACTTGAGTCAGCCGATAAAAATGCACTGGCCCACATCATGGCAATCAAGCCTAAAAATAACCAAGTGCTGGCTAAGCTCAAAATACGCACATAACGTATGCTAGTGCTGGAATATACCGCCGCGGCAATCACCATAAATACGATTAAATAAAAGCTACCGACTATGGTTTCGCCATCACCTAATTCGGGTAAGTACCAGGGCAAATTGCTTAATAACAAATAGGCGGTAAAGGCACAGGTACCAATAATCACGATATTATTAATGAACTTGACCAAGGGAATATCGAAGAACTTCACCCTAGGTTCAATCACACAAAAATAGAAGCAGGTTAAAAAGTAGAAACCCCAAATCAAGAAGGCCCAAAAGCCAAACTCAATCGCCAGCGGATTGGTTAAGCCGTATTCAGGACTCGCCGCCACATTGGCATAGCCGGCAAACTCGGTCAGCGGAAACATGATCAAGCCGACATCAAGGCCAGAGGTGAACAGAATCGCGATAAAGGTAAACGTACGCACAGGCGTCACACCGATACAGCGAATGTTACCCCAGCGATAAATCACAAACGCAATCGCGGCAAAAGTAAACAGTATCCCTGCGGATAATAACCAGGTCATAGGATGCACTCCGTCCCAGTCGATACTGGATATAAGTAGGCATGAGGATATGAATCCATAAAATGTAACTCCATGTTTTTATTTAATAATAAAAAACTGAATCATTTTTAAAGGCAGCGCTCTGCCCTCAAGCCTTAAATATCGCTACTTAAAAAGCGCTCTGCGATAGTTAAACCCTGATAGATGTTCAGTCGTGAAAGTGATCATTTGCACACTCACTGCGGGCTGACCGACCCTTTAGATAAAATGAATCATGACCCTTATTTTGAGTAATCAATTAATGAGTTTTGAGTCATCAATTAATGAGTCACTTAAAATTGAAGCCGCCAGTCCATCGATAAGACGGACCGAGCAGGCATGTTGTGCACTTATGGCGTTAACTTACGCCGCTAACTTGTAGCTGTACTTCTTTGTGTGGTTTGCCAAGCGTCGGCAACCACAACGGCGGAATCTGCTGGCGCTAACATCTCAGCCTCTAAAATCATATCCGCAGCGCGCTCAGCCAACATGATGGTCGGCGCGTTCAAATTGCCGTTCGGGATAGTCGGGAAAATAGAAGAATCCACTACCCGTAAATTCTGCAATCCGTGCACGCGGGTTTCAGGATCCACCACCGCCATCGCATCTGTGCCCATCTTGCATGAACAAGAAGGATGATAAGCACTCTCAACCGATTGACGCACAAAGGCATCGATTTGCGCATCGGTTTGCACTTGTGTGCCGGGTTGAATTTCCTCACCGCGATACTCATCGAATGGCGCTTGATTGATGATCTCACGGGTCAAACGCACGCAGGCCCTAAAGCCTTCAATATCATCAGGATGCTGTAAATAATTGAACTGGATCTTAGGCGGCGCTTTAGGATCTGCCGATACTAAGGTCACGGCACCACGGCTTTTAGGCTTGTTATGGCCCACATGCACCTGAAAACCATGCCCCGCAAAAGCTTCTTTACCATCGTAGCGCATAGCCGCAGGTAAAAAGTGGTACTGCAAATCTGGCCACTCGAGACCCGTTTTTGAGCGAATAAAACCACAGGATTCAAAGTGATTCGTGGCCCCTAGACCAGACTTATCTAAGATCCACCGAGCACCGATTAAGAACTTGCTGAATGGATCTAACTTGCCATTGAGTGAAATCGGTTTAAGGCATTTGAATTGGAAATAAAACTCTAAATGATCCTGTAAATTCTGACCAACACCGGGCAACTCATGTTGTAACTCGACCCCTGCATCGGCCAATACTTTGGGATCGCCAATACCTGATAATTGCAGTAAATGCGGCGAACCTATTGATCCAGCAGCTAAAATCACTTCTTTATTACAACGAATATCTTCAACTTTGCCTTTGTGCTCAATGCGAACGCCAACGGCCGCTTGTCCTTCCAATAGCACTTTATGCACTAAGGTGTGGGTCAACACAGTAAGGTTACGTCTGGCCATCGCTGGGCGTAAATAGGCATTAGCGGTAGACCAACGCACGCCTTTTTTGACCGTCATGTGCATGGGACCAAAACCTTCTTGCTGCGCCGCATTATAATCGGCGGTCGATAAATACCCCGCCGCAATGCCCGCATCCACAAAGGCTTGGTATAAGGGATTTTGCATCTGATTGCCGTTATTCACACCTAACGGCCCAGACTCGCCGCGATACTCATCGCCACCAAAGGCCCAGGTTTCTGCCTTTTTAAAATACGGCAAGCAATGGCTATAATCCCAGTTGGTCGCCCCTTGCGCCTGCCACTCATCAAAGTCTCTGGCATGACCACGGACATACACCATGCCGTTGATCGACGATGAACCGCCAAGCACTTTACCCCGAGGGCAATGCATCTTGCGATTATCTAAATGCGGCTCAGGCTGCGTCTCAAACTGCCAAGCATATTTAGGGCTGTTCATCGGAATCGATAACGCCGTCGGCATCTGAATAAAGATGCTCTTATCGCTGCCACCGGTTTCTAATAACAGTACTTCGTTTTTAGGATCCTTAGACAGACGATTAGCGAGCACACACCCTGCAGAACCGGCGCCGACTATGATGTAGTTATAATATTTTTGCTGGAGTGAATGGGTCAAAATGCCTCCTTAAAATGGGCTTTCTAAGGGCTGTAGACCCACGTAAACGGCTTTAACTTGGGTGTAATGCTTGAGTGTCTCGCTACCGTTTTCACGGCCAATACCCGACAACTTATACCCACCTACTGGCATTTCGGCTGGCGATGCACCATAGGCATTGATCCAGCAAATACCCGCTTGTAACTGATGAATAACCCGATGGGCACGGCTGATATCTTGGGTGAACACCCCAGCAGCTAGGCCCATGGCGGTATTGTTTGCCCGAGCAATCACTTCGGCTTCATCTTTAAAGGTGAGTACCGACATCACAGGGCCAAAGATTTCCTCTTGGCAGATACGCATCTCGTCGGTGCAATCGGTGAAAATGGTTGGGGCGACAAAGTAACCATTGGGAGCATTTTCAGGCGTTAACGCTGTGCCACCAGTGAGCAGAGTTGCGCCGTCATCGATACCTTGCTGAATGTAATCGAGCACTTTTTGTTGATGATCTTTGGAGATCAACGCGCCAAAGTTAGTCTCTGGCGCCATAGGATCGCCCACCACAATATTGGCTTGAGTACGGGCAAGCAGTTTTTCGATAAAGCGTGAATAAACCGATTCATGAACAAACACTCGCGTCCCATTGGTGCAGACTTCACCTTGGGTGTAGAAGTTACCGAGCATGGCACCTGAAACCGCATTGTCGATATCAGCATCGTCAAACACGATAAGCGGTGATTTTCCACCGAGTTCCATAGTGACGTCTTTTAATGAACTTGCTGCAGCGGCCATGACTTTTTTGCCAGTACCGACTTCACCAGTGAAAGACACTTTGGCAATATCCGGATGTCCCGTTAACCAAGCGCCAACCTTGCCATCGCCCATCACGACGTTAAATACGCCATCGGGCAAACCCGCTTCACTTAAGAGTTGCGCTAATTTCAGTGCGCCAAGCGGCGTTTCTTCCGAAGGTTTAAAAATCATCACATTGCCGCTGGCTAATGCAGGAGCGGCCTTCCAACAGGCGATTTGTAATGGGTAATTCCAGGCGCCAATACCAGCACAAATGCCTAAAGGCTCACGGCGGGTGTAATAAAAATCCCCACCGACTTGCTGCTGCGCGCCTTCAAGCCCTGGGGCAATATGGGCGAAAAACTCGATAGCATCTGCGCCTGTGACCACATCAACCACTGAGGCTTCTTGCCAAGGTTTACCTGTGTCGCGCACTTCGATTGCCGCGAGTTCATCATTACGAGAGCGCAATAATGCGACCGCGTTTAACAGAATACGGCTGCGTTCAGTAGCACTCATGGCAGACCAAATCGCAAAGCCTTTTTTGGCGCTCTCGATGGCCGCTTGCTGAATTTTTTCATCGGCCACTTGCACTCGGTACGCCAATTGCCCAGTGGCAGGATTGACGACGTCGAAGGTTTCGCCGCTATCGTTAGCGAGCAACTGGCCCGCAATAAAGTTGTACTGTACTTCTACTGACATGTTTTGACTCCATGCTGCTTTATCACATTGTGGATAAAGGTTTTGCATAATTTTTCGGCCTGAACAAAATCCTGCTCAGGGGTTTCACTTAAGGCGCTGCGTAACCAAAATCCATCGATCATCGCCGCCGTTTGCTCAGCAGCCATCAGGGCAAACTCTTTGGGCAACACGTGCCGAAAGGAAAAATGTAAGTTGCTGTATAAGCGGCGACTATTAATATTCTGCAAACGGGCTAACTGGGGATCGTGGACGGCCTGTGCCCAAAAACTCAGCCAAGTGTGAGTGACATTTCGTGAGCACTGTAACTCGGTAAAATTCGCTTCAACTATCATCATTAAGCGCTCTGTTGGCGCCAACACTTGTCCTTGGATTCGATTGAGCAACGCCTGCTTTAACTGCTCGAGCAAGTGGCGTAGCGTCGCTTGGATCAAGCCCTGCTTACCACTGAAATAATGACTGATGATCCCCGACGACATCCCCGCCAACTGACTAATGCTGTTGATAGTCGTGTGCTGCAATCCATGCAAGGCAACCGATGCTAATGTCGCATCGATAAGCTGCTGTCTGCGTATCAATTTCATTGCGGCTTTAGGCATAAATACTCAAGGAATAACCACTCTCTCAATACTCTGAACGACGTTAATTGAACGTTCAATTAACAATCATGATAATGATTAGTGATGTAACTATCAACCTAAAATGGCACAGTGACAAAGCTCACAAGTTAGTTATGTAAAAAAGAATTAATGTGTAAAAACAAGATAAATGTATAGATTTCTTTGACTTGCGGCCCTACCACAACCACAGCAGCACGCATAAATCAATATTAGATATCAAACTAATTAACTGGAGTTAATGCTACGAATGAGAGTATTAACGAGGTTTAACCTCTGTTAGATTTAACAATTGAGCCGTCAAATGTTAGCTAAAAAGTGGGATGAAAAGTGAGATAAAAAGACCAGTAAAAAACACACAAAAATGATGCCTCGCCACGGGCGCTATCCCCCCCAGAAAAACCATATCGTACGCCAATACTAATACCCGTCATAAAAGTCCGAAGTTTAGTTACCGAGTTCCAACTTTAGTGGGAAATTACCCCCAGATAAGCGCCGAACTCGATCGAGCTCACACTTTCACTACCTCCAAATTGGTAGCTTGATCACCAGAAAAGAACACAACTTAATCTTTACAAGCAAATAGGTGGATTTTATGGCTGCTAAATTTTTTATTCCTTCTGTCAACGTATTAGGCCAAGGCGCAGTGGATGACGCTATCGGTGACATCAAAACCTTAGGCTTTAAACACGCACTCATAGTGACAGACAAACCCTTAGTCAAAATTGGCTTAGTCGGTGAAGTGGCCGAAAAACTTGGTCAAAATGGCATTATCTCCACCATCTATGATGGCGTACAACCTAACCCAACCGTGACGAACGTCGAAGCCGGTTTAGCCCTGTTAAAAGCCAACAAGTGTGACTTTGTGATTTCACTCGGTGGCGGCTCACCCCATGATTGCGCCAAAGGTATCGCCCTTGTTGCCACCAATGGCGGCAGCATTAAGGATTACGAAGGGTTAGATCAATCCGCAAAACCACAGTTGCCATTAGTGGCTATTAATACGACGGCAGGTACTGCCAGTGAAATGACGCGCTTCTGTATCATTACCGACGAAGCCCGCCACATTAAAATGGCGATTGTCGATAAACACACTACGCCTTTGCTGTCGGTCAATGACCCTGAACTCATGCTGAAAAAGCCTGCGAGCCTCACGGCCGCAACCGGTATGGATGCACTGACTCACGCGGTTGAAGCCTATGTGTCTATTGCTGCCAACCCGATCACCGACGCCTGCGCGATCAAGGCCATGGAATTGATTCAGGCTAACTTAGTCAACGCGGTTGAAAACGGTCAAGACATCAATGCCCGTGAACAAATGGCCTACGCCCAGTTCTTAGCGGGTATGGCCTTTAACAATGCCAGCTTAGGTTATGTGCATGCGATGGCGCACCAGTTAGGCGGTTTCTACGATCTGCCCCACGGTGTGTGTAACGCCCTGCTGCTGCCCCATGTACAGGAATACAACGCCCAGGTCGTCCCTGCTCGCTTGAAAGACATTGCCAAGGCTATGGGTGTGGATGTGTCTAGCATGACCGATGAGCAAGGTGCCAGTGCGGCAATAGCGGCAATCAAAAAGCTGTCTGTTGCGGTTAAGATCCCAGAAAACCTGACCTTGTTAGGCGTAAAAGCGGAAGATATTCCAACACTTGCGGATAACGCGTTAAAAGATGCCTGTGGATTCACCAATCCAAAACAAGCGACCCATGCGGAGATCTGTCAGATCTTCACTAATGCGCTATAGTTGCGCGCTGTAATCGCCATACTTTATCAATCGCAAGTTATCGCACAGCAATCGTGCGCTAACTTGCTGGATAACGACTGATTGTCCTGCTAGTGCGTAAACACGACTTCATCCTCCAATGAATGCGTTTTGGGCTCCAATAGTGCGCAGATTATCGCTGCACTATTGGGGCCTTTTTTATACTGGTATCGACAAGGTTGCTATCTTAAAAATTGAGTAACAAAAACCAACATAAAACTCAGTGTCTATGCACCTTTGCACTGACAAAACACTCACAAATCCACATATTCAAGAAGAAAGGATCTGAACCTCAAATATTCATAGCAAAATGATATAAAAAACGTGATCTCTGTGGGTTACAGACTGTTACAGATCCGATAAGATGGCCCCAGTTCGCTTTTTCCCTGCAAAAGATGAAGCCAGCTGAGAGGCCCGTTCTAACGAATGGGCCTCTGTCCATTCTGCCTTCTGCGTTTCCTCTGCGACAACTTATGCTGCCACTTAATCGTATTACGCCCACCAAAGCCTAATTAACCTATTTACTCCGCTGCTCACTCTTTTTATCAATAAGACTTACTGACGACCAAGTTGTTGCTTTATTAATCAGTAATTCAGCAAAAGCGAAACTTCACCCAAAACTGAGATCTAGCACAAAGTTATTGGCATAAAACTCATGCTAAATAGAGACATGACAGATTAAGTAAATGGTTAATTTTCATGCAGTAACTATCCTTCTCCGTCAAAAAACATCAAGGCTAAATAGACTTAATTAATGATTGACCGAATTCAAAAACGATGCCTATGATGGCAACAATATCCTCGAACAGGTAGGTACGCTATGACTGCAATCACCCATGTATATAACTACACAGTTAGATGTCCACATTACAAAGATCCTGAACATCCCGTTACTTGGTTAAATCATATTGAAATGAACCAGTCCTGTGAAATCGCGTTAAATCGCATCACTAAGTGGCACGAGCTTTCTGGGGATAAGTCCTTCGAAACAAATAAGTTTGTGGTTCGCAAAGCCGAAAATGAAGATGCCTACTTCTCGATGCAGAGTGACAGACTCAAAAATGACGGCCATGCCTTAGTCACCTTTAAAATCTTTTTAGATGATTGCTGTGACGATGCCGCACCGGAAGAAATCATGCAGCACCTGATTGAAGACTATCAACAACGCTTAGCCAAACTCGAATAATCTTTGCAGTATTATTTAGCGACCTTAGACGCCAGTGCGCAAAACGCCACTGGCGTTTTTATTTACTGAATTCATAAAATTTAAACTCCGACGTCATTTCGCCCCATCCGCTCCACACCTCTTGCCCAAACTTGCCTAAAGACATTACGACAACGGCTTGGCAGATACTGGTGCCATAGCGTGATTCAGCTCAAGATCTGTTATATTGTCCCGAATGTTATTTGGCACTGTAGAAATGACAGGGCCCAGTAAATTGAGTTATGAACTTAAATTGAGGATTAGCATCACAATGAATAAAGCGACGCTCATTATTATTCCTTTATTACTCGCTACATCCGCCTGTGCGGATTTAAAGGACGCAGGCCGTGCCATTGGCACAACCACTAAAGATGTCACCACTGAGATAGGTCACGCGACCCGAGACACCACCAAAGCCATAGGTCATGCCTCGCGGGATGCCGTCAAATCGGTAAAAGAAGATTTAACCAAAGACTAATTACTGTGGCGCCTAGGCGTCACAGTCTGTTTTAAGTATCTTGTCTATTCAAACGTCACGCATTTCAAGCTCCGCGCCCACTAAGCCGCATTCGCCCGAATACCGTGGGGCACAGGCAATCCTTGGGCATTCACATGCACAAACACCATCTTATCTATACTCACCACTGGCGCCTGCGTCATCTTATTACGCACTTGGCAGCTTACAGTAATCGAACTGTGGCCGAGGCTCACCAGCTCCAGACCAAACTCGATCACATCACCTTGATGCGCTGGCGTCATAAAGTTGATTTCAGAAATCAGCTTAGTCACATGGCTGGTGCTCTTCATCTGGCAGGCAGCAAAAATAGCGGCCTCCTCGTCTATCCAACTGAGCAACTGACCGCCAAACAGCGTATTTGCTGGATTTAAATGTTCAGGTTTAACTAAACGGCGACTGTAATATTTCATGGCGGTGACCTCAATGTGAATGCCAACAATCAGCTTTAATACGCTATAACTTCCCACTGTATTCAGAGCATTTTTCAGGCCACAATTGATAGCCATTAAATAACAATGAGATAGCAATAAGCTGCTGTAAAATAATCCGATTACTGCACCAAGTCGTATCAGAGTTGCACCATATTAATCAGCGCAATAGTGAACCAATAAGCAAAAAAATAGCGACTCATAGAGTCGCCAAGCTAAGGCAAGCAAAAACTTACTGGGTAGGAAGTTAAGTCACAAGATTTGACTTAAAAACCCGCACAACACATGTAGGCGAACTGCACGGGGATAACAGCTGCAAAGCAGCTAAACACAGGCTTACGGGTAACACTCTTTCATTCTCGACTCGAGATTTAGGCTGCAAGGTCGGTAACTCATCACAGTCCGCCCTTGCCCTCTATTTCGAGTTTTTAACCACGCCTCACCACACATCAGCATAAGGCGTGCTAAGGAGTGATCCACAATCACAATGGATCATCCTAAGCGCTGCTTACTGCTTAAAACTGCTCTTCTTCGGTAGAACCTGTCAGTGCGGTCACTGATGAATGGCCACCTTGAATAACCGTAGTCACTTGGTCGAAATAACCTGTGCCCACTTCCTGTTGATGCGCAACGAAGGTGTAACCTTTCTTCGCAGCAGCAAACTCAACTTCTTGAACTTTTTCAACATAATGCTTCATGCCTTCGCCACGAGCATAGTCGTAAGCGAGGTCGAACATGTTGTACCACATGTTGTGAATGCCGGCTAAAGTGATGAACTGGTACTTGTAGCCCATGTCTGACAATGCTTGTTGGAAGCGCGCGATAGTGGCGTCGTCCAGATTTTTCTTCCAGTTGAACGAAGGCGAACAGTTATACGCCAACAGCTGATCTGGGTATTGAGCATGAATCGCTTCAGCAAAAATCCGCGCTTCTTCAAGATCCGGTTTAGCGGTTTCACACCAAATCAAATCTGCATACGGGGCGTAAGCTAGACCGCGAGAAATCGCTTGGTCAAGACCCGCTTTAACACGGTAGAAACCTTCATTGGTGCGCTCGCCAGTCACGAAATCACGGTCGTATGGGTCGCAATCTGAAGTTAACAAATCGGCCGCGTTAGCATCGGTACGGGCGATAACCAGTGTATCGACACCGCTCACATCCGCCGCTAAACGTGCAGCAACCAGCTTTTGTACCGCTTCTTGGGTTGGCACTAATACTTTGCCGCCCATGTGGCCACATTTCTTCACTGAAGCTAACTGATCTTCAAAGTGAACGCCGGCAGCGCCCGCGTCGATCATCGACTTCATCAGTTCGAAGGCATTTAATACGCCGCCAAAACCCGCTTCTGCGTCAGCAATAATTGGCAGGAAGTAATCAACAAATTTTTCATCTTCTGGATTAACGCCATTGCCCCATTGAATTTGGTCAGCACGACGGAAAGAGTTATTGATACGGGATACCACAGCTGGCACTGAGTTCGCTGGGTATAAAGATTGATCTGGGTACATAGTGCCGGCTAAGTTAGCATCAGCAGCCACTTGCCAACCAGAAAGGTAAATCGCTTCGATACCCGCTTTCGCCTGTTGTACCGCTTGACCGCCCGTTAACGCACCGAGCGAATTCACGTAGCCTTTTTTAGCGCCGCCATTCACCAGTTCCCATAACTTAGCCGCACCACGCTTGGCGATAGTATTCTCAGGCACGATTGAACCGCGAAGTGCAACCACTTCTTCCGCGGTGTAAGGACGACGCACGTTTTTCCAACGTGGGTTTTCTGCCCAATCTCTCTTGATTGCATCAATCTGCTCTTGACGTGAATTCTGAGTCGTTGCCTTAGTCATAGTGTCGCTCCTTTCTCTTTGATGTTGTAGCTATCATGAAACTGCCCCCCAGTTTCACTCTGCTAAATTGTTTGGTTGACGGTAGCCCCGCCACAGCTAAATCTGATTGATATAAAACGGTTCAAGCAAATGGGTTCATCCTAGGCAGTCAGCATTTCGTAACCGGGTAAGGTTAAGAAATCGACCAGCTCGTCGGAGGTGGTAATGTCTTCGAGCAATACCGCCGCTTGGGTGAATTTGCCATGGGTGAATCTGTCGCTACCCACTTCTTTTTTCACGTTCGACAGCTCTTCAACCAACATGTCTTTAAAGAGTTGCTTGGTCACGAGTTTGCCGTTTGACAGCGACTTACCATGTTGGATCCATTGCCAAATTGAGGCTCTAGAAATCTCAGCCGTAGCCGCATCTTCCATTAAGCCGTAAATAGGTACGCAACCGTTGCCGCTGATCCACGCCTCTAAATACTGCAGTGCGATACGAATGTTCAGACGCATCCCCTGTTCGGTGCGCTCACCGTCGCAGGTTTTAAGCAGTTCGCTAGCCAGGATTGGCGCATCGACATCACGGGTAATATGCAATTGATTACAGTGATCTTGGCCTATGTATTCGTTGAAAATACCCATAGCGGTATCGGCAAGACCAGGGTGTGCCACCCAAGTGCCATCGTGGCCGTTACGCGCCTCCAGTTCTTTATCTCGACGGACTCGTTGCAATACCGCTTCGTTCTGAACCGGATCTTTGGCTGGAATAAAGGCCGCCATGCCGCCCATCGCTAACGCACCGCGTTTGTGGCAGGTCTTAATCAAGAGTCTTGAATAAGCGCTTAAGAAAGGCGTATCCATAGTGACGGCTTGGCGATCCGGTAAGACTCGGTCGCTATGACGCTTTAATGTTTTGATATAGCTGAAGATGTAATCCCAGCGACCACAGTTCAGTGCGACGATATTGGAACGCAGCTCGTAGAGGATTTCGTCCATTTCGAACACGGCCGGTAACGTCTCGATCAGGCAAGTACATTTAATCGTGCCCGCTTGCAGACAAAATCTTTCCTCAACAAAAGCAAATACTTTTGCCCACCAGCGCGCTTCAATATGACTTTCTAACTTAGGAATATAAAAGTATGGGCCACTGCCCTTGGCCAAAAGTTGGCGATAGTTGTGGTAGAAATACAGTGCGAAATCAAACAGTGAGCCTGGAATCGCTTTGCCGTTAAACTGCACGTGTTTTTCTTTAAGGTGCAGACCACGAACGCGGCAAATAAGCACTGCCGGATTTGGTCCTAATTTGTAGTGCTTACCTGTGTCCGGTGCTGTGTACTCAATATCACCACGCACGGCATCACGTAGATTGATTTGACCTTCGACGACTTTTTCCCAGCTTGGTGCTAAAGAATCTTCGAAATCGGCCATAAACACTTTGGCATTGGCGTTGAGTGCGTTAATCACCATCTTACGTTCAACGGGACCTGTGATTTCTACGCGGCGGTCAAGCAAGTCATCGGGAATACCACGAATTTGCCATGCACCATCACGAATAGCGCGGGTTTCAGGCAGAAAGTCGGGTAATGAGCCTTTATCGATACGCGCTTGCTTATCTTTACGTTTAGCGAGTAAGGCGGGTACTTCGTCGGCAAATTCACGACAAAGGGATTCGAGTAAGGCGACAGCCCCTTCGGTAAATATGACTTCTTGGCCTGGAATGTCACGACCCACAATATTAAGCGTGGCGTTTGCTGTAGCTTTACCCAGTGTCGAATTCAATTGCTGTTCACTCAAAGTGTGTTCCGTCATCTTGATGCCCTCCCAAGAGGCTCCACTATCACAGGCTTAACGCTGACATATAAAGCAGTAGCATCCCCAATCACCGCTGCTTATAAACTCACCGAAAAACCATCAAATGTTTGTTTCGAACTAAAACTTACCGACAAACGTTTGTATTTGCAACAGTCCAAGATTGACAAAAACGGGCATTAACCTAAGTAAAAACCATGCTAAAATTGGTCTGACCAAGCAACAAATAACAACCTAACACAATGATATTAATTGCATTAAATATTTTAATTACATTTGGAAATTTGAATTAAATGAAACTTGTCAGACAACTTTACCAACCCCCACGCAAAGTAATTATTTACGTAATTAAATTACCAACAGTAAATATATAAATACATCATTTTTACCCTATTAGACCTAAGTAGAAAATACCCAATGTTTTGAACTAACCTAGAGGGAAGCAAGCTTAATCCATATAAATCATAATGATAACCACTGCCACCATCACCATAAATTTAAACGACCGTTTTACTTTGACGTTTACGTAAACGAAATTACGGCCGAGTGTAATACCAGCTAAGCACTAGGTTGCGTTTCCCGATCAACAAGGTGGGATGTGATGGTTAACTCAAAAAATAAATCACTTTTTTATAAAAAAAATGAAACAAATTTGAAATTACAACGGGATGGAGCGTAAAACCGCCCTTTTATGACGCTTCTCTCTTGCTAGAACCCATTACTGGTTTGCTCACAAAGATGCTTTTGCAGCATTTATTGGCAGCACTGCACATTTTGACAATAAATGCTGAAACATTTGTTGCCAACTTAAATGCAAATCATTACTATTCGCGACCTATTTATTTGGGGGAACCATTAATGAAACCATTTCGTTTGTCGCTAACTGCACTCGCCTGCCTTTCTGTTTTATCACAAACCGCACACGCCGAAGCCAACTCGACATCAGCAAATGCTGAAGCCAACGTTGAGCGCATCACGGTTTATGGCAGACAGAACTCAGTAGTGAAGAATTCAGGGCTGGCGACTAAATCCGACATGTCTCTTATGGAAACCCCAGCAGCAGTTGTGATTGTTGACCAAGAGCTGATCGAAACCCAAGGTACAGATAATCTGCAGGACTTGATCCGTAACATCAGTGGCGTGACTCAAGCGGGAAATAACTATGGCATTGGTGACAACATAGTCATCCGTGGTTTAGGCGCAAATTACACCTATGACGGTATGTATGGCGGTGCAGGCCTAGGAAATACATTCAACCCCACGCGCTCTTTAACCAACGTTGAATCCGTTGAGGTATTAAAAGGCCCAGCGACTGGACTCTATGGCATGGGAAGTGCTGGCGGCGTGATCAATCTGATTGAAAAGAAACCGCAGTTTGAGTCAAAGCATAAGTTCAGCGCCGAAATGGGCCAATGGGACACCTACTCCCTTGCTCTGGATAGCACGGGCGGCCTGAGCGATGATGTCGCCTACCGTTTAGTGGCCAAATCTGGCCGCAGTGATGGGTATCGCGATATCGGTACAGACAGAGACGAAATCTATGGCGCCTTAAAATGGGTATTAAGTGATAGCCAAGATTTAATGCTTTCAGGTGCTTACATAAAAGATGCTATTGCCGTTGATTCAATTGGTCACCCGATCCGGATTTACAATGCAGAATCTGTCGGCGGTAAGAGCGCGGGCGAGGTCACGTGGCAAGATCTGGTTAATGATCCCAACGGTAATGGTCTACAACTCACCGATGCACAGCGTCAGCAGTTAGCGGCCTCGTTGTCGGGCGCTGACGGCTTAACCCCCTATTCGTTTGGTGATGCAGGGCTGATTTCACCCATGGCGAAGGACAATGAGGGTGAAGAGTTAAGATTTAAACTGACCCATAATATCTATTTCACTGACAATTTGTTCCTCAATCAACAATTGCAGTATCGCGACTACACGTCAGGTTTCGCCCGCCAAACTGGCGCCTATAACTACGTCTATTGGAAGCGTAACATCAAGATTAAAAACGTACCTACCGACGTGATTAACGAAGAGCCTAGATCGCCTTTAGTTGAAAATGGCGTACTTTATCCTTTTGCTGCAAGACGTCAGGAATACCGTAAAGTCGATGCCGACGAGACTTCGTGGCAGTACTTTGCCGATCTACGTTATGACTTCCAAATTGGTAACATAGACAATGAATTATTGGTCAATGCCAACTATGAAGACCGTAATATTCGCTTCCAGCAATATTCTATCTACGATGCCGATCAAATCTTTAAAAACAAGAAAGGTGAAATTACTTATCAAGGCTCCCTGCCTTATATTTATGACATCCGTAATCCTAATTGGGGCACAGGTAAATTTGAGGACTATGACCCACTCAAGACCGCTAACTACGACAAAAAGGTCAGTGCTTGGGGTCTAGGATTACAACACGTGGGATATTTAGGACATGGCTTCACCACGCGTGTAGGCGTTGCCTTTAACGAGATAAAACAAAGTTATGAACACTTAGGTGTCGATGAACGCTATAGTGCAAGTCAAGCTGCTGCGACGCAGGAAGAGGACACTACGGATAACGGCATCACCTATAATCTAGGTTTAACCTATATGCCGACGGACGACTTATCTTTCTTTTTGAACCACTCTAAGGGGCGGACTGCTTACAGTATATTAGGCACTGTGACCGGCAAAAATACTGACCGTGAAGATTCAGAATCGGTAAGCAATGATCTGGGTATGCGCTTTAAAGCCTTTGATGATCAAATGCTCGCATCATTGGTGCTCTTTAAGAGCTCGCGTACCAATGTGCCCTATACGAATGAAGAATATAAAATAGGTGTATCAGGACCAGAAGTACCCGTGTATTTTTACGACGGAAGTGAAGATACCCAAGGGGTTGAACTCGATCTCAATGCCCACTTAAACGACAGCTGGCGTATCAACCTTAACGGCATGTACCAAGATGCAAGGGATAAACAAAATCCAAGTAGTTTAACCTACAATAGCCGTCAAAAAGGCGTGCCTTATGTCACTGCCAGCGCTTGGGTGACCTATGGCGCCGATTGGTTTAGCTTATCAAGCCCAATCGAATTAAGCCTTGGTGCTAAATTTGTAGATGATCGCAGCACGCACTCGAGCTCATTTGGAATTCCAGACGGTTACGTGCCTAGCTATACTGTCGTCGACTCGGCGGTGAGTTACAGCACTGATTCTTGGAAAATCCAGCTTAATATCAATAATCTATTCAATAAAGACTATTACAGTAAAGCGATGTTCTTAGGCGGTATGCCGGGTGAAGAACGCAACGTCAAACTGCAATACAGCTATAGTTTTTGAGCGCTAAATAGATTTAAGCGCTAAACTGCAGCGCGAAAGTGGATATGTTTCCAACAAAAAAGAGAGCATTTATGCTCTCTTTTGACATCTAAATCCTCAATTGAGAATGGCAAATGATACCCAGCATATTAACTGACATTCTCCCTATCACCGCGCATAAGGGATTCCAACTCTGCCTTACCCTTATTCGATAGATTGATTAACGTCGCTAAATCATTTTGATGAGCTGCGCTCGCAATCACCAGTTTCTTATCATGCTCAGCAAAGATTTTTACCCGCTCGTTGGCTTGTACCTGAGATAGACCTAAACCTTGGAGGATCTTCTCACTGGCCGACAGCGCCGAACCAAAGGTCTCACGAAAGACATCCGTCACCCCAAGGCTCATTAAACGATAAGCATGGTTACGATCCCTTGCCCGCGCGACTATGTGGATATGGGGAAAATGGGTTTTCACTTGCTGGGCGATTTCGATGGAATCCTCAACACTGTCCACGGCCAGCAATAACAAACGCGAGCGCGCGATCCCCGCCGACATCAACATGTCTAAGCGTCTGGCATCACCAAAATAGACCTCACCGCCATATTTGCGAATCACATCCACATGGCTCGCATCCTTATCCAATGCGACAAAAGGGATCCCAGAGGAGGCCAAAATACGCCCGGTTATCTGGCCTACTCGGCCAAAACCGGCAATCACCACTTCCGATTCAGTGACATTAATCGTATCTGGCAGGCGAGTGTCCACCACCTTAGCCTTAGTTGCGCGAAACAGGGTAAACAATATCGGCGTCACCGCCATAGACAAACCAATCGCCAGCACTAACACTTGCGCAATTTTATCGCCGACAATGCCAGATAATTGCGCCTGGGATAACAGCACAAAGGCAAATTCACCGCCTTCAGCAAGGATCAACCCCAACGCAATACTCGGTCGCCATTTGTGGTGCCGAATGCGGCCCAGCACCATCAGCACAAACGTTTTAATCAGCAACATCGCCATTAAAATACATAAGATAAGTAGCGGATCTGATATCAATAATTTCAAATCCATACTCATACCGACCGCCATGAAAAACAGCCCAAGCAATAAGCCTTTAAAGGGTTCGATGTCAGTTTCGAGTTGATGTCGATAACTTGAGTTTGCGAGCATAATACCCGCCAAAAATGCCCCCATACCCGCTGAGAGTCCAAGCCACTCCATTAACTCAGCGCTGCCCATCACGAGCAGTAACGCAAAGGCGGTGAGTACTTCACGCACCCCGCTGCTTGCGACTAACTTAAGGAGTTTTGGCAGTAAGTATTTGCCCACTAACACAAACCCTACTAGGGCTAGACACGTCCAGTACCAAGGCACGGCATGATGTTCAATCTGCGCCGAATTAGGCGCCAAATATGCCGTCAGCAGCAACATGGGGATAACGGCAAGATCTTGCATTAACAAGACACCAAAAGCATCACGCCCGAGTGGGGTTGTGAGCAACCTATGTTCACTCATTAACTGCACAGCAAAGGCTGTCGATGATAAAGATAGCGCGGCGCCAACCACTAAAGCTGCGTCAACAGACAAACCAAAGCCCCAAGCTAAACCACCAATCGCAGCCCATGACAACAACAATTGACCACTGCCTAAACCAAAGATAGCACTGCGAAGTTCCCATAATTTACTTGGATTTAATTCGAGTCCAAGTACAAACAACATCAGCACTACACCTAACTCGGCAAAATGCAACACAGCAGCAGGATCAGAAACTAAGGCCATGCCGCCTGGGCCTAAAATGATGCCAGCACCTAGGTAGGAAAGAATCGGGCCGGCGCCAAAACGTTTACCCAAAGGAACAAAAATAACCGCCGCCAATAAAAATAGCAGCACCGACGTGAGTAAACTCGACTGTTCCATGAAGGCTCCAACGGAAAAAGGAATGCGCAGTGTTCCATATAATAGCCCAGCCGCAGCTAGGCGAATTAGCAACTATGATATCCCATTTATTTATTAACAAGGTCAAGGCAATTCATTAAAAATGAGAAATTTTTGGTACGAAAAACACTTAAGCGTGGAGGAAATCAACTGGAGCAACAAAGCTGAGTAAAAGAGCGTTCAGAGACGCCTTAGACTGTTATCGCATTTTTGTTAGTGGCGGCAAAACGCAAAACGAGAAACAAATGAAGCAACGATAAAAACCAGTAAGGACTTTGCCAACTCAGGATGAGACTAAATGTTCACTCGACTTACATTACACAGAGGGCGATGCGATATGACGCCGTAAATCAGTTGCCTGCTTGTCACATTTTAAGATGTCAGAATAGCGTACTACGGCATTGCGGCCATTGGCCTTAGCGGCATAAAGCGCCATGTCGGCTCGGTGAAATAATGGGTCTAAAATCAGATCATCAGCCATTAAACCGCTCACGCCAAAACTCGCCGTAATGACGAACTTATGTCCTGAATGTTGGGTATCAATGGCCTCGATACGGGCTCGGCACTGCTCTGCCACTTCCATACCTTTCTCTTCATCGGCATAGGGTAATAAAATCGCAAACTCCTCACCGCCGATACGAGCAAAAACATCACCATTTCGGATATGAGATTTAAGGGAATCAACCACCTTTTTAAGCGCCCAATCGCCAGTGCCATGACCAAAAGAATCGTTGATGCGTTTAAAGAAATCTAAATCGAATAAAATGACACAAAAATCCCCGCCGCGGGCCGTGGCTTGCACAAAAAGGTTTTCTCCTAACTCTTGCCCTGCCCCGCGATTCAAAATACCTGTCAATGCATCCATTCTCGCCATACGCATAAACTTGCGCTTCTGCATCTGGCCTACCGCTAACAAAATGCCGAGGAAGAACAGTCCACCCACTAAAATAGTGATAAACATCAGCATATTGGTGTATTCGCGCTCTTTTACCGTTTGCTGGGCGATATAAAGCTCTCGCTCTTTATTGAGTAGATTGATCTCACGCGCCTGTTCATCGGCATTAAATTTAGCGGCCTGATACGCTAACGTTTTCATTTTCGCTTCATCAAACATCAGCTGATTGTAATACTGCTCTTTTTTCGAATACTCATAGGCTTGTTCAAACTGTTTATTCTCAGCATTTAAGCCAGCTAACACTTTAAAGACATTATGCTTTAACTCGGTATAACTAGGTTCATTAGGTAATGACGTAACGAACTTGGCATGCTCGACCGCATTAGCAAATTGCTTCAGTGAAAAATATGCTTCGGCTAACAAAGAATGGACACTATTAATTTCTAATTGAAAGTTAAAAGACTCGTACCCCTTTAGCGCTTTCAAAAGTAAAGCAACTGCAGAGGTGTATTCTTGCAACCTTAACTTAGACTCCCCCATTCCTTTCAATGCAATAAACGAAATCAATGGGAAACCATTAGACTCACAAAAATCGTGTGTGTTCTGGAATTCATCAAATGCCTTGTCATATATTTCAAGCTCTAATTGATAAACTGATAAATACAACTTTGCAGTACAAATATCTTTTACATTATCTGCTGCAGCAAGTGATAGTGCCTTAGCCGCGTAGATCCCGACCTCTTCTTTTATGCCCATTGCAGAGTACAAACTGGCTAAACGTAGATATGCAGCACGTTTGATATCTATATTATCAATTCGATCTATTAATCCTAGACTTTTGCTCATTACAACAAAAGCATCTTTAAAGTTCCTAAGGGCGATGTACGCCGTTGCCTCATAGCTATAGGCAGAAAATAAATAATCGCTATTTTGAACTAAATTTTCTGATTGAATTAAATTATCTAGGGCTTCTTGATATTGACCTGAATAAATAAATGAAGTCCCTTTAAATACTAATAAGCGCCCTTGTTGAAAACGCGTCATATGCTCGAAATCAGCTTCAAGTTCATGGAGCTTAGTAATAGCACTGGGTAGATCGGTATGTTGTAGTTGCTCCAGCTCTGCTAACGCCTCATCAAAATTGATAGTTGCAGCCATTAAGGGCATACAAAATATACCCGAACATAACCACAAAAAAGCGCGCAGGAGTTTCAATTACTCACCGTTACCATGGGAAATAACTAAGTAGGACTGATAATCACCATCGCCACTCAAGCTTTTCAGTTTTTCCATGTCTCCCGACATGACGGCTGCAATTTCTTCATCAGTTAACCCATGGGCACGCATAACGGCCTCAGGATCCTGTTGATACGCTTCCATCAGCTGTGCATCTTGACCCAACTGAGTAAAAAAATCCGATAATGCAGACATACTTTTCCTTATTTAAATAATGACTCCCGAACTCAGCTCAGAAGTACAGCACTCGCAATTAACCTAAGTCTTCAGGTCTAATGCCTAATTTAGTTAAAATAGCATAGTTGTATTCGAGTTTTTTTGCTGGCGGGATCAGTAAAGTACTGATCGGAGACAAGTTTGCCTCAGGCAGCTTACTCAATGGCAAATACTCAATTCTAGGGGCTTGAACTGGCAGATTAGCAGCTTCGTAGATCACCACTTGATGATCTCGCGGATACCATTGATGCAGTTGTTCAACCAAAATCTGCAGCCTGTCACTCGTAGTATGGAACTGAGTTAAGGTATGTTCACCAGCAATCGCAATTTGCCATAACAATAAATGGGTTGTCGCATCGGGCACATGATTAAAAAACATAAACTGGCTAGCTTCAAAGCTTTGATGCCCAGAGCTGCCGGGGTCGATACCTAAATCTGCCCATAAACACGCCTCGGCCGAAATCCCCGGCTCCATCTTCGCTGAAAACCCTTCTGCCCTAGCCCGCGTAATCGCCATATGGGAAACACAGGCAAAAATTCCTGGATGACCATAAAGCGCACAAACGGTTTTCTTGCCAGCCCTCACAGCCTCCAATATAGCATTAACCATTTGTTCATAGGTTTCTCGGCGATTTTTCACTTCGCCATTTTGAGCATAAAACGACTGTAAATTGATGACATTGGGATTAATGTTCTGGATCCAACACTGGGAAAAACCATCGGGCAGGAGTGAAAACACCACATCGGCATGTTCAATATAACTGCGACTCATCACACAGATTTGTCCAGCCAGCTGCAAGCCCGTGCCTACACAAACTAATGACCCCAAAGCATCTATCCCAATACTTTATTTCAAACACTGCGAACTCATAACTAAAGCCACAGTACAAGAACATAATAAAAAAATATCGGTAACTTTAATCTGATTTAAGCAAGATTACTATGTTTATCGCCACACAAACTGTTTATCGACTTACTGACTAATTGCTTGGCTTTAAAGAAAAAATCTGGCCCTCATTTCCTTTTATACAATCCTGTCAGCACGCTTAAGAGGCTAAAAACACCTCCACAGTTGCCACGTGACTTCCAGTAATAAATATCCTTAAAGATTGAGAACTAAAGCAAATATCGCGGGTCGAAAAGTCACACAATTCGATCTATGACGGCAGCAAAGCCCGATTGCCCTTGTCATGAGGGGGAATGCTTGGGTATTATGGCCGCCAGATTTTCAGAAGTAGCGCATACAATGATCAATAAAAAGCAAAGTCTTACCCTGCTGAGCGCTGTGGCGCTCTCTGTTTCGCTCAGTGCTTGTAGTGTGTTCGATTGGTTGATTTATAAGCCCGACATTCCACAGGGTAACTACATGGAACCGCAACAAGTTGAAAAGTTGCGCATTGACATGACCAAAGAACAAGCCGAATACATTCTCGGCCGTCCGGTTTTACGCGATAGTTTCGCCGACGATACTTGGTACTATGTGTATCACTACAAGAGTGGACGCGATGCCAGCATTACGCATAAAGAACTCATTTTGCACTTTACGGGTGATAAACTGACCGCAGTGAATGGTGATTATGAGCTAAGCAAAGAATTTGATACGCCACTCGAGCAAAGTAGTTTACCTACGGGGAATAAAACTGAGCTAGTGCCACAAATTCCTGCACAGCGTCCCGATGCCAAGCCCTTAGTAAAAGAAAACCAAGCAGAAGCGCAGGTTCAAAAACCAATTAAGTAATATCCTAAACTTTGCTTATGCTCTTCTCAGTCAAATGAAATACAAAAAGCGCCTAAGGGCGCTTTTTTATTGAGCAATGATGGCAAACTGATATCAGTCTTTATAGCAATCCTATTAAGCTCGTCCGCCCGTCACTTTATTCGCGCGGCCTTCATCTTTAGCTTTATCCGCACGGCGGCGACGCACATCCTTAGGATCAGCAATCAAAGGACGATAAATCTCAACCCTTTGGCCTGGTAAAATCACTTGGTCATGTTTGACCACATTACTAAACACACCCAGCTTAACCGTGTCTAAATCGATCTCAGGGAAAAAGCTCACTATGTTACTTAAACGCACCACCTCTATCGCTGACGTGCCAGGATTCACATTCACCGAAATCACTTTTTGCTGTGTAGGTAAGGCGTAAACCACATCAACTACAAACTTATCTGTCTCATTTATCACTGTAAATTACCTTAGCGCGACTCGTAAATGCCGTCACCATTGATACCATAAGATCATTAAACACTTTACCAAAGGCCATATCGGCTAACGAGCTTGAAAACTCAAAACTCAGCTCAAATTCTACCTTGCAGGCCTCTTCAGTCAGCTCAGTAAAACGCCACTGCCCCAATAAATGCTTAAAGGGTCCATTTTCCAATGTTAAATCAATACTCTTACCAGGAACCACTTGGTTGCGAGTCGTAAAGGTCTTACGGATCCCCGCTTTACTCACATCCACAGATGCCAGCATAGTTTTGCCGTCAAATTCTAAGACTTTGCCACCCACACAACCGGGTAAAAACTCTTTATACGACTCGACATCATTCACTAAGTCATACATTTGCATCGCACTAAAACGGACTAACACACTTCGAGAAATTTGCGGCATAGGACTTAGCACTCTTCACTAACGACTTCACAACGACCTAAACAAGCTCGTACGCACAAAAAGAACGCACGCAAGATAAACAACTTAGGCAAGCAATCAAAATTTGCACGGATTTTATCACGATACGTAAAAAACGCACCCCTTGTGCACTTAGGTTGATACTCAACAGCCTAATCGCGTTCAAAAAAACAGCAACAACGCGATAGAGGCTTGAAATTAGCTAAATAAAACCTTATATCAATACCAAATTGATTAACCGTGCGTATAATGGCGCCACTATGGTAAAGAAAAAATCAAGCAAAGCCGCGCCTGCGACTATCGCACGTAATAAGCGCGCAACCTTCGAATACCGTTTCGAAGAGAAAATGGAAGCTGGCCTATCCCTCATGGGATGGGAAGTTAAATCTATTCGTATGGGTAAGGTCAACTTGTCTGACTGTTACGTATTCCTGAAAAATGGCGAAGCCTTTATGCATGGCTGCACCATTATTCCCTTGAATACGGCCTCGACACACGTTGTCTGCGACCCACTACGCTTAAAAAAATTGCTACTCAGCCGTAAAGAGCTAGATAAACTAGCGGGCTTAGTTGAGCGCCAAGGCTACTCTATCATTCCTATCTCAATGTACTGGCGTAAAGGTGCATGGGTAAAAGTGGAAATTGGCCTAGGTAAAGGTAAGAAAGATCACGATAAGCGCGAAGATACTAAAGCGCGTGAATGGGAAGTTGAAAAAGCCCGTGTGATGAAAAAAGAAAAAACGCACGGATAATGAACAAACGATTGAACTTGAAGCAAATGATGCTAGGTAATCATTATGCTACGGGTTACAATCAAATTCTTGGGGGCGATTCTGGATTCGACAGGATTCACGAAACCCTGGGAGCATGCCGAGGGGCGGTTGGCCTCGTAAAAAGCCGCAAAGTTATAGTTGCAAACGACGATAACTACGCTCTAGCAGCTTAGGCTAGCTAGCCATCTGACACAGGTCTCTCAAATGGGCAGTGTATACAGATGGTCATCTTACATTTGATAGCGAGGGAACTCCGTCCGGGGGTGAACCGCGAAATAGTACCGGACTCGCCCGATGAAATCCTGTCTTTCGGAGTTTATTCGGGTTAATTAAAAGAGAGACTAAGCATGTAGTGCCTTGGATGTAGGTGTTCTGGACGCGGGTTCAAGTCCCGCCGCCTCCACCAATTTTACCAGAAGGGCTTAACCGCAAGGTTAAGCCCTTTTTGTTTGCTCTGCTCATGGAACGCAGTTTGAGATTTTATTTCCACAATTAAGCTTTGCTAGCTCGGATGGTTTGAGATTTTCTAGCTTGGGTAGTTTGAGAATGAGATATAACTCAGATCACCTGCTTGGACTTGACCATCTAAGACATACGCATTGCTGCTAACGATTGGCTCCGCCATCACTAAAACCTATGAAAACGGCAAAAATCAGTACGAGAAGAGTAATACAGCAAGTGCGATTGAAATCGAAATAGAAATTAAACCAATGATTAAATGTATATATCTAGATAGGAATTTGTTTTCAATCGCTTCTTCAGGGCAATTGATTGGAACACATAAACTGATCTTGTCACCGATTTGAGGTCCAAACCGAGTGTAAGCTTGTTCGTCATAATTAATCAGAGTTCCTCTTGTATAACGCTTTCCTTGCCAAAAATATTCTACAACCGGATTAATGAAAATTTGTTGGTACCTGAAGTGCTCATGTTCTGGGCTGTATCTGGTATTTTCATCCAGTGAAATAATAGTCCCTTCAACGATATCGTATGTTAAAAATTGATCCTCTCTAAATCTCAATATTCCACCAATCCCGATGAGACCAAGGGTCAATGAGAACCAAGAGAATAAAATATGTCCTCCTATATCCTCAAAGACAAATGCAGCGATGATCACGGAAGGAATAGACAAGATAAAAACCAAAAACAGCATCAATCGCTTCATACAACACCCAAAAAAACAATTCAAAAAGGCCGAATCCTATTAAAACGCTAACTGACGGTGAAACGATAAACATGATTAACTTTACACCGCTACACAAACTCCTATAAAAAAATTAACGCTTCTTACCGCCCAGAGCGCGCTTTTTGGCACGTTGTTTTTGGGCCGCTTTGCCGTTACGCCTTGGTTCAGTGTCCATTTTATCAAAGTCGGGTTCAAAACCGGGCAACCATTGTTGTGGTAAACGCTTGTCTAATACAACTTCGACTTCTTCCAGTAATAGGGCGTCCTCTTGGCTAAAAAGGGTGATCGCAAGCCCTGCACTGCCCGCTCGACCTGTGCGGCCGATACGATGAATATAATCCTGCGCGATAAAAGGCAGCTCAAAGTTAATCACGTATTTGAGCTCGACGATATCTAGGCCTCGGGCGGCGACATCCGTGGCCACTAGCACTTGGATCTTGCCTTGTTTAAATTCCTGTAAGACTTTCTCGCGTGCACCTTGGGACAAGTCACCGTGAAACGCCTGAGTAATAATATCGGCTTTATTGAGTTGCTGAACCAGTTTATCTACGCCTTGCTTAGTCCGACTAAAAATCAGCACTTGATGCCAGTTTTTACTGCGTACCAGATGGCTGACGAGTTCGGTTTTACGGTCGGCATCGACGGCATAAACCACTTGCTCAATTTCGGCAGCGGTCGTGTTGCGCTTGGCTACTTCAATCAACTTGGGATCGTGCAGTAAGGTTTTACTTAAGCTAAAGATGGCGGCATCTAAGGTGGCAGAAAATAATAACGTTTGTCTGTCACTCGGCACTTGCTTGAGCACGGCTTGAATTTCATCCATAAAGCCCATGTCGAGCATACGGTCGGCTTCATCAAACACAAGCACGCTCAATTGCTTAAGACTCAATGCGCCTTGCCTGAGGTGATCGAGTAAACGGCCCGGCGTAGCGATTAACACATCTATCCCTGCATTAAACACGACAACCTGCGCATCGATACTCACGCCGCCGTAGGCGATGCCGACACGGATATCGGTCCCTTTAGCGTACTTAACAAAACTCTGTTGTACCTGCACTGCCAGCTCACGTGTCGGCACTAAGACTAATGCGCGTACGGGTCTCACCGCAGTTAACTCTTGCAAAGGGCTGAGTGCCAACAAATGATGCAAGATTGGCAAGGCGAATGCTGCGGTTTTGCCTGTGCCCGTATGGGCGCCAGCCATCACATCCCGTTTCGCCAAGATGGTAGGGATCGCTTCTAGCTGGATAGGCGTTGGCGACTCATAGCCAAGGCTCGCTAAGGTATTCACTAATGTGGAGTTTAAGGATAAGACACTAAAAGACATTGCGGTTAACCACTGAAAATAATGACCAGAATTTTAGCAGACACAAACCCAAGCGACTAGCGCCATAGCGCTAGCCCTGTGGTTCTATCGGGTGAAACTAAATCAATTTCAGGATAGTTAGCCTTAACATAAGTCAGTCTCGCAATACGCCAGCATCACGATAGAAATGCGTCGAGATCTTCTGGTAGTTGCGGACGACTAAAGAGATAACCTTGGGCTTGATCGCACTGATTTTGTTGCAGAAAATCGGCTTGTTCTTTGGTTTCCACTCCTTCAGCGATAATGTCGAGCTTCAACGCATGTCCAAGCGCAATCACAGCTTTAGCAATCGCAGTATTGTTAGTGTCGAAGGGAATATCCCGCACGAAGGATTGGTCAATCTTCAGCTTATGAATAGGTAATTTTTTCAAATAATTCAGCGATGAATAACCGGTTCCAAAGTCATCGACAGATAATTCGATGCCCAAATCGCCAAGTAACTTTAAGTCACGGATAGCAAGATCGGGATTTTGCATCATCACACTTTCGGTCACTTCAAGCTCTAAGTGTTTGGCGGGCAAGCCCGTTTCAGCTAAGACACGTTTTACATCATCCACAAAGGAACTACGCTGTAACTGTTGTCCGGCCACGTTCACTGCAATGCGGCCAAAGTGTTTACCTTCACTAAGCCAACGCATGCCCTGACGACAGGCGGTTTCTAACACCCATAAACCGATCTCATGGATAAGACCAATTTTTTCAGCCACGGGTATAAATACTGCGGGTGAAATTAAACCCAGTTGAGGATCGTGCCAACGCAGCAGCGCTTCAAATCCCACGGTTTTTCGAGACACTAAGTCGAGTTTTGGCTGGTACATCAAGTACAAGGCATTTTGCTCAATCGCGCCATAGAGAGCACTTTGCAGCTTAAGATGTTCAAAAGACTGTTGCGTTAAGGACTCAGTGTAAAAAGCGTAATTATTACGGCCATCATTTTTTGCACGATACATGGCCGCATCGGCGTTACGCAGTAGAGTGTCCGCATCGGTTCCATCATTTG
This sequence comes from Shewanella sp. SP1S2-4, assembly GCF_031932075.1. NCBI lineage: Bacteria > Pseudomonadati > Pseudomonadota > Gammaproteobacteria > Alteromonadales > Shewanellaceae > Shewanella > Shewanella sp. SP1S2-4. The sequence continues at coordinate 214,974 of NZ_JAUOET010000004.1, forward strand.
GATACAAAGACACGCCCATGCTCGCGGTCAAACGCAAGTGGTCGCCTGTGCTCACAATAAAAGGTTGTTCAAATACTTGGCGTAATTGATTAATGGCAACCGTGGCATCTTCGTTATTGTCGATCCCCGAAATTAACGCCACAAACTCATCGCCACCAATCCGCGATAACACATCCTGATCGCCTACTTGGCTGCGTAAACGCTTGGCAAGCTCGACCAGCATTTCATCACCTATGCTATGGCCAAAACTGTCGTTGATATGCTTAAACAAATCGACATCAATCATCACTGTCGCTAACTGCAAATTCAGCCGCTTAGCTTGCCGTACTTCTTGTTTGAGCTGCATCATAAACTTCATGCGATTAGGCAAATGCGTTAGCGGGTCAAAATACGCTAAGTGCGTGAGTTGCGCTTCATTCTCTTTTTGGGCAGAAATATCGGCAAACACAGCGACAAAATAACGCACATCACCGACTTCATCATAAATCGTACTTATGGTGATATTTTGCGGGAAAATAGTGCCGTTTTTACGCCGATTCCAAATCTCACCGTTCCACTTACCGTTAGCTAACAGGGCATTCCACAGTTTGTCGAAGAATGCTTTATCATGGCGACCCGAGCTAAAAATCCGTGGATTCTGACCTAGCAGCTCTTCCCTCACATAACCTGTGATCTCAAAAAATGCGCCATTTACGTCGGTGATATTGCCGTGTCTGTCGGTCACAACCACGCCTTCGACCGAGTTTTTAAATACATTGGTCGCCAGTGTCAGTTGTTCTTCAACCGCTTTATGCTTGGAAATATTGCGAGTCATACCGATAACGCCCACAAACTCACCTTGGGTATTTAAGGTTGGGAGTTTGAGCGTTTCTAACCAAAGATGATTTTTAGCTTCATTGCCGTCTAAACACTCAGCGACAATAATTGGCATACCAGACTCGATAGCGAGCCTATCCCCCTCTAGGAAAATATCCGCAATATCTTCACCAAAGAGTTCGACATCGGATTTACCGACAATCTCACTGCGGGGCATTTCCCATGCTTTCTCGACGCTGCGATTACAGAGTGTATAAATGCCAGCGGCATTTTTCATCCAAATATGTTCTTCAAAACTATCAATAAATGTTTGTAAATCGACCGTATCGACACACCTTGGCGTACCTCGGCTTAATGCTTCAGCCGCACTGTGTTGGCTCAATATCTCGCCTAACTGGCGTTGAATGCTATCGCTGATAAGCTTTGCAAGCTGCAGCGTTTTCGAATCTACGCCGTGCGCCTCGTTGTGATAAAAACATAAAAAGCCAAAATTTGCCCCAGATGGCCAAGCGAGGGATAAACAAATCACGCTGCCGATTGCGCTACAAGTGCGCCAATCTGAGTGCTGCCGAGTATCTATGATCAATTGCGACTGACTGACCAGCTCAGTTAACTCTGACACAGATAATGACGTAGTGATTTGATAGTGACCTAATCGAGGCAATACCGAAATCGGCTCGGTTGGGCTGACCAACTTCTCTTGGGCTAATTGGGCATCAACGGAAGTTTCAACAGCATCTGAAGGACTGGAAGTGAGTTCTGATGTCGTCGTTTTTGATGGAGTGGCTGTTGATGGAGTGGCTTTGGACTGTGTAGCGGTTGATGACGTAGTAGCTGATAATGTTGCACTAGGTAGGGTTTTCGCCGAGTGATTGCCGCTTAAATGACAGAGTATTGCCTGGATTTCACTGTCAGCCGCAGAATCTGAACTTAACATACTGCTAAGTTCACCCGCAGCATTCCATGCTATTAATGTCGCTTTACTGTTCGATATCTCGGCAACCAAGTTTACATCTTTCAACCAGTTATCAAGATCTTGCTGCGAAATAGGTACATCTATCATCATCTTGCCAACTAATACTTAGTTACTGCTCAATCGACCCACGGCAAAAAACACCATAAGACCCCAAACGCATGCTCAAATTAGCCCCAAAGGGAAAGCGTTAATCAAGCGGTAAAACATCATAAAATTTTACTTTTAACATCAATCCACTACATCTCAATTGGCGCGAGTCTTAGATCGCAAACCGTCCTCATCATAACCACCTTTTAAGGCTGGAGAGGTCAAACCATCAAGGTTAGAGGGATGTTTCTAGCCGACTCTTTCTAGACTACTTTAACGTGTCCTTACACAGTTAAGCACTGCTGACATACACTTTGCTACTTTAGCACAAAATTTTCGAGTCAGTATTGGGATAAGTTTATTGCGTAACAATTAGTTAGACTTAACCGATTAAGCCTGACCGCAGTGCTACAGCACTTTATTAGCAGCAGATAACTATCCCTAAAGGCATAAATCAGCAATAACAGAGTTTTGATTGACAAAAATGCTATCTTATTGTCTACAATGGAAATAATAAGGCTGAAAAAACAAGGATATTTATGCCCACTGACGTCGTATCAAGCCAAGCCACCCTACTCGACAGTAAACAACTGTATCGCATTTGCGAACTCGACCAATTAAGCACAGATTGCCAGTCCACAGCCGAGCTCACTCCACTTGATGATATTGTCGGCCAAGAACGTGCCCAGCAAGCGGTAGAGTTTGCGATGGGGATTAAAGAAAAGGGCTATAACATTTACGCCATCGGCCAGAACGGTCTAGGCAAACGGACCATGATGCTGCGTTATTTAAGCCGTCACGAGCCAAGCGATCACACGCTATACGACTGGTGCTACGTGGTTAATTTCGATGATACTCGCTGCCCTAAAGTCCTTAAACTCGCTGCTGGTACTGGGCTTGAATTCAAAAAAGCCGTCGAAAAGTTGATGCTTAAACTTGTCAAAGCTATGCCTTTAGCCTTTGATAATGAAATGTATTATGCCCGCACCGAAAAGCTAAAAAGCCAGTTGGCACAGAAGCAAGAAGTCGCACTCACTGAATTAACCGAAGAAGCAAAACAAAAGGGCATCAGCCTCAGCTTGACCATGCAGGGCGACTATCAAATGGTCGCGCTCAATGGAGAAGAACCCCATGACGAAGCCTCATTCGACGCCTTGACCGATACTGAGCGCAGTCAATTTGAAAGCAATATCAACGGTCTAGAAGTGAAACTGCGCGGGATTATTCGCCAAATCACAGAATGGGAAGAAGAATTTAGCGACAAGCAGCAAGAGCATGACGAGCAAGTCGCCAAAGAAGTGTTAATCCATTTTATTAAACCACTCAAAGATAAGTTCAAGCACCAACCCGAAGCGCGCACTTTCTTAACCGGTATGCAGGCGGATATCTTAGATAACCTAGATATTTTCTTAGAAGAAAGTGAAGAACAATTAGGCCTAGCTTATGCTTCCTTAGAAAAGAAAATGCCCCGCCGCTATCAAGTTAACGTTTTGGTCGGCCAAGGCACTCAAAGATTCCCCATAGTCGTTGAAGAAAGCCCGAGTTATCACAGCCTATTTGGCTATGTGGAAAACGCCACCTTCAGAGGTACAGTGTTCACCGACTTCTCGCTTATCCGTCCCGGCAGCCTGCACAAGGCGAATGGCGGCGTATTATTGATGGATGCCGTTAAAGTATTAGAGCGCCCTTACGTGTGGGACGGACTAAAGCGCGCACTGCGTTCACGCAAACTGGATTTAAGCTCACTCGAACGGGAAGTGTCTCTATCGGGAACGATTTCCTTGGCACCTGAGCCTATCCCATTAGATGTGAAAATCATTCTGTTTGGCGATCACGAAACTTATCAGCTGTTACAGCACTATGATCCTGACTTCAGTGAGTTATTCCGCGTTACCGCCGATTTTGAAGATGTGATGGACAGAACCGCAACCTCAGAGGCGCACTATGCCCGCTTTATTTCGAGCATAGTCCACGACAACAACATGCTGCACTGCGACCGTGCGGCTATAGCACGCATCATAGAATACAGCTCGCGGGAGGCCGAAGATCAGCAAAAACTGTCGCTACACTCGGCCAATATTGCCAACCTGCTGCGGGAATCAAACTACTGCGCTAAATCGGCAGGCAGTCTGCACATTTTAGTACCCCATGTTGAACAAGCACTGCGAAATCAAGAGCAAAGGGTATCACGTCTGCACGACAACATAATGCAGAGCTTTACCAACGGCACCACCTTGATCAGCACTCAAGGCAAAGTGGTTGGGCAAATCAATGCCTTATCCGTCATTTCGACCTCAGATCATCAGTTTGGTATGCCCAATCGCATCACAGCAACCACAGCCTTTGGTAAAGGTGAAGTGATGGATATCGAACACAGAGTCAAACTAGGGGGGCGAATTCACTCTAAGGGCGTGTTGATCTTAACCGCTTATTTAGCCTCAGTGTTAGGTAAAACAGCGCAAATCCCGCTCACCACTTACCTCACCTTCGAGCAATCTTACAGCGGCGTGGACGGCGATAGCGCCTCAATGGCCGAATGTTGCGCCATTATCTCGGCCATTAGCGAGCAAGCACTAAGGCAAGATATTGCCATCACAGGTTCGATGAACCAGTTTGGTGAGGCTCAGCCCATTGGCGGTGTGAATGAGAAGATTGAAGGCTTCTTTGATGTGTGCAAAATTAAAGGCCGTACGTCAGATCAAGGGGTGATTATTCCTGCTTCGAACATGGCTAACCTTATGCTACGTAAAGACATTGTCGATGCAGTGGCGCAAGGTGAGTTCCACATTTGGGCCATTACCCATGTGACTCAAGCCATGGAGTTGCTGCTTGGTAAAACCGCAGGCAGTTTGTCGCAAACGGCCACGCCTAGCCAAGGACAATATTCTCCCGAGAGCATTTTCGGCATCGCCCAGCAAAAGCTCACCGCACTTAGATCCTTAGTTAAAGCGGATTAAATCTAGGACGAGAGAGGCAAAAAAAGGGTTAGCCAATGCTAACCCTTTCTTTATTCAGCTATTAAGTGAAATTACACTAAGCTTGCTAGCATTTCGTCGCTGTAAGGTACAAGTTCAACGCCATCACGCACGCGAGCAACATAGTCAGGGTTAGCAATGAATGGACGACCGATAGCAATCAAATCGAACTTATTCGCTGCAATCGCTTCACTGGCAGTTTCAGCGCTGTAGCTTCCAACTCCCACTAAGGTTTTGCCATAGTGTGCGCGCACATAGCTTGAAGCTCTGCCGCCAAGATAGTCGAATTCCATACTGTCATCGAAAATCCCAATATGCACAAAGGCGATATCGCGTGACTCTAGTTCCGGCAAGAAGTAATCAAACACTTCGCGGTCACGGCTATCGGCCGCCATATTGAAATAAGCCCCAGGTGAAATCCGTAGACCAGTTCTGTCTTTGCCGATACGAGCCACTACAGCATCGACAACTTCAAGCGCAAAACGGGACATATTGGCTGGCGTGCCACCGTATTCATCGGTGCGGCGATTGCTGTCATGATGTAAGAAAGTATCAATTAAATAACCATTTGCACCGTGAATCTCAACGCCATCAAAGCCAGCTTCAATGGCATTTTCCGCCGCTTTGGCGTAATCACGCACTAGGCCTTGAATATCCTCGAGTGTGGCTGGTTTTGGCGTGACATAAGTTAGCTCACGCATTCTTGGCACGCTGCCTTCAATCTTCTGTGCTGATGCCGCAAGTACATCGCCACCACCGAAAAAGTGTGGATGAGCAACACGGCCCGTATGCCATAACTGCACAAAAATCTTACCGCCTTTAGCATGTACTGCATCGGTCACTTTACGCCAGCCAGCAATTTGCGCTTGAGTAAAAATACCTGGGGTATTTGGATAACCTTGGGCATCGGGACGAATAATCGTTGCCTCAGTAATGATCAAACCCGCTTCAGCACGGCGTGCATAATAGGCAACCATGTCATCGGTCGGCACTAAGTCGGCATCGGCCATACAACGGGTCAAAGGTGCCATTAAGAAACGATTGTTTAAGGTAATAGTGTCATTAAGCGAGTAGGTTTCGAACAGATTTGCCAAGGAATTTGGCGTGGTTTGTGTGGTCATTTTCTCAGTCCCATTCTTGAATATGTATTCAAGATATTATTATTTGAACGATCATTCAAGTTAATTTTTGAATGTTCGTTCAAAATTAGGTAGAATTCGGCCTAAGCGTTTCTATACAAGTGAATTAAATTCGATGCGTAATGCAGAGTTCGACCGAGAACAGGTACTTCGCGGCGCGATGGCCGCCTTCATGCACAAGGGTTACACCAAAACAAGCATGCAAGATCTAACTCAAGCCACGGGATTACATCCGGGGTCGATTTACTGCGCTTTTACCAATAAACGCGGATTACTAATCGCGGCCATTGATCAATATCAACTCGACAGAAATGCGCAGTTCAACAGCCATTTCGCTAAAAGCGAAAATGTACTAACGAACTTAAAAACTTATTTAGATCATATTGTTGCCGAATGCCTAAGTTGTGATAGCGCCCAAGCTTGTTTATTGACGAAGGCATTAAATGAAGTGGCTGAGCAAGATGTTGAGATTAGAGATATCATCAATCAGTATCTGCAATCTTGGCAGCAAGCGCTAACGCAGCAATTTATCAGCGCAGCCAAGCAAGGACTGCTAGAAGGTCATCGCAGCGACGAGCAAAGAGCCCAATATTTTATGATGGGAATTTATGGTTTAAGAACCTTCGCTCACACCCATCCAAATGCCGAAACCCTTCAACATCTTGCCGATCGATTGCTGACTGAAGTCTGCCATTAAAGGCATTTTAATCTGTTCAGTGACGAATCTCTGGGCGACAAAATCGACAGAGTGTAGATAGTCTTTAGACAATATAGTGTTTAGCGAGATGCCGCAGTATTGGTGTCCATTGCTCAGATATTGTTGAATGTCGAATTATTGGGTGTGATGCTATCGAAGGTGGTGTTATTCAAGTCGATATAAGCGTCACTATCTCCTTGAATTCAAGCCGATAAAGCGCAGTAAATACGTTCTGTACATTATTAAATAAGATTAAAAGAAGTATTGCAGAGAAAGTCGAGACGATAATTCAACAAGGCGATTATGCGTCCCAAAGGTGAGTATTTTTTGAAATATTAATCTATTGAATGTTAATTTTTTAATTATAACATTTTGAAATTATAAGCTAATTTCAACCTATATTAGCCTGAGCAAATACCCGCTCGCCCAATGAATTCAGTATCTTACATTCACCTTCAAGTACGGCAATGATCGATTTTCCCTTACGAAAACTTGCAGGTATCATCACACGCCCAGCTTCACTCACAGGCAAATTAGCTAGCACAGAATTGTGCATAATTAAGCCTACGGGCGCGTCATAATATAAAACAGTAACAGTCGCTTGATTTGCTTGCATCACATTTAACTCACATTAAGCAGCGTCTGCTGCGTTATATTTACGTAGCAAGAGAGCTCCCTGTCCTCTACATCTTAAAATATCCCCAAAGATATTTTAACCATTTTTAAATCAACTAATTAAGGTCTTATTCAAATTTTATATTTTTATTATGGCGTACAGAACTGTATCAAACTGTGCACCTTGAGCTATTTAAGCACTTCAGCAAAAAGATGCCAATCTATTTCTATTATGTTAATCAATTACCCACCACGGATCACAAGTACAACACATGACAAGGTGCGTTTTTATGCATTTTTTAGAGTAAATAACCTAAATTTGATTATCTATTATTTACTTAGCCTTAAATCCCACCCTAAATCCGCCCCAATGTTTACCATTCACAAAAATGGGCACAGACAAGTCATGCATCACTTCGCCCGTATCCCGTTTGTAGGTTTGCAGTAATACAGGCTCAGTATGAGCGCCGCAGCGGATCCCTGTCGGATCATTAAACAGGCGTTTGGTTCGATTATGCACCATATCGACTTCGACCTTGCCCGTCAGCGCTTGGCTAAAGCGTTTATTATGGGTCGGAAAATAACCTTTTTTATCAACGGCTCCCGCATAAATAATTTCGCTGTGTTTTGCCAGAATGGGTTCTTGAATCGTTGGAAAATGCTGATCGGTATAACGATCGAAAGCTGTGCTGTATTTCTGTGGCTGAGTATTGGCAATCGGTTGATATTTAGGATTAAACAAATCCGCCTCGCTAAAACTGCCACTGGCTAAACCTTGTGCCAACTTGTCACCACAGGCTTTAGCGGCCACATTGGCCAATTGCAAAACCTGTTGATCGAAGGTTTGTGTATCCCATTTAGACAGCGCTTTAAAAATGCCCTCGGTGGTCAAGGATAGAGTAAAGGCCTGCTCAGATACGCTATGACTCTGTTTACCCGTCGAATTTAACGAATCACGGATTTGAGTCACAGAGCGGCTAATGTCGTTAGTGGTGTTGTTATATTGCTTGAGCGAATCTTCCATATCACCTAACGCATGGGCCGATTGAGTCACAGAGGCCGAAATCTCAGTGAAATGCGCGTCTAACTCGCCCATAGCCGCGACCACATCGGCGGTTTGCGTTACGACCCTTTCCATCAGCCCAGAGGTTTTATCGGTTTCGCTGCGGATTTCTAATAACATCTTGCCGATATCTTGGGTCGCACCTGCGGTTTTACCCGCAAGGCTGCGTACTTCGTCTGCGACGACCGCAAAACCTCGGCCCTGCTCTCCCGCACGAGCCGCTTCGATGGCCGCATTTAACGCCAACAGATTCGTTTGTTCGGCAACGGAGTTAATCACTTCGGTGATTTTTTGGATTTCTTCGGCTCGCGACTTAAGCGCCTGTACTTGCTCGGCGGCGGTATCAATATCCGTACTCAGCGAGCGAATAGCCGTCACACCTTTTTGGGCTTGGCTACGCCCCTGCACGCTAACGCGCTCAGCCTCTTGTGCCTGACCTAAAATATCGGCGGCATTATCGCCAAGTTGAGCCGTGGTATGACTCAATTGCCCCGCGGCAACGGCAATAGCGCTGGCATGCTCGCCATTTGATTCAATGGATTTATTCAGTAAATCAATAAAATGCGACACTTCAGCCGAACCGATAGCAATTTTACTGGTTTGCACACTGATATCATGGGCGGGAAGGCTTTGATCTTTTAATGCCTTAGCATTTGCCTCATCGGTGTCGAGCTTAGCCTTAGTTGCGCGCAAACACACCCACACCACTAAGCCAGAGGTGATTGCACCCAAGATCAGCGCCTGCACAATGCTCGGAAGATGCAGCCCCGCAAGTAATAAACTCCCTAGAGTGACCAGCGTGAAACTGATAAAAATTAAAACTTTGTGCTGTATTTCCATATACTTCCCGTAACTGCGCAAGGTAAAAATGAAAGGGAAATGCTAAGAGTCGAATCATTCGCCCTCGTTCAGCTGCAATCAATTACAGCTGACTAAGAAGGGCTAACTATGATAGCGCTCAAGATTTATAGTTTTAGTCTATTTCTCTGAATAAGCTAGATAATTTATCTCGCTAGATAAACAAAGTAGCAATTAACTATCATCAACAGTCTCACGTGTGTATGGCATTAGACATTAGTATTAATCTCGTGTGATTTAGTCTTAGTCCATTATCAAGATAACCTCGCATGAAAAAGCTAACTTTGCCCTGAAATGCGTGCCCCGTCGCCTTCTCGGTAATAAATCCCACATGGACGACTGCACTTATGCCAAGAAAACTGCTAATATCGGCGCAATTTTTTTGAGCTAACGAGATCAAGATGGGCAGAGCATATCAAAACAAGAAAGAATCCATGGCGAAAACAGCCGGTCAAAAAACCCGCATTTATTCACGCTACGGTAAAGAGATTTACGTTGTCGCTAAACAAGGCGGCGTTGAGCCCGATGGAAACTTATCACTGCGTCGCTTAATTGAACGCGCTAAGAAAGACCAAGTGCCTGCGCATGTTATTGAACGCGCAATTGAAAAAGCCAAAGGCGGCGGTGGTGAAGATTACGATACCGCCCGTTACGAAGGTTTTGGTCCTGGCAACTGCATGGTCATTGTTGACTGCCTAACCGATAACGTAAAGCGTACCTTCACCGAAGTGCGTCAAGCCTTCGTGAAAAACGATGCCAAACTCGGCGGCCCAGGCACTGTTGGCCACATGTTTGATCATCAAGCCGTATTCGTGTTTGCGGGCGATGACGAAGATGCAATTTTAGAGCTGCTGATGATGGCTGACGTTGATGTGAGCGATGTAGAGCTGGAAGATGGCTTAATCACAGTTTATGCGCCGCACACTGAGTACTTTAAGGTCAAAACTGCACTGACCGAAGCAATGCCAGAAGTTAACTTCGAATTCGATAACATTACCTTCGTACCGCAGGACATGACTAAGGTTGAAGGTGAAGATGTTGCCATGTTTGAAAAGTTTATCGCCGCTTTAGAAGATTGTGATGACGTACAAAACGTCTATCACAATGCGGAAATTGAAGACTAAGCACCGCTTTCGCCTGAAATAAAACGCAGCCCTTGGCTGCGTTTTTTGTTTATAGGTCATATATTAAGCGTTAATGAAACAACCGTGAAATCCTAACGGCAATACCCTGTCCATCTGAGCCGAAGCGATGGGGCCCGCACTGATGTCACTGGCACGAAACAAAGACAAACCAGACAGTGCATTGTGGTAATCGAGCCAAGTCATCAACAAATAGGCTTCATGCTGCTCAGTGGCGGGGATATAGAGCGGCTCTTCGGCAATCTTGCCTTTGCCAAGATAAAACGCGCTATAGCTCGCGTCGCCAAGTGTATCCACACCGTGCTTGCTGCTGTCTTTTGCATTATGAATACAATACAGAGTATTACTCAGTCCTGATTCAGATTCAGATTCAGATTCGGCTTCATAGTTAAAGTTAGAACCAGAACTAGCAGCAGAATCTGATCTTGCTCCAACGCCAAATAACGGGACAAATTCCGAAGCCACGCCCGTTTTCTCTGCAAGCTTTTCGGCATTGCTCGTTTGCTGTGCAGACTCTTTGTTACTCATAGTGTGCTGCGCAAACTGGGGAAACTCCATCATCACGCCGCTGCGGTTAATTCGTGCAGAGGAAGATAATGTCCCCGCAAACTGCTTTTTGCTAGCTGCTGTTAGTGGTGCTGTGAGCGGTACTGTAATTGTCACTAACTCGGCATGGGGTGTTTTTGTTTTACGGGCGCCCGTCAGTAACCCTTTCATCCCTTGAGTTAACATCGCCGAATTAGGATAGAGGCAAAGCTGGACTGACAGTTCGCCATTCTTCTCAATGGCTTGACCAAAGTGAAACACAAATCCAGCAGGCAGCGAGTGTAACTGGCGCGCTTTAAAGTCGGCTTTGTCGATAACCAGTAATTGCGATGGCAATTCTGGGCGCCATTTAAAAGCATCGATATAGGTTTCGCCCTCTTCATACACGCAAGATGAAATATAAAACACTAGCTTATTCTCACTCTGCGCAAAGGCATGTAAATAACTCGCCTGCGGTAATTCAATCACTTCCATTCTGGCAATGCTGTCATCGGCTGCGACTTGGTAGAGGAGCAATAGTTTCTCGCCGCCGACATACCAGACGCCAAAATTCCACAATCCACCTTGTCCATCATCGAGTGGATGGGCGGAAAAGGGTAAACCCTTAAACTTGTCGCCAAAGCTTTTAACGCCGAGCGTGGTTAAGGTCTGCGCATCAAGTCGATAGGGTGAACCCGCTTCCCACAAGGCAAGCAACTCGCCGTGGCGCGGTAATAAACTGGTGTTAGCCACATTCAAGTCATCGTTATTGCGAATGGGTAAAGCATTGGGGATCACTGTGCCTGCGGTGGTGTACTTAAATGCGCCAGCGGCTTCTTCCACTTTAAACTTCTTTGTTTGGATAAACTTAGCCTGATGCTGAATTTGCCCATTAGCCACACTAAACTGCTGCACCATGCCATCGCCATCGAACCAATGCTGATATGCCTTACCTGCCCGAGACATTTTTGCAGGCCCATTTCGGTATAGATTGCCGCTCAATTGCGCTGGCCACTCGCCCGAAACCTGCATAGTGAGCGGCAGATAGTCGCCTTCCGCCCCGTTAAAACCGATAGCCCATGGCTCACGGGCGACCGCTTGTGCGTTATCCAGCGCCAGTAATTTATCCACTGAACTTGCCCAAACAGCAGTCGTCATTAGGGCGGCTGAGCCTGCTAGAAATTGACGTCTATCCATGGTGCTGCGCTCCCTTAGCGAATATGTATCGTGATTTGCGCATCGGCCTGCAAACTAAAGCTGGCGTCTTTAAAGCTCGCAGGTCCAAAACTGCCGGCGTTATTGCTAAAACCATAGCCTTCACTCGGCACTCCTAACATATTGGTATCTAAGCTGTGGTTGCCGTTTTCATCATGAAAGACCTTGACCGCATATTGACCATCGGCGAGATCGCTAAATACCAGCCTATGCTCTGTCTTAGTGACGGGCTTTATCATAGATGCGCTAGGATTGTGGCCTGCGGCGTAATCCTCGGCATTAGCGTAAAGCTCCACCATCAAGGCGCCAGTTTGTACTTGAATATTATCGATATCCACAGTCAGGGTATGTGTCTGGCTGCCTTTGGACATGGAGCCTGCCGACAAGAGCAAGCAAGCTAAGCCTGCGCCCCAAATCGCTGATAACGTCCTTTTGGTCATATTTGCTCGGCGAATCTGAGTTGTTGTCATCGTTAAGTTCACGTGTTTCATGTCTTACTCCTGTTATTTGCGCTGATAAGTAACTGCGATTGAGTTAGCTTAAAAAATCACAGGACTAAAAACAGGTGCCAAAAGTCATGAAACAAGAATTTAACAAGATGACTTTTGGCATAGTGACATCTGGCGCTGATACCTTAGAATGGTCGGCAGAATTGGATTAAGGAATCGTCATTCGTGCTAGAAAATCGATTAGCGAAAGAAGAAAACATGTTGATTGCCGCTGGAGTGCTCACTTGGGCATTAGTGGCTTGGGTTGGGATAAACCAAGCCGCATTGCATACATGGCAAGGCATGCTCAATGCCACGCTTTATGGGCTGTATTTAGTGGCATTTATACTGATCGCTACCGATAAAGTGGCGCATAACAATATGCGGTTTCGTCGCCTTGCCACACTAGCAATGCCGCTTATCGTGCTGAACTTATTACTCACGGCAAACCATGCATTGCTGCCGATCCTCTTCGTTATTTGGGCGTCACTCTTGCCTGAGTTTTTCAATCGCCGCCAAGCTATTTCACAGTTGCTGCTAGCCAACCTTGTTTATTACGCGCTGCTGCAATGGCATTGGCATGAGCAAAGCAATGTGTTCAATATTTTGATCTATCTTGGCTTTCAACTCTTTGCCTACAGCAGCAGCCAAGCAAGGCTTTCCGAGCGTAAATCACGTTTGATACAAGAACAGCTAAACCAACAGCTTATCGCCACTCGCGCCCTACTTAGCCAAGCCAGCGAACAGCAAGAAAGATTAAGGATCTCCCGCGATTTACACGATATTCTCGGCCACCAGCTCACAGCACTCTCTCTGCAATTAGAAGTACTGAGCCATAAAGCGCCCGAAGGCCTCAAACCTCAAGTTAACCAAAGTAAATCCTTAGCCAAAGAGCTACTTGAAAGTATTCGCGCCGTCGTCAGGGCTCAAAGAGTGCAAGTGGGATTGGATTTAGTCCCACCTTTAGAGGCGCTGATGACCCGCTTACCCAGCGTCACTCTCACCTGCAAGGCGATGAAACCACTGCAATCAGCCGAACTGACTCAAGCCCTGCTGTTAGTCCTGCAAGAAGGCATCAGCAACGCCGTGCGCCACGGCAAGGCGAATCAACTGCAACTGAGCATGGAAGACTCCCACTGCGCACTGGTATTGCAACTGAGCGACAACGGCGTGGGGCTAACACGGGTAGCCGCGCGAAACGCATCAGCTAAAAGCGGTACAGGACTTTATGGCACAGGGCTTAGCGGCATGCAGGAAAGACTACAGCCCTTTAATGGCAAGGTGCAGCTAAGGGCGAATGACTCGGCGCCCGGCTGCCAACTCACCCTCACCCTCCCAGCACTCGCTTAACTTTTTATTGAAAACTCTTTGGAATCGCTATGGATACGCAAAACAACATCATCAGTGTCGGCTTAGTAGAAGATCAACAATTGGTTCGCCAAGGCATCGCTAGCCTGCTCGCCATTTCCGACAACATTCGCGTGGTGTGGCAGGCCGAAGACGGCCAAGATGCACTCAGCCAACTCGCCAATAATCCTGTCGATGTGCTGCTCAGTGATATTCGCATGCCAAATCTTGATGGCATCGCCATGCTCAAACAGATACGTCAAAGTGCCAATCGCTTACCTGTCATCATGTTAACCACCTTCGACGACAGTGAGTTATTCCTCAATAGTTTGCAGGCGGGAGCCAACGGCTTTTTACTCAAGGACGTGTCACTCGATAAGTTACTGCACGCCATCGAAACCGTCGCCAAAGGCGGCTACTTGATTGAGCCTTCGGTACTCAAACAGATGAGTGAGCCTAAACCTGCACCTAGCGTTGGGGTAACTAGAAATGAATTATTGTCGGAACGGGAGCGGGAAATTCTCAGTTTTATGGCGGGCGGCTTCTCCAACAAAGAAATCGCCAATGCGGTATTTTTAGCGGAGGGCACAGTAAAGAATCATGTCTCTAACTTACTCACTAAACTCGATTGCCGAGACCGCACCCAAGCTGTACTCAAGGGCTTACAACTGGCGTTGATTTAACCCATTAGCATTCTGGAAAAAATCATAGCCAACAAAAAGGGCCAGTTAAGGCCCTTTTTGTGCTCACCTAAGGCGGTGAGTAATGATTAAAACCTAACGAAGCTCCATCTCTTGGATAATTTCATGGGCAATGGCTGGCGTTGTGCAGCTCGGGGTTTCATGTAAATCTGCTTTTAATTGACCTTTACGGTGCTTAAGTGCTGCATCTAATTTTTTCGATGCGGCCTTGATAGCTGGGTACATCACCTCATCGGTACCCGAAGCGGAAATGCGGCTGCCTTCATAATTGGTTCGAATTTCAACCTGATACTCGCCATGCTCTTTCGCAATAATGATATCCAGTGCGATCAGAGAGGGAAAATGAGTGGCGATCTTAGCAAATTTCTCGTTAACATCTTCTCTAATAGAATCAGTAACATCGACGTGGTGACCAGAAATATTTATTTTCATAGGTTGTCCCTTTTAATGTCATTACTTTTATTTTTGCTTCACTAATAGAGCTTGGGGCATGCAGGATAAAACACAAGGGGAATTGGCAAATATTTCGATCAACTCAGGTATTAGCATCTCCTAAATGTGACCGCCATCAAGAAGTTGAAAATAAAACCGCCAGAAAAATGCGATTAAGTGATTGATTTATAAACAGGCATTAATAATAAATCAATCACAAAATCCAATACGACATAAGGTAAATACGCTTAATATTTACGTTGCACGCTCTGCTGCCAAAACTGCTGGGACAGATGATGCGTCTTGGTCGATAAACGCGACACTTGATCGCCCCGCGCCGCCGCATCGAGCGTCTGCTCTAAACTCTGTTGAGCCAAATCGCTGATCACATGGATAGCACGGCTAATTTCAGCGGCCACAGAAGTCTGCTGGGTCATCGCAGCGGCATTATCATCACTTAAGGAGTTAATCCTTGATATAGATGAAAGCAACTCGCCAAAAGCAACACTGGCTTCCTGCGCTAAGCCGACCGAACGTTTAACCTGCTCTTGTCCCGCCATCATAGTCGAAGTCGCCCTTTGAGTACTTTCCCTAAAGCGGCTAACAATTAATTCGATTTGCGAGGTGGATTGGCTAGTACGACTCGATAATTGTCTGACTTCATCGGCCACCACGGCAAAACCGCGGCCACTGTCCCCTGCCCGCGCCGCTTCAATTGCCGCATTTAAAGCTAACAGATTGGTTTGATCGGCAATGGCACGTATCACCTCAAGCACTTGGTGAATTGCACGGCTATCTTCTTCAATCGTTTGAACCACATCGGAAAAGTGACTCACTTGCACACTCAACTGATGAATCGCCTCTATCACTGTTTCTAAACGTGAATGACCGCGTTGAGCCGCCTCGTGGCTCGACACCATTTCAGAGGCGGTGCGGTGAATATTGCCCGTCACTTCGGCAAAACTGGCGCTCATCTGCTCCATCGCTGTTGCAGCCTGCGTCGTTTGCTCACTCTGGCTATCGGCGTGCTCCCAAGTGTTGGTAATGGTTTGTTTAAGATTGACACTTTGAGATTGGATTTCACTGGCAGAATCCGCCATGCGGCCGACAACGCCACCAATTTCGGTGATCAAAAAGCGCAGAGCAAGATCCAATTTTCCAATCTCATCTTGGCGGCCGGTATACACGCCCGTCGCCACAGGATCGTCAATAATATTAGTCGCCATCGACACGAGTTTTTGCAGCGGCTGCATCAGGAAATACCATGCTAGGCACGCTATCGTCATCCCCGCAATTGCAGCACTAATGGGAGAATAACTGGCAATCATTGTCGTAGTCATAATCGAAATCAGCATGGCCAGCAGTATCTTACCACTGAAACCTAGCCTATCTTTGCGCAATGCTTTAGGTTGCTTGCCCTGATTTATATCGCTGTAAATACGCTCGGCTGCTTTAATCTGCTCTGGAGTGGCTTGGCGGCGAACAGATTGATATTCGTGAATTTTACCGTCTTCATAAACAGGGGCGACATAGGCATTTACCCAGTAATAACCGCCATTTTTAGTGCGATTTTTAACGATCCCCATCCAAGGTTTACCCTGCTTAATTCGCTCCCAAAGGATCTTAAACGCAGCTGCGGGCATGTCTTGATGACGCACTATGTTATGGGGATTGCCTTGCAACTCAGCAGCACTAAACTCGCTAATCTGCGAAAAAGTCTGATTCACATATTTGATGTTTCCCTTCAAATCCGTCGTGGAGAGTAAAATCGCATTATCTGACAGGTGTGTCTCACCATTCTTAGAGTTTTTATGCATAGGGTTATCAGGTTAGGTCTAGGTAAAAAAGATAACGAGCATTCTGCCAAAACGTCAGAACATCAAAATTGATAAAGCTCACATTGGCAGCATAAAAATTAACCTAAAGCTAAACAAGCGGTAACCGCTAGACACACCCAAACAAACAAAAAACAAACAATTGTGACAAGGCTAGCAAGTCAGAAAATCCATATCTTGTTTCGCTCACAGTTTTAAGCCTTGCCTCCGTATCGGTTAAATATCTGTACCTCTCCCGCTCAGGGGAATAAAAAAACCACCTTAAGTTCGCACTTAAGGTGGTTTTAAATTCACAGCGAATCCATGGTGAGTTAATCGCGGCTCGCTGCGTTAGCCTAATTAACTTGAGTCACAGTTAAGGTTGGCGATTTAGGATCTGGACCTGTCACAGTAAAGCGATAAGTTGCATCCACTGGCGCATTAAAATGCATATTTGCCCCCTTTGAAGCCAAGACTTTTAACCCATCAAGCGTCACAGCCTCATCCCCCACCACAGCACCAAAATCGACACTAGACCAATCTGATGAAGCAATTTTGAACTCGTTATCACCTGCGATTAACGCGATATCGACACTGTAAACCGAAGCGCCTTGATAGGCTAACGTGTCCACTGTGCCCCAGCCATTCATGCCGCCACGAATGTAAACCGTGTTCGCACCAAACATCGCCGTTTTATACACGCTGAGTTTAGGTTCATTACGATTTGACGCATCAAACACAAAGCTGTAGGTATCATCGCTGTCGAAGGTGATGCTCATATTGCCGCCTTTGACCGCCAGCAATTTCTCTTGATTGAGCACGACGACACCATCGGCCTCACCGGTACCATAATCTACGGTAGACCAATCACTGGACGCGAGTTTAAAGCCTTTAGTACCTGCCGTGATGGCGAGATCAACGCGATATATCCCACCGCCCATATACTTGACTTCGTTATCAGTCCCCCAACCATTCATATCACCACGCAGATACACTGGCGTTCCTACAAATGGCTCTTCGTTATAAACGCTTAATACGGGATGGTCCTTATCCGATGCATCAAGGGAGAACACATAGGTTGCCGTTATCCCCGCGGAAAAATGCAGATTTCCGCCCTTCGCTGCTAGCGCTTCGGCCACGCCTTCATCAACTTGCGCGACATCAGCACTTATGGCACCAAAATCAACGGTATTCCAATCTACCGAGGCAATTTTGAAATCATAGTCACCGGCATTCAGTTTGATGGCAATACGGTATTCACCAGCGCCGACGTAGGCGAATTTATCAACCTCACCCCAGCTATTCATGCCGCCACGGACAAATACATCGGTACTGCCATAGGGCACAACATCGGGTGCACCAACTGTAGCGTTTGCCGAGAGACCCACGCCCTGCGCACCGCTTTGTTTTTTCACAAATACAGCCGTGCTGTAGGCCGGAACCGTAAATGTGCCTTCATTCGCACCCTCACTAAAGCTTGCACCGCGGATTTTGGCATCAACAGAGTTTGCTTGTACTTCGTGTAAGCTAAAGCCTGCTGCAGTTGGCACTGTGTGAGACTGCTCCGTTGCGCTGCCGTTGATCATCACGACGATGGCATCGACTGCCGGGTCGAGATCGCTAAGACCAACGCCGTCGTCCAGACTCATTACGATGACACCCTGTTGCTGACGCTTACCGACGTTATGGAATCCCACACGCTCAATAATGGTCTGCTCATCGGTCAAGCGGAATAATGGGCTCTGATGGCGTATACGTAAAAACTCGTTAAATACCCCCGAAGCCAATTCGATATCCGACATGGAAGCCGCCGCATTTGGGTTAGCAGAAATACCCGCAATCTGCGTCCATTTGCTGCTGTTATCCTGCGCGAGTGGTAAACCTACATTCCAGTTATTGGTGTTGTAGGTAAAGTCGACATAGTTAAACCAGTCACCCGAGTCATAGCTGTTTCTGTCCATCGATTTTGAGCGCAGTAAATCACCGCCCATTTGCAGGAACGGCACCCCTTGGCTCAAGAGTGGAATACTGGCGGCCATGTTTTGGACTCGCACACGATTTTCAATACTCAAACCAATGGCATGTTTATATTGCAGGATATCCCACAGGGTTTCGTTATCGTGCTTAGAAACATAGTTAATACTGTCGGCAGGATCGAGAGCGTAAGCACTCGGTTGTGAGTTCCAGCTAAAGCTACTGCCCTTAGCCGAATTGCCATTAAAGTCTTTTAGTACATAGTTTTGTAAGTTACCCGCCAATGATAAGCGTAAGGTATCTTGATCCCGCAGGTAGTCATCCTTTGACTCAGTCGCAAACAATGCGCCACCACGCACCGCCTCGCGTATTCTGTCATTAAAGGTGCCCACTTCGGAGCCTGCCATATTGGCTTGGGTTGCCTGTTCGAATAAACGATTATCGGCAACTTCACCAAAGTTCCATCCTTCACCGTAGAAGTAAGTGTCTGGATCGACGGCCTGAACAGCGGTTCTCGCATCGAGAATACCTTGCTTAGGCATGTGCCCCATCACATCAAAACGGAAGCCGTCATAGCCATATTCTTTGGCAAGCAAGACTAAAGAATCAGTGACGAGTTTGCCCATCATTCGATGTTCAGTGGCGGTATTTTCACAACAGGTTGACTGTTCCATCGCGCCAGATACAGGGTCATATCTGTGGTAATAACCAGGAACGACCTTATCAAGCACAGCGTTAGCATTCACGCCAGAAGCGCTCGTGTGGTTATACACAACATCCAATACGACTCTGAGACCAATATTATGCAAGGCTTGGTTCATTTCGCGCAGTTCAAGCACTCGCTCCGTACCCTCAGCCACTGTGGCATAACTGCCTTCAGGTGCAAAAAAATGCTGCGGATCGTAACCCCAGTTAAAGCCATCTAAACCACGCATAGCATCCACTAATGCCTGCGCATCACTTGAGCCGGGTAAGCTATTCGCCAGAATATTCTCTATAGTTGCTGACTTGTTTTGGGTTTTACAGGCATCGGCCGCATCATTGATTTTGCTGCATAACTTGGCCAATGTGTCGGTCATTTCGATGCGTTCACTGGCATTTTCATTGACTGTTGCCATATCGGTGGCGGGCAACACATGGAAGTGCGTTAAGCCATTATCAACCAGCTTTTTAAGATGTTCGACTGGCGCAGAGCCTTGCTCGGTAAAGGCCAAATATTTACCACGGTGGGCGGCACTGGTGCTCTGATCTCGAATACTAAAGTCTCGAATATGCCCCTCATAGATCACCGCATCTTCTGGGTGAGCAATCGCAGCAACGGTTTGGTTATCCCAGCCGTCAGGTTTAAGGTCTGCATCGTCCAAATTAATAAACTGGCTAAAACGGCCGTTACTCGACACATTCAAAGAATAAGGGTCAGTGCTTTCTAACGACTCAAGTTTTTTAGTCGTTGGATGGTACACACTGAGCGCATAACGATAATAGAGGCGATTAAGGCTAGCATCACCGCGATAGGACCAGATACCAGTGAGGCTATCTAAGGTCATATTCTCAGTGCTTTTAAGTGTTTTATTGGCATCATAGACTTTCAGTTTTACGTCTTGGGCAGTCGGTGCCCACACAGAAGCAATAATGTTCGCCCCATCGTAAACCACACCGAGCGTAGCCTCATCAGCATCTTGGTCACCCTGTGTGTAAAGATCATCAAGCACCTTGGCCGCTTGCACATAGGTTGCGCCAACAGGTTTGTCATCGGCATCGTAAGCGACTAATACTAATTGATCTTTTGCAATGGCTTTGGCTTCATCCGCAGTAAAATTAGCAGTATAAGCAGGCCAATCTGCCAGCACTGGCGATAACGCTTTTTGTGCATCGCTTAAGGTCGCGGGCGTTAAGGTCACTTGAGTGCCACTGATCACATTATTATCATCGGCGGCGATATCAGCCTTAGCTGAATAATGCAATTTCACACTTGTCACCCCCTGTGGATCTTGATTCCACACAAAGGTATTGCGATCTAACCAGTGGGCACTCATACCTGAAATAGAGAAACCTGTCTCTAGAATCGGATACTCATACACATCCGACTCACCGTGAATGGTGAAATTCACGCGAACATACGTCGCATCGTCCTGTACCAGGGACATGGTTAAGTTGTTTTTACCTAAGGCTTTACCCGCATCATCCGTACCGGCATGCACAATAAAGTTGCCGCAGGCACCATAACCTTCCTTCAGATTAAGGATCCAATAGGCGCCATAATTAGGGTCAATACCATCGAAGGGATGGCCGTTGCTCCAGTCGCTGGTATCAAAAGGAGCGGCATAGGCATCACACTTTTCATCGTTCCAAGTATGTAATTTGTACTTAGGATATTCAGCGTTACTCGCAGTATTGTTTTTATCTTTAATGCGATTGTAGTAAAGCACTGCTTGATTGGCTTGCGGGAATACGCTTGGCGCGGGTAACGAGGGATCTAAACCGTTTATACAACTCTCGTTTTTAGGATCAGGGAATTTAGGCGCCTTACAACTGATAGGCGTAGGTGCAACGCAGCTTGTGCCCGTCGCATCGGGCACCATAGGCACATCGCAAGTTAATAGTACTTTACCCGGTTCAGATGAATCACTGCCGCCACAGGCCGAGAGTAAGCTCATACTCAGGGCTAAAGCCGATAGTTTAATAAGATTAGAGATACTCAACATGAGTGGTTTCTCCCAATTTGCGAATAAGGCGCCGTGATACTAAGTGGCGCAGCATGTAATGGATTTAGGCTCTGTGCGTCTAAGCACACTAACTGATGCAATGGATTACAGGGCATAGGTGAACCCCAAGAAAAATTCGCGGCCAAAGTACTGTAGGGTGCCGGTTTTCTGCTCGGTGCCGAAGTAACTCTTAGTCGGTTCATCTGTGAGGTTATTGACTTGGAACAGTACGTTTAAACCGTCCGTTACTTGGTAGGAGGCTTGATAGTCCATCACGGTTTCGGAATCGAAGTTCACCACTTGATCGTTAATCGCCACCTGTTCAGAGACAAAAGCATCACGGTAACGAGCGCTGATACGGGTTTCAAAGCCCTCATAGCCATAAAACAAGGTTGCACTGAACACATTATTCGATAACCCAGGTAAAGATTGAGTAGCACTATCACCGCCTAGGCTAGTAATGGACTGCACCTCACTCTCGGTATAAGAATAACTGGCGTTAAAACCTAAACCGGAAAATAAATCGGGCAAGGAAGCAAACACTTGGGTATAAGCCAACTCTAAACCGCGAATGTATCCACCCTCAGCATTATTCATTGCAGTAGTGTAAGTGCCATTACTTGTTGAGGTTTGCACCCCAGTAACAGGATCGACGATGTAATCCGGCACGTTGAAGCCATTCCCCTTAAAATCGAAATTGGTGATAGCCACAGTATCAATAAAAGAATCAATATTTTTGTAGAATAGCGCCGCGACAAAGGCGCCTTCATCAAAGTATTTCTCGTAGGAAATATCATATTGATCCGCATAGAAAGGTTTTAAATAAGGGTTATTAGTACTGGAACCATTGATGACCCCATCGCTATTAGCCGTTGCGCTCGCATCTCCCGCCAAGCGGTTAATGGGCGGACGCGACATTACTTTAGCGGCAGCTAAACGGATTTGAGAATCTTCAGTGATCTTAAAACTAAGGTTAAGGGACGGTAGATAATCAACATAATCTATCCCTTTGATTTTAGGTGCATAGTAGTTATTTACTATGCCTAAATCATCGACAATGTACTGAGCGCCAAGCTCTGGATGTGCACCGACATTCTCTAAGACAGTTGCGGATTGGTCTGTTTCAACACGGCGTAAACCGAGATTTCCTGTGACTGGAATACCACCAATCTCGGTATCAAAATTAACCATGGCATAAGCCGCAAACACCTTTTCGAACACCTCCCCACTTTGCAATACGGTCCAAGAATAGTTAGTGGTATAGCCCTTAGCATCGAGTACACCATCGGCATTTCCCCAAGTTTGTACTGGTTGTGGGATACCTTCAGGGAACCAAGCCGCTAGCGCAGCGTCGAGATCAATGGCGAGATAAGAGGGGAAATAACTGAACTCACCCTGCCAATCGACGACCGAGGCCATATCAGACGTCAGCTTGAGTGGTGGCTCAGCGCTAGAGAAAGCGCCATCATTGCCATATTCAAATACCGAGCGGCGATTGGAGTAATTGCGATCAGAGTAACGTACACCAAACTCTACTGAGCTGATGTAATCATTCTCAAGGTCATATTTAAAATCAAGGCGATAAGCCTTTACCGCATCTTCATTCTCATAGGGATAGATGCCGTACTTACTCACCATCACCCGATCCAGATCGGTGAAAGCATCGGCTTGATTAAAGCCCACATCGGGCAGATTAAGCCCGTTAAGTTGATAACTAATCGAGACATTATCATCGAAAACTGGGGTGTCAGCATTAGCATCGACAGCAACGTTCGCCCATAACAGGCCATTCCTAAAGTTACTTTTGGCTGAGGAATAGGAAATATCGGCGGCGACATTCAGTCTGTCTGTCACTTGCCAGTCAGCATTTAAACCAAAGCTATTCACTTCATCAAAATCTTGGTTATCGTCGTTTACAGTCTCAACTCGGGTGTAGCTCTTTGAGGTGCGATTAAAGGTTCCGCCAATAACAGAATTGCCATCGAGTACAGGATTGGCAATCGCAGCGCCTGAGCCACCAAACTTAACCCTGAATCCTCGGGCAAACGATTCGCTATCGAAACGCGATAAAAATGCATCGGCCTTGAGCTTAAAATTATCCCTAGGTGCCCACTCAATCGCGCCCATATAACCGTTACGAATTTCAACGCCACCAAGGTGTTGTAGCTCAAAACCCTCGCTGATGTACTCATTCGCAGGGGCATCAATAGGACCGTTGGTATCATTAGCCAGTCCATCAACGTCTTTGCTGTCATTATAAGCCAAACCGATAAATTGGGTCGCAACACTGGGTTGTTTTAGACGGGCATAACCTAACGCCACGCCTAAGGTATCGTCGAAGAACTTACCCTGATAAGACATACTCAATCTGTGGCCATACTCGTCAGCACCATACACTTCACTGGCTCTGTCGTTGTACATACCACGGGCATTAACTAGAAAACTATGGTCTTTATCGGATTGCAGTGGGCTGACTGTTTGCAGTTCAACTGTACCTGCAACACCCCCTTCAATGAGTGAGGCTTTAGGGGATTTATACACAGCGGCGGATGAAATCAGTTCAGACGGGTATTGATCGAACTCGATACTGCGAGTACCACTCGTCGATACCTGTTCACGGCCATTTAAGGTTGAAAAAACAAAACCGCCAGACATACCGCGAATGTTAATTTCCGCCGCTTGTCCACCGGTACGTACCGCTGAAATACCGGGTAAGCGGGTCAGCGCATCCGCCATTGATACATCGGGTAAGGCGCCAAGATCATCTGCCGATAATTGCTCTGAAACTGTGTCGCCGTAACGCTTAGCATCGAGGGAATCAATCAGACTTTTGCTGTAACCTTTAACCTCAATACGTTCGATATTTGCCGCTTCATCGCTGGCTTTTTTGTTGGTTTCGACACTCTTGGTATTCGTGTTGGTATCGTTTTTTATATTGTCGTCTTGAGCTTGTTTGGCCTCCTGTTGAGTTGGCGTAGTCTCTGCTGCAAAGGCTAACTGCGGTGTATACACCACACTAAAGCCTGCTGTCGCGAGAGCCATGGTCAAGACGCTGAGTTTACAATGACGCATTTGGCATTCCCCTATGTCATAACGACTTGTTTTAACCCGATGTTCTATTCACCACATCAATCCAAGAAACATAGGGCAATCAAAGTGTCATACTAACGGTGTAGCGTTTTTCGCCTCAATGGGATGCATACGTATTCATAACTTATCATTCACAATATATTAACCATAAATTTTTAGCCTTTGATTTAAAAGATTTATATTCAAAGCTAAAAAAATACAAAAACACAACCTAGTAACAATCTGCACCTCCGTTAGTCCAAGATCACATATTTACATTCGAATCTAAATGATATCGTTTATCATTTGAATTAACTAAGTTATACTTCTCGCGGTTAGCTATCCCCTGTTAATAGAAATGCATTCACCGTTAAGCCGAGTCTTCTGCCGTTAAACCAGAAAGCTCAAGCACACTTTGCAGAATTAACCGTAACGGATAGCCATAACGGACCCATATTGGCTCGAAATGAGAAGTGGCACTTATGTCTAATACACCCGCGTTTGAAACGTCAACGCAATCATCTGCAGTGCAAACGCGCTCTTTCTCACTGATTTCACGGGGGATTGTGCAAATTGCGCGATGGTTTAAGCAAGAGCAATCGCAGTTTGCCTTCAAAGTCTTTGCCCGCGCGAGCGCCGCACTGCTGGCGGGTTATATTGCGGCGGCCACCTTGGCTTGCCTGCTGACAGTCGTGCTACCAATGCCCCGCTTCGAAAGCACAATAACGGCCAATATGTTGGCTTTTCTGTTTTATGCCATCGCCATTATTTACGCTTTTTGTGTACGTAAAACCTGGCATGCATGGCGAGATCTAGGCCTAGTGAGTTTGTTATGTTTTGGTTTGCTTCAGGTGTGTGGACAGTAAGATGAAAGAAACATTTTTTAGAACCTTATCTTGGCTACATACTTGGGCAGGTTTGCTCGTGTGTTGGGTGTTATTGTTGATCTTTTTTGCGGGTAGCTTGAGCTATTTCCGCCATGAGATCAGCCTTTGGAACGAACCCGAATTACACCAAGGGGTTTATCAAAACTATCAAGCCGATACGCTCGCAAACCAGCTGGATAAAGGCCAAGATTATATCGCAGCGCATTCGCCCGAATCGGCGCAGCGCTGGATGATAGGTTTTCCGACCGAACGTAAACCCTTTCAAAGTGTTAGCTGGCAACTACCGCCAGAAAAAGGTCAACGTCGCGGCAAGACTGAAGAACATGTCGCCCTCGCCGATGGCAGCGGCATGATCTCAGAAGTGCGCGCAAGTCGCGGCGGCGATTTCTTCTATCGTCTGCATTTTGACTTGCATTATATGTCCGCAATTACGGCTCGATATATCGTCGGCATTTGTACTATGTTTATGCTGATCGCCCTTATCAGCGGCATAGTGATCCACAAGCGGATCTTCAAGGATATGTTCAGCTTTAGACGCGACAAGGGCGCCCGCTCTTGGTTAGATGCGCACAATGTGAGCTCTGTCATCGCCCTGCCCTACCATCTGATGATCACTTATACCGGGCTTATCACCCTGATGTTGATCTATATTCCGTGGACGGTGGATACCGCCTATTCGGGTGACAACCAAGCCTTTTTAAAAGAACTTAATCCCGCCAGACAAACCGAGAAAGCTACGGGGATTAGCGCGCCACAGGTGCAACTGAGTCAATTACTGCCGCAAGTACAAGCCGCTTGGGGCGATGCGCCAATTAAGCAAGTGATAGTGTCATACCCTAAAGATCAAAATAGCCAAGTGACCTTTTACCAAAACACAGGTAAAGATGTGACCGATGAGGCCAACATTTTGATATTTAACGGGGTCAATGGTGAGCTTAAGTATGCCAGCCCGCATGAAGCCTCGGGGGCGTCAGTCACCTACGACACTATGATGTCGCTACACACGGCGCGTTTTGCCGCCCCATTATTACGCATATTATTCTTTTTCTGCGGCTTATTAGGTTGCGCTATGGTCGCTACAGGCACTTTGATGTGGGCCATTCGCCTACGTCAAAAACAACAGAAAGCCATAGATAAAGGCGAGAAACCAAGCTTGGGATTACGTCTCGTCGAAGGGTTAAACTTCATGTTTATCTTAGGATTACCCTTAGGCGCTGTGAGCTTCTTTTACGCAAACCGTCTGCTATCGACAAGTTTTGCAGGCCGCTCCGAATGGGAAGTTCACAGCTTCTTTATCGCGTTAGCGGCAATGGGAGTGTGGGCTTTCTTTGGCCGTTCACGTCGCCAGTGGCAAACGGCATTGATAATCACAGGCAGTTTGTGCTGTGCACTGCCCGTGCTCAATGCCTTCACATCGCCGAGCAATCTCATCGATAACATCCAATCCCATCAATGGCCTTTAGTCGGATTTGACGTGCTCGCCATTCTACTTGGCGGCGCTATGCTATTTGCCAGCAAAAGATTAACTTTAATTGCTAAAGCCCCAGCCAAGCGCCCAGCAAGACCCGCATTCAATGCACCGAATACCAAGGCGAATAAAGCACGCCGCAGCGAGCCACAAACATCCCTAGCCAACGAACTTACCTCGCCGTCTTCATTGGAGGAAGCCAAATCATGATGCCAGAATTTATCCCTGTACTTGGGATCTTAGGCTTAAGTTATCTCTCACTGGCCCTATTCGCCTTAGCTAAGTTTGGGCATTTTAAGGATGTGTTTAACCGTCCACCAGCACAATGGCAGAGCCATTTGCTCACCTTGTTTGCTTGGTTATTACTGGCATTTAGCTTAAGTGCCTGCGCGAGCGATCAAGGCTGGACCTACGGTAGCATTTTGTTTATGGGGATCATTTCCTTGGCAGCAATGCTGGTCATACTGACGTTAAGCTACAGTCCACGCCATTTACCGATTGGTATCGTCGCTGGCAGCGTACTCACTAGCAGTCTATTACTGAGCGCTGGGCTATAACTTCCTGCCGCACTGGGCCACAGGTCATGGCTAAGTGCGCACCGCTAGGCTATAGTGCCCTGATGTCCTTCAGATAGGAGAAAATAATGGGCTTTAACTTAACGGTTAACTGGCAAACCTCGCCCGCCGAAGAAGGCGAATTTTGTCGAGACCACAGTATTACCTTTGGCAGCGGCCAGACGATTCAAGCCTCGTCGGCACCGGAATATAAAGGCAATGGGCAGAATATAAACCCAGAGGAAAGCCTGCTAGCGGCGTTATCCTCATGCCATATGTTAACCTTTCTCGCAATAACACATCTTAAGCGCTTACCTGTGACGTCCTATGTGGACAATGCCACTGCAGAGCTGGGTAAAAACGAAGCGGGCAAGTTGGCCGTCACTAAGATGGTGCTGAATCCTAAGGTCATGTTTGCCGAAGGGGTTGAAGTCAGCCAAGAAACCCTTGAGAAAATTCACGAAAAAGCACATGTAAATTGCTTTATCGCCAATAGTTTAGCGACAGATATTCACATCAAGTTTTAAGATTTGTGCTGATGTCTACGGCCCGCTAATGGTTTCCTAAGCGGGCTTTTTTATTGCCGCACCGCAGCTCAATAACAGTTTAACTCATTACCATCACCGAATCACCGTCGCCGCCCCCACACAGAGTCTTACCATCCGCATCCCCGAAACCTTTTCCATGATTCAGCTCATGTCCAGCTTTTAAACCGTACGATTGGTATAACTTAGTGCCAACTGTTGGAGTTAAAAGATGCACATTCAACCACTGCGATATTCCCCGTCTGTCAGCCCACAAAAAAATGTCTCCAACGCTGAATTTGCACAGGTTAACAATGCCACTCAAACCAGCACACCAGTCTCAACGGATACAGTAACGCTTTCTCGCGATGCAAAACAATTGGCGGCGAATGCGAAAAAACCAGCTGAAATGCCAGCACTGAGGGATAACATAGAAACCTTAGTCGAATTGAAACACGCGAAGATGAAATACCAAGTGATCGCCGATATGACCAATATAGCAACAGGAACAAGCCAAGGGATTTCGGCGCCAACGGCCTATTACCTAAGCCATAACGAAGACGCAAGAGCGATGACAGTTAATCACATTGCCCAACAACAGCAAGTGAACACTATGCAGATTTACGCAGAAACGAGTAAGAATATTAATGAATGGGCATAAAAATGGGTGTTGTCTCGGGAACTAAGAGACAACACCCTAACTTTGTACGCGACTATGCTAACTGAGATACCTTAAATTTTAGTTAAATACTGAATTTAAATATCAATTACTTAGCTTTAATATCCTGTGCCATGCCTTTTGCCGGCAGAGGTTGCGCTTTTAAGGCTGGAACAGGCTGCTTAACCAACTCATCCTTCAAATAACTTATCGCAGTCTCAAGCTGGGCATCTTTACCGTTAAAGGTGGCAAAAGGTAAGTTATCGACTTCGATATCCGGCGTTACACCATGCCCTTCCAGCACCCAGCGACCATCCATTGCATACTGTGGATACTCGGCCACTCGCGCCATACCTTTATCGGTCAGCGAATTTCGCCCAGATAACCACACGCCAGCCCCTGCCGTTTGTTTACCAATTAGCGGTGCAATACCCAGCGCTTTAATTCCCGCTGAGAAGGTTTCACCGTCGGAATAAGTCAACTCATCGGTTAACACGACTAAATGGCCACGGAAGGTTTGCTGCATATTGGTGTTTGGCGTGCCGTGAGTCGGTTGCCAAAACGCCCAAGCGCGGCGCAATAACTTCTCAATAATCCAACTGTCGATATTGCCGCCGCGGTTACGGCGAACGTCGATAATCAAACCGTCTTTATCGTAATTGGTATAAAACTCACGGGCGAAATTTTCAATATCTCCGCCGCCCATGGCATATAAGTGCAAATAACCAATCTTGCCCTTACTCGCATCCTCGACCACTGCCGCGTTATGGCTCACCCAATCTAAATAACGTAATTGGCTGTCCACCATAGCGCTGACGGGCATGACGATGGTTTTATGGGTTTGGCTGCCACGCTTAAGTTGCAGCAATACTTGCTTGTCCTGTTGATTGCGCAATAAACGCGTGACATCAGCCACGTTCGCCACTGGCGTGCCATTGATGGCCAGCAGCACATCGCCTTCTTTGGCATCGACTTCGATACGATTTAACGGTGAAGCGTTAGCTGGCAACTCAGGATCGTTACTGTAAATATGCGCAATTTTAACGCCATCTACAGTTTGCTGTAGGCGCGCACCTAGGCTAGCTGCTTTAGCCGCATCGGGATCTTTGGGGAAATCACCGCCGCGCACCTGTGAGTGTAATGAATCTAATTCGCCCATCATTTGCATGAAGATATCGTTCAGTTCGTTACGGTCAGTCAGGCGGTCAAGCAAAGGTTGATACTTAGCTTTGGTCGCTTGCCAATCGAGGCCCCGCATCTTCTTATCGAAGAAAGATTCTCTGTGCATCAACCAAGCATCTTCAAACATTTGTTGCCATTCAAGCTGGGGAGAAATCGCTAATTGCCATTGATCCGTTTGCACTTTGGCATTGTCGGTATCGCCTAGCTTATCGCCACCGTCGACAATCATTAGCGCCTTGTCATTGCTGAACTTACGCAGCATCAGCTTTTTGCCATCGGCAGAAACCGCATAATGGCCAATATCCTCGGCAAAAACCTCAGCTTTAGGGCTTAATGGATCAAACTTGATGGTCATCAGACTCGGTTCAGCATCATCACCCATCGCTTGGTCGAGCAGATAAAGCCTGCCATCTACGGCGCGCAGTTCACTGTAATTACCTGAATCAACAGGCACTTGCCATAGACGCTGCGAAATACCAGACCAATCGATTTTCACCGGATTCGGTTTATCCTTAGCATCCGTTTTGTCAGCTTGGTTAACGCTGAGTTCATTGGGTTTACTAAAGGGGAATTTGGCATTATTAACTAAGGCGATGGCAAAAATTTGGCTGCGTTTATCAAACACTGGGCCCATGTTTCTATCGCC
The DNA here is from genome assembly GCF_031932075.1 of Shewanella sp. SP1S2-4. Lineage (NCBI taxonomy): Bacteria > Pseudomonadati > Pseudomonadota > Gammaproteobacteria > Alteromonadales > Shewanellaceae > Shewanella > Shewanella sp. SP1S2-4. Next base: position 245,531 of record NZ_JAUOET010000004.1, read on the forward strand.
CCAAGGTGAACTTGGCGTGGCGCTGAATTGGCGATTTGACAGGAAATATAACCACTGGCCGTCACTGCTAAAGGTTGGCGAATAGGATTCGTACTTATCGCTGGTGAGCGTCTCGGCCTTATTTTCATCCACAGAGTAAAGGACAATTTGCGGTCTTTGTTTACCAATTTCTGACTTAGTTAATGCGATAAAACGGCTGTCTCCGGACCAGCGAATATCGGCATAAGGCCCAAGTCCCTCACCATTAGTGATGATTTTTTGATTGATATTTTTCTTTAAGTCGAGCAGCCAAACATTGCCATCGTTATCGTCGTGGGCGATAAATCGACCGTCACTGGACAGATTCAGGCTCATTCTTAAGGTATGACCGTCTTTCGTCAGCTGCTTAGCGCCACTGCTGCCATCGGCGGGGAATTGCCAAATTTCCTGTTGGCCTGTCATGTCGCTAATCGCATAAACAGACTTGCCATCTTGACTCAATATCGCTTCTCTCACGCGATAAGTCCCTGGCAGCGCAACTTGAACTAAGCGCGAGCCATCAACACCCGCAATTGCCACATGGCTGCGGGCGGTGATCACCACTTTATCGCCAGCAAGGGCTAAATCGGTGGAGGATGCATAATCCATAGGATCTTTCACCCAGTGCTCACGGCGCTGGGCAAAATCGGACGTGAGTTCGATATTGAGTAATGCGTCTTTCGCGGCGGCGATATCAAATACATGGATATCAGCGCCCTGCTGGAAGACCACTTTGCCTTGATCCATCTGCGCGCCGCGGACTTGCCAATCTTTAAATTGGGTCAACTGTTTTGCATCTGAACCATCGAGCGCCATCGACCAGAGGTTGTCGTTACCATCGCTGTCGCTGATAAAATAGAGTCTGTCTTGCCATAGCATAGGTTGACGTACTGAGCCGTCGTGCTGGCCGCTGAGCAACTGGGCTTCGGTTTTGCTGCCGAGTTTAAAGCGCCATAATTCGCCCTTTGCGCCGCCACGGTACACTTTGGCGTTATCGCCAGTGACTTGCAGGCCAAAGCGGGTGAAATACACATATTCGTTGCGATCATCAATCACACCTTCGACCGCATCGGCTAAGGGTAAATCTGTGGTCGTGAGGGTTTTAGGATCGACACTGCGTAGCATCCAATTATTCGCGGGGCCAAAACCACTGTCGGTGGAATATAAAATCTCGCCTTTTGGGGTCCAACCTTGAACCCGCACACGGCTATTCTCGAAACTCACCCGTTTGGCCACACCACCCGCAACTGGGATCACATACACTTCGCTCGCGCCTTCATAATTGGCCACGTAAGCAACCCACTTACCATCGGCTGAAATGGTGGCACCTAGCTCCTCTGCGGGTAAACTCGTTAAGCGCGTCGCCGCTTTTTGGCCTAAGGTCTGAGTCCATAAATCCCCTTCAGCGGTAAAGACTAAGGTTTGATCGTGCAGGGCTGGCGCGCGGTAATAGCCTTGATTACTCACCGCATTGGCAGCGATGGCTTGGGCCGCAGTGAATGTACCTAGGGCAAGCATACAGCAGGCGACAGAATGGCGAAGTTTCATGTATGACCTCTATCCTATTGTTATTTTTAGCAATGGACTCTTTAACGACGAGATTTTGCTAGCAGAGTGAGCGAAGACATTCTTGCCATGGGCTTTTGTAAAAAAACGCAATCAAACCCAAAGCATGACAATTTAGCTCACCAAACTAGCAGAATTTAATAGAGAGTTCAGTAACTTCGAGCCAGAGAAGTTTTAGCAAATGTGTCACATCTTAAATCGCGAGAAAACAACTGAGTAAAAAACAATATTCTTTAGTGCAAATAACCAAAAATCATAGCGTTACTCTGTTGATCCACGATAAAAATCATTAAAAGTGAGACGTGATCGGCGTAGTTGAAGGGCAAGTGTTAAGGGCTAATATTAAGAACAAATGTTAAGGCATGATTACGGGCTGACGTACAGCGTCTTTAATGGACTGCTTAGGCGGCTCATATTGGATTGTTTCGCTAGTGACATTTGTTGCCATTTATTGATTACTCGTGCAATTTCACCGTTATCCATCATGGCCTTAATCGCATGATTAAACTGCTCTAACTGGCTTGGCGTCATACTCGCTTTACTGAGCATTAAATGGATATGGTTTTGATCTAACACTAATTTAAGTGGCACTAGCTTAATGTGCTGATGCTGACTGGCAATATAGGGCATGGCCATAGTATCGCCGACGATCATATCCCCGCGGCCATAGGTGAGCATTTGTACCGACTTATCTGAGTCAGGGCTCAATACCAATAAGTGCTCCTGCTCTAATCGATATTGAGACTCTTGATAATCAACGCCATACCAACCGCTTGAAGGCACAAGCAGACGTAATTTCTTGGTAAAAATGTCTTCCCACTTATCGACATTAATCTGATCTTTTTGCTCATCGAGCACGAATAATCGCAGTTCTTCGTCTCGATAATAACTGGAAAAATGTGCATAAGCCTGACGTTCATCCGTCATTGTCGCCCCCATCAGCACATCTAATTGCCCAGCTTTCAACATCTGGTGCGATCGCTTAGCTGGCACATTAATAAAATTGATTTTGCAACCAAGATACACGGCAAATGCCCGCATCAGATCCACATCTAAACCTTGTGCTTCTCCTTGGGGATCTTGCCAAGCATAGGGAGCCCAGTCGTTATAACCGACTTTAATGGTTTTTTGACAAGGTAAAGGGCTATTAACCTGCAATGTACTTTGAGCAGGCAAGGCTAAAGAAAGCAAAAATAAGACAGGAACGTATTTAAACAGTGACATAGGCTAAGTTACTTGCCCCTTAAGTTGGCGATCCTCTCCTGATGAAGATGAAGCAAAACAGTTCAACGTCAGGCTTCCACAGTGTTTTAATACCTAAATAAGCGTAGTTGGCACTTAGACAGCGCGCCATAAACACCAGTCAGAACATAGTAATTAACCTAAATAGGGCGCGGAGAATAGCAACAAAAAAGGACTGTGGCTAGGGCGTTCAATGTCATCGATTTAATTCACTTAGCCTAAAAACTCAGACTGAATAAATAAGCTCAAGTTAAAGTTAAAATTTAAGCTCGCTAAATCTGACACTTATAAATAACAGCAACAACCTTAGTGGGATCGCCCATATCAGTCTGTAACCAAACGATGTGCGTGCCGCCCAATTGCTCTCCCTGAGCTATGGCAGAATCTTTGGCTTCATCTAGATTATTCTCGCGCCGGCTCACTCCAGTGACGATGGCAAAACTGTCGCAGTGGGTCACTTCAAAATCGTAGGCCACATTTATGCGCCGATATAACTCCCGTTGCTCGGCTGCGCACCCAGAGACTAAAACGCAAACACAGACACTTAATAAAAAAAATCTAGACAAATCACTCAACCCACTGATTAAACACGCGGGTGAACATAAACAATTAAAACCGATAAAATTGTGAACCAGATCACACTTACATAACCGAATGCAATACAATAAGTTACAAATATTAATTTAATATCATGTAGTTAAACAAAAGTTTTTTTATGCTTACCTGCAACACAGTTTCATCAATTTATCGTTATCTTGCTTACACCTGTAAAGAGTGCACTTATAAAAAATGCATTTGTAAAACGTGTACTTATTGGCAATGTATTTATAAAAATGTATTGATCAAAATTGTGCTGATAAAAAAGGGAGCTAAGCTCCCTTCTCTTCTGTAACGCTATGTTATCTCACCGATAGGCTGATACGTTAAGTACAAGCAGCTTAGGTTAAGATTTTGAACAAGTGCGCTTTCAGTCCGGCAAAGTCTGCGGGTAACTCTGCAGATAAAATTGTCTTAGTCGCCACCGCCTCAAGCTCGGCCGGTAGGGGTAAGTCAAGCTTTAGCTCCCTATCTACGACATCCTTAAATTTAGCGGGATGCGCCGTCCCTAGAAATATGCCCACTTCGTCAGGCACTAAGGTTAAAGATAATGCCTTAGCCGCGATCGCCGCATGGGGCTCAGACACATAACCTTGAGCATATAACTCGGCTAATGCCTGTGAGGTTTGCTCCTCGGATAAACGGATCCCCACTAAGTTACTCAGTGGCCAGCCTAACTTCTCACAAATCGCTTCTACTCGCGGCCAGTTACTGGGCTCACTCACATCCATCGCATTGGACATAGTCGCTTGGGTTTGATTGGGCTGCCATTGGCCGTTTTCTAAATAGCGCGGCACAGTATCGTTAGCATTGGTGGCGGCGATAAAGCGTTTAACCGGTAACCCCATGGCTTTGGCAAATAAACCTGCGGTAAGGTTACCAAAATTACCGCTTGGCACTGAAATCACAGGATCGGCACTTTGCCGCTGCTTAGACTGGGCAACCGCTTCAAAGTAATAGCAAATTTGCGCGAGTAAGCGGCTGATGTTAATAGAATTTGCCGAGTTTAAGCTCAGCCCATCGCGGACTTCTGGATCATCAAAGGCGCGTTTAACCAGATCTTGGCAGGCATCAAAGTCAGACTCGATAGCGACTGTGTGGATATTTTTGCCTAGAGTCGTGAACATCTTCTCCTGTAGCTCACTGATCTTGCCCTTAGGATAGAGCACCACCACATTGACTTTCTCAAGCCCATAAAAGGCATCAGCCACCGCGGCGCCAGTGTCACCGGAAGTCGCAGTCAGAATGGTTAAACGTGTGTCGCCGACAAAGGCATTGACGCATTGCGCCATAAAACGCGCACCAAAATCTTTAAATGCCAGAGTAGGACCGTGAAACAGTTCGAGGCAAGCGCGCTGCTCATCGACGGCAACCAAAGGTAACTCGAAGTTAAAGGCACGCTCAACCAGTTCATCGACCGCATCTTGGCCTAATTCAGAGGCAAGCCATGCACCGAGCACTTTTTTACTGCGCTCAACGAATGGCAGCGCCAGTAACCCTTCAATATCGTCTAATACGGGTATTTGGGTCGGGAAGAATAAACCTCTGTCTTTACCTAACCCCAATTGTACCGCTTCTTTAAAGCTCACTTTCTGCGAAGGGTGTTTTAAATTATATAGTTCCATGCTAACTCAACCTTTTGATGCTAAAGCTTAAATGCTAATTCTGGTGCTTAGTCTTAACTAAATTAACGATTAATCGACCCTGCGCGTGCCTTGCTCATCGAGGCGACATACATGGGCAAAGCCACCCGCCTCGGTCAAATAATGCTGTTCTAACCAAGCTTTAGCCGCATTGGCCGTGGCTAAATCATCGGTAATCGAAAATAGCGTTGGGCCACTGCCAGAAATCCCCGTCGTCAACATGCCTAAATCGGCTAACGCGGCTCTAGCATTGTCGTAACCGGGAATCGCGGCGGCGCGGTAAGGCTCGGCTAACACATCTTTTAACACGCTGATCGCAAGCTTGGCATTTTGCTGGTAAGAGGCATGTACAAAGGCACTTAAATAACGGCCAAAATCGATAGTGACACTTTTATCGTATTGGTCGGGCATAAGTTTACGCATCATCGCCGTTGAGAGTGAAATGCCTGGATAGGCCACAACCCAATACCATTCTTTAAAACTCGGTATCGCTTCACATACAGTGCCCGGCACATTGAGCATCAATTGCATGCCGCCCAAATAACAGGGGGCGACGTTGTCATAGTGCACACTGCCGCTGATCTTACCTTCAAACTCGCCCATCAGTTCCAGCAGGGCTTGCTCGCTGTAAGGTCTGTCAAAATGTTCATTCAAGGCATATAACGCCGCTACGACTGAACTTGCACTCGAACCTAAACCACTGCCAACGGGCAGGTTCTTTTCCAGTGTCAGCGCTAAGCCTTCATCTGCTTTACCAAGCGCTTCTAAATACTCCTTACTCAGTGCGGTTAAGAAGAATTCGGCACATTGGTACACAATATTGTCTTGCGGATTTTCAGGCAGTTTATGGGCCCAAGCACCAGTCTGCGCCAGACTCACACCCGACTCTGCCGCCGCGATAGTCACTCTGTCGCCCAGTAAACTGCCATCGATAGGCGCCAAAGCGGCGCCCAGTAAATCAAATCCGACTCCCACGTTACCCATAGAGGCTGGAGCATAAACGGTCAAACTCATACACTCACCTCACGAGTCCAATTCAAGGTTCTTAATACATCGGCAAAAGCGCCAGCGGCAGTCACTTCCGTTCCCGCGCCATAACCGCGCAGCACAAAGGGAATGGGCTGATAATAACGGCTGTAGAATGCCAAGGCATTTTCGCCGCCTTTAACACTATAAAGAGGATCTTGTGCATCGACTTCGGCGATACGCACACGGCACACACCGTCTTCAATTTGCCCCACATAACGCAGCACTTTACCTTGGGCTTTGGCCTGCGCCACTTTAGCGGCAATAGCAGCATCAACCTGCGGCAAACGCGCCATAAAGCTTTCGACATCGCCTGAATCATCAAACTCGTCGGGCAATACAGATTCAACCTGCACGTCACTGAGTTCTAGCTTTAGTCCCACTTCACGGGCAAGGATGAGCACCTTACGCGCCACATCCATACCACTCAAATCATCACGGGGATCGGGCTCAGTAAAACATTTTTCCCGCGCAAGACCTGTCGCCTCGGAAAGCGTCATACCTTCATCGAGCATGCCGAAGATAAAGGATAAAGAGCCCGATAAAATACCGTTAAACTTATGCAGTTTATCACCCGCAAATAACAGTTTTTTCAGGTTATCGATCACAGGTAAACCCGCGCCGACTGTGGTTTCGTATAAAAATTGGCGGCGCTGTTTTAAGGCCGTTTGGCGAAGCGCTTGGTAATAAGCATAATCGCGTGTGTTCGACTTTTTGTTCGGCGTGACCACATGCAAACCTGAGTTCATCACATCCAAATACAGATCCGATACTTGCTCGCTCGAAGTGCAATCCACCAGCACTGGATTAAGCAATTGTTGCTCTTTCACCCATGCCAGTAACGCTGGGATATCGCAGGCTTGCTGACTATCGGCAAGCAAACTAGACCAGTTGCTTAAATCGATACCCGCACTGTCGAGTAACATCTTGTTCGAATTCACTATGCCGCAAACACGGATACTGATGTGCTGCTCTTTGAGCATGGCAGACTGTTGTTTTATCTGTTCGAGCAGGCCCGCGCCCACATTGCCGCAACCGACTAAAAACACATCTAAATATTGCTGCACATCGAAAAAGCCTTGATGACAAGCCGCCACCGCATGCTTAGTCTTACGCTGCTCGATCACTGTCGAAATCGAGCGCTCGGACGAACCTTGGGCGATGGCGATAATGTTCACGCTTGCCTGTGCTAACGCTTGGAAGAAACGCGCCGCCACCCCTTTATGGGTGCGCATGCCATCACCAATCAAGGACACAATTGCCAGTTCATGGCGCATAGCGATAGGTTCAAGCAAGTCACTTTTTATTTCTAATTCAAATTCTTGCTCTAATGCCCACTTCACTTTGGCCGAGTCAGACGTCGCCACACAGAAACTAATACTGTATTCAGAAGAACTTTGAGTGATTAAAGACACAGACACGCCGCTGCGGGAAATCGCCGCTAAAGTACGGCTCGCCATCCCAACCATGCCCTTCATACCTGGGCCTGAAATATCGAACATGGTCTGGTTATCTAAATTGGAGATAGCTTTAACCTGCAAGCCGGTTTCATCGGCTTGGTTTGAAACCAGAGTGCCGGGGGCATCGGGGTTAAAACTGTTTTTGATATAACAGGGAATATGGAACTGAGCAATAGGGGCAATCGTCTTAGGGTGCAATACTTTAGCACCAAAATAGGACAGCTCCATCGCCTCTTGATAGCTGAGCTGAGACAAGAGTTTAGCGTCGGCAACCACACGGGGATCGGTATTATAAACACCGTCAACATCGGTCCAGATTTCACAACTTGAAGCATCCAAACAGGCGGCGAGCACGGCAGCAGAATAGTCAGAACCATTACGGCCTAACGTCACCACTTTGCCCTGTTCATCGGCGGCGGTGAATCCCGGCATCACCCATACGCGTTTTTCACCTAATGCCAACGCGCGAAACCTTGGCTTACTCACAGCGATATCAACGACAGATTCTAACGGACGACCACGACCTAAAAATAAGGCGCGTGGGTCAAGCTGAGCCGAAGTGATCCCCTTTGATATCATCACTTGTTCCATCAAGGCAGCTGATAAACGCTCACCTGCGACCACGATTTCAGCGCGGATGCCATCGGGACACTCTTGCAGTAATCCGATACCACGTAATCTATCCTGCCAGATCACTAGCTGGGCATTGAGTCCAGAAAAAAGCTGTTCGCTTTGCTCACTCGACAACACTGAGTTAACGGCGTCTTGGTACAGCGAAGTAAATACCCGCTCAACGTGCTGCAGCACAGGTAAATATTCTTCACCTTTAACGGCTACGTCGACCATTTCTAATAAAGCATTCGTCACAGTTGCAGGGGCCGATAGCACTGTGGCTACGGGTTCTAGCTTAGATGACTTGGCAACGATATCCGCAGCCATCGAGAATCGCTGCCAATTTGCAAGCGAGGTACCACCAAATTTCATTACTTTCATCTTGTTCTCCTGTACCGCGCCCGACTTAGAAATAAGAGCTATAAACAAAAAAGCCCGCTTCTTTGTGGGAAGCGGGCTCATTGTTAAAATTCTTTAGGGTGTATCAGCCCGCCCCCACTGTTGTTGTAGTGGTGGTTGTAATAATGGTAGTTACTACGAAACCTAGGCTATGCATGTGTTTGGGCTAATCCATGTTAATTTCTTGATAAACAGAATTGCTTTTTTTACCCGCGCTTGTCAACCCCTAAAATGGATTATTTATCAGCAAATCTTCACACTCGATAAAATACTGTATCAAGATTAGTTAATATAAAGTTTTCTAGGGGTAAAAATGCGATTTATGCAATAGATAACTGTTGACGTTAACGTAACAAATCGAGAAAGCTATTAGATAATCACTTATTTTTCAGATAATTATTTATAGTTCACTTTTAACTAATGCGTTATTTGTTCTACCTCATCACTCAGACCAAATTGACAGGCTAACGCGCAAAAATCACATTACACATGCTGCACCGCGTAAAACTGGCTTTAATCTGCCGAAAAAAAAGCTGTGCGATATCTAACATAAGCCACTTCAAATTATCGCCAGCACTAAAAAAGCACGTTATTATGCGCGCACATTCCGAATTGGAGGCGATATGAAGATCACTCAACACAGCGCGGTAACCATTCATTACCGTTTATCAGATCAAGAAGGCAGACTATTAGAAGACTCTTTCGACTCTGAACCTATGCTATATCTGCACGGCACTGAAAACCTGATCCCAGGTTTAGAAGCCGCATTAGATGGTAAAACCAAAGGCGAAAAACTCGATGTCACTATTAGTGCCGAAGAAGCCTATGGCCCTTACCACGATGGCCTACGTCAAGCCGTGCCATTAGAAGCCTTTGGTGATATCGAAGATATCGTCCCAGGTATGCGCTTTATCGCCGAAACTGAAATGGGTCAACGCCCAGTTCAAGTCATGGAAGTGAAAGACGATGTGGTTATCGTCGATGGCAACCATCCTTTAGCGGGCCAATCGCTCAATTTCAGCGTCGAAATCGTTGACGTTCGCGAAGCCTCTGCCGAAGAAATCGCCCATGGCCACATTCATGCCCAAGGCGGTTGTGGAAGCCATGGACATGATCACGATCACGGCGGTGGATGCTGTGGCGGTTCAGGCAAAGAAGAAGCTGGCGGCTGTTGTGGTGGGTCAGACCACGATCATGGACATCACCATGAAGAGCACGAAGCCTGTGACACACCTAAAACAGGTTGTGACGGCAATGGCGGCTGTGGTTGCCGCGGTTAAATACAGATTGTTGCCCAAGGTGAGCTAGAAATAGCTCACCCCTAAGCGATTGAACTGCCATAGTTTAAACTTTGAAGATGCACGCCCTTAATTTAAGGTCGTGCATTTTTTATACGCAAGCGTTTATAATATTTGTAATAGATAAATAACTGACTGGTAAATTGAAGTATTCAAATTTTATATGAATATTTTCAATTAGATATTGATATCAACCTGAGTTAAGCGACGGAGTGCTTATGTTAACCAAACCCCTTTACGAGATTTTGCCTTTTGGCTACATGGCGCTCGGCAGTTCGAGTTTTATTGCACTCGACATCGACTATGCCCTAGTTGCGGCTACAGTAGTGTTCGTCTTAGGTGCGAGGATCTATGTTATGCGTTCTCAAAACCGTCGAACTGACTCGGTAAGACGTCGTAAGTCGGGCTATCTTCCCGAGATGATTTATAACTTCTTACCTTTTATCTATCTCATAGCGGCATTGGCTATCTTTAAATTCCTTCCCAAAGACCTTTACCCAATTCTGGCCATCTGCTTACTTAGTTATGGCCTATATATTCTGGTGCGTCGTTCACTCTATCGTCGCCATAAGCTGCCCATCACGCCTTAAGGCTGTTACCAAAACAAGCACAAATGATGTCTACAGGGCTTGTTTTCATAAGAGTACTAACCAATCAATTTTTGAACTTTCGCTCTATGGTCGGGAGACATATTTTTCAAGTAATTAGAGCAACGGGTGATCGTCGCAATACTCACTTCATATTCTGCAGCTATGTGCCTTTGGCTCATATCCCCATCCAATAACAACTGAAATACCTTTAAGCGACCGGCAACGGCACTACGCTCTTCTTCGGTTAACAGTAAATGAAACAATACAGAAAGATCTTCATAATTGCTGTGGCTCAAAATCTTTTCTAATACTAGATCCCAGTTCGCTCGCATAACAACCCTCATAAGTACTGTTCAAGCATTACATTGCCAGTCTAACAGATTTAACTCAAACTACCTGAATTCGAATAAAAAAATTCACCAATACCCTAATAATGATCCATTCGAAAAAATCCTAATTTTGCAGCAGCCTATGGTTAATTAGAATTGTAAATTTCAAGTTATCCATGGAAGTAAAACAACTTACACTTAATAAGTTATGTAATCGTTAGCATAGTCATTTGGACTTATGATATGAACAGAATCATTCAGTCAAAAACGTAAGCGGCTCAAAATTATCACCAAGAATTTCTATCCTGATAATCCTACTAATATTGCAGTGCCACTACTAAATATCGCCTCAGGATAATGGACCACGATACTCCTATAATAAATGATGTGTTCAATTCGGCAGCCTTGATGGATTTATAAACTAATCGCTTTAAGTCTATAGTGAACGTGCTATTACAGGTAAATCTCTTCTGAGCCCTTAAACTGTCCTGCACGGTCTACTTGATTGCTCTCCTCAAACAGTCACTAAACCACAGCTAAGACGCTCAATACTGACACTGTGACACCTACACGCATATCTAACACCAATAATATTAAATATCTATTCATTCAGCGGGAGTTCAACGCGCTTTAGACAAGGCGAAGGCTTGAAAGCATAGTGGTCTCTGTCAAAAGCCTTGAACGCAGCATGAAGCGCGTTTCCATGCCGTTAACATCTGCGCCCTTAGGAGGCCTCATAGACATCCCACTCCCCTGTTGCATTGACTTCCATTTCTACGCCAATGCGCCTTGGATTGAGATGCCTGTGAGGCTCTGAACTGATTAAATACTTCATGTGATTGGTATAAAGCAAAAGATGGTGATACCAAGAGAATTAGACAGAAGCGGAGAAAGCCAAAACGGGTCAAACCGCCACAGATTTAAAAATAAAAAAGCCCTGCAATTGCTTGCAGGGCTTATCTATATGGTGCGCGTGGAAGGAGTCGAACCTCCGACCGCCTGGTTCGTAGCCAGGTACTCTATCCAGCTGAGCTACACGCGCAAACTCGTTTTTGTACTTCTAACAGATCCAATCATGATTGAGTCTAGGATAAGCACTTTTATCTCGCAAATTTATTCTATTCCCCTCGACTAAGAGAATAGAATGGCGGAGAAGGAGGGATTCGAACCCTCGATGGGAGTTAAAGCCCATACTCCCTTAGCAGGGGAGCGCCTTCGGCCACTCGGCCACCTCTCCGCGTTTAACGCTTTAAATCAACAAGACGAATCTCGTTAACTATATTGGTGCGCGTGGAAGGAGTCGAACCTCCGACCGCCTGGTTCGTAGCCAGGTACTCTATCCAGCTGAGCTACACGCGCATGTTAAACTGTAAAACACTAATACGACCTAAATCATATTAATTTAAATTGGTGCGCGTGGAAGGAGTCGAACCTCCGACCGCCTGGTTCGTAGCCAGGTACTCTATCCAGCTGAGCTACACGCGCATTTAAAACGGTAAACATTAATACGACCGAAATCATATTAATCTAAATTGGTGCGCGTGGAAGGAGTCGAACCTCCGACCGCCTGGTTCGTAGCCAGGTACTCTATCCAGCTGAGCTACACGCGCATTTTAACATTTTGCTATAAGCAATTATCTACAAAATTTCTAACTGAAATTCAAAACTGATGAGTTAAAGATTAACTAATGCAGAGATGGTGCGCGTGGAAGGAGTCGAACCTCCGACCGCCTGGTTCGTAGCCAGGTACTCTATCCAGCTGAGCTACACGCGCGACTTGTATCTAAGTTTACTTTTTCAATAAAAAAATGGTGCGCGTGGAAGGAGTCGAACCTCCGACCGCCTGGTTCGTAGCCAGGTACTCTATCCAGCTGAGCTACACGCGCACTGTTTTCTATCGGTAAGAAATGGCGGAGAAGGAGGGATTCGAACCCTCGATGGGAGTTAAAGCCCATACTCCCTTAGCAGGGGAGCGCCTTCGGCCACTCGGCCACCTCTCCGTTTTCTTGGCGCACATATTACTGTTTGACGAAAATAAGTCAAACCCTTTTTCCGAAACAGATTCCATTTGAACTGTTTTTAATCACATTGCTGTTATATCAAGCCAATGTATTGATTTGCGCCAATCTTTCGGTCTAAAAAATAAAAAAGCCAGTTAAAAAACTGACTCTTCTGTTACCGTAATACTCTTGCCAAAACAAGGTACTAAAAGTTACCACCTTCCGATGGTGTACCTGATTTTTCAGATTGAATGCGTTGGTAGATTTCTTCACGGTGAACAGAAACCTCTTTTGGTGCATTCACACCAATACGCACTTGATTGCCTTTTACCCCTAGCACTGTAACTGTGACTTCATCACCAATCATCAGTGTTTCGCCAACACGACGAGTCAAAATCAGCATTCGATAGCTCCTTTATTTCTTAATTCAGCTTACACACGGCACTCATCCGGTAGATGGGCTTATTATAAGGTCAGCTTAGTACAAATTAATAGTATTCAATACTCAAACGGTTATTTAATTACACCTTATTTAGCTCGAAAGCGTGATGTAACGCCCGAACCGCCTTGTGTAAGTCCCTTTCATCGATAACGGTTGACAATTTACTCTCTGACGTCGTGAGTAACTTAGCATGAATAGTTTCATTACCCAAGACTTCTAACATCTTAGTCAATAATCCCATTTTTGCCTGTAAACCTTTGCCAACTAAAGATACTTTTGCACGTTGCCGTTCGATAATCAATGGTCCGAGAGCAAGGCTTTCGCTTAAGCCTTCGAGCTCATTAAGCAGAGTATCAACCTTAGCTTCAGCGAGCATAAAACTGACTCGACCCGAAGGATCATCCTCGTGGATCCTCAATGGAGAAATAAATTCCACATCGATTTCCAATCGCGTTAAACAGCCTAATAACGCTTGATAGCGTTCACTGGTGGTAAACAGCCCTTCAATCGTCAGCGTTGCCAGCGCCTTATTAATCGCAATACCTTGAACTAACGAGGCAATAGTGAGTTCAGACTCGTCGCCAAATTGGATTAACGTCCCCTGCCCAGCTTCAAAGCTCGACAAGACTCGCAATGGCACACGAAAACGCTCGGCGTATTCAACTGAATCGGGATGCAGTACTTTAGCGCCCAACTTTGCCATTTCGAGCATCACATCAAACCCAATCACATCGAGACGACGAGCACTGCTATCAATATTCGGATCTGTGGTGAATACCCCTGCCACATCGGTAAAAATCTGGCATTCATCGGCTTCTAACGCCGCCGCTAAAGCTACAGCAGTGGTATCTGAACCACCGCGTCCTAATGTGGTCACTTCACCTTGAGGATCGATGCCTTGAAACCCTGCAACGATCGGCACAACACCATCGGCTAGCAGGGATTGCAAATACTCAGTATCCACTCGCTCGATGCTGGCACGGCCGAATTGACTATTAGTATGAATTTGTACTTGATCGCCCGTAAGGGATTTCGCCTTAATACCGCGGCGCTGTAACGCCATCGACATCAAGGCAATGCTCACTTGCTCACCCGTTGACACTAACATGTCTAATTCGCGCGCCGAGGCCCGCGGATTAATTTGTGCTGCCAGTGCAAACAAGCGATTAGTCTCACCCGCCATCGCTGATAAAACTAAGACTTGCTGCTCACCATTGTGAGCTGACTTTGTAATCTGCTCAGCGACTGCTTCGATACGTTCAATAGAACCCACCGAAGTGCCGCCGAACTTTTTCACAAAAAGCTTGCTACCACTAAGCTTTCGTTTTTGGGGCACAGCAACCTCTTAAGCTAGACGCTCAGTAATCCAAGGTAATACTTGAGCCAATGCCGCATCCAGATTTTCTGGCTGGCTACCGCCCGCTTGAGCCATATCAGGACGACCACCGCCTTTACCGCCAACTTGTGCAGCGACCATAGCGACGAGCTCACCCGCTTTGACTTTACCGATCAGATCGTTACTCACACCCGCGATCAGGTTAACTTTCCCTTCCTGCGCGGTGCCAAGCACGATAATGGCCGATTTCAATTTCTGTTTTAATTCATCTTGCAAGCCGCGTAATGAACTTGCCTCAACGCCGTCTAATTTTTTGATCAGCACGTTAACGCCATTAACTACAACGGCATCGCCCACTAAATCTGCACTCGCTGCGGCCGCCAGCTTGTCTTTCAGCTGCGCCATTTCTTTTTCAAGTTGCTTCATTTTGTCGAGCTGGGCTTTTAACTTAGCGACAACTGAGTTGGCATCGCCTTTCAATAAGGCTGCTGCTTCTTCCAGTTCAGCTTGTTGCTGCGCCACATAAGCCATAGCTGCGGCACCAGTCACAGCTTCGATACGACGAACACCTGCTGCAATACCCGCTTCAGAGGTAATTTTGAATAAACCGATATCGCCTGTGCGGCCCACATGGGTACCGCCACACAATTCGATAGAGAAATCGCCCATAGTCACAACACGTACTTGTGAATCATATTTCTCACCAAAGAGCGCCATTGCGCCTTTCTCTTTGGCTTCATCTATACCCATTTCAGCGGTTTTCAGCTCATGGTTACGACGAATTTGAGTGTTAACTAATTCTTCAACTTCTTTTAATTCAGCGGCTTTTACACCTTCGAAATGGGAGAAGTCAAAACGCAAACGTTCCGGATCAACCAAAGAACCTTTTTGCGAAACGTGAGTACCGAGCACTTGACGCAGTGCGGCATGCAGTAAATGCGTAACAGAATGGTTTAACTGAGTACGGTGACGCAGTTTTTTGTCGACTTTCGCTTCAACAACTTGGCCAACACTCAAGTTACCTGTAGCTAAAACACCTTGATGGCCCGTTGCTTGACCATACTTTTGCGTATCGTTTACCGTAAACTCAACACCGCTCGCAACCAGTTGGCCTTTATCGCCCACTTGACCGCCAGATTCAGCGTAGAAAGGTGTTACATCGAGCACGACAACGGCTTCGTCACCCGCCTTGATAGCCGTCACTGACTCACCGTTTAGATAAATCGCGGTGACCTTAGCTTGGCCCGCTAATTCGGTGTAACCAGTGAATGCGGTTTCAGCATCGATTTTCAGCGCTGCGTTGTAATCTGCACCAAAGTTACCAGCAGCTTGGGCGCGGCTACGTTGCTCAGCCATGGCGACTTCGAAACCTGCTTCATCGACAATGATGTTGCGCTCACGACAGACGTCAGCGGTCAAATCCATTGGGAAGCCATAGGTGTCATACAGCTTAAATACGGTTTCGCCGTCTAAGGTGTCGCCTTTCAACTCGTTTAAGGCCGTATCTAAAATACCTAAACCACGTTCAAGCGTACGGGCAAATTGCTCCTCTTCCGCTTTCAGCGCTTTTTCAACAATGACTTGCGTCTCAGCTAACCCTTTAGCCGCATCGCCCATCACCGCAATCAAAGATGGAACCAACTTATAGAAGAAAGCTTCGGTCGCGCCCAACTTGTTACCATGGCGAACTGCGCGGCGGATAATGCGGCGCAGCACATAACCGCGGCCTTCGTTCGACGGCATAACACCATCGGCAATAAGGAATGCACATGAACGGATATGGTCGGCAATGACGCGCAGTGACTTCTCGCTTAAATCGCTTACGCCGATGATTTCTGCCGCTTTAGCGATCAAAGTACGGAATATATCGATTTCGTAGTTAGAATGTACGCCTTGCATAATCGCGGCGATACGCTCAATCCCCATGCCAGTATCTACCGATGGCTTAGGCAAAGGCAGCATTTCACCTGATGCTTGACGGTTGTACTGCATGAAAACGATGTTCCAGATTTCGATGAAACGGTCGCCATCTTCTTCAGGACTGCCAGGACGGCCACCCCAAATGTGATCGCCATGGTCATAGAAAATTTCAGTACAAGGGCCACAAGGACCAGTATCACCCATTTGCCAGAAGTTATCTGACGCATAAGCAGCACCTTTGTTGTCGCCGATACGGATAATGTTCTCGGCAGCAACACCAATTTTTTTATTCCAGATTTCAAAGGCTTCATCATCTGTTTGATAAATCGTGACACACAGACGTTCTTTCGGCAGCTTTAACGTTTCAGTTAAGAATGTCCAGCCAAAGCGAATCGCTTCTTCTTTGAAATAATCACCAAAACTGAAGTTACCCAGCATTTCGAAAAAGGTGTGATGACGTGCTGTATAACCGACGTTATCTAAATCGTTATGCTTACCACCGGCGCGTACACAACGTTGAGCAGTGGTCGCACGCGTATAATTGCGTTTGTCCATGCCAAGAAACACGTCCTTGAACTGGTTCATGCCTGCATTGGTAAATAAAAGTGTGGGATCGTTGCCTGGCACTAATGAACTACTGTCCACAACTTGATGACCATTGCTGCGGAAAAATTCGAGGAAAGCGCTTCTAAGCTCTGCTGTAGTTTGATACATGAAATCATCCTGAATTGGGTAAGCATTACCAGCTACGCCTTAGGCTAGCCGTATTTCTATTTGCCCAGCATTATAAGCAGACTGAGGAAGGACGACCAGCCTTGATTGGTGATATATACCCAAACAACCTCAAGATACAGAATTCAGCGGAGATTTAACGCACTTTAGGCAAGACGGTTATTTATAGACCTAGTGGGCTAAGTTAAGAATAACCAACACTGCATAAAGTGCGTTAAAGCCCACGTAAGAGTGGCTAGAGTCAAAATGGCAAGGTAAAGAGTAATTGATGACGATATGAATTTTGCGCGATTAAGGCCAGTGTCGAGTGAATTTAACTCGATATCAAACCTAATTGTACTAAGCCTATTGAGTGATATTTAAAGGAGCTTTGCAGTCTTAAGGTTACATCGCAATCGATGAGTTGAGGCAATTAATAATCGTCGTCGAGATCATTGGGATCTGAATCTAACGCATAAGTGATTTGATCGTAGCTAAAGCCTTGACCCATTAAAAAGCGCACTCGTTTGGCCTTTTCCTTCGCGATAAGATCCCGAGCTTTAGAGCCCTTCACTTCTGTTACGCGGGGAACACCATATTTTTTGGTGGCTTTATCTTTTGCTAGCTCAAACCAGTCACAATCACTATTGGTTATCGCCGCTTCAATACAATCTTTAGACAAGCCTTTTTGCGCTATCGCTTGGCGGATACGGATAGCACCGTGCCCTCGACTAATGTGGCTACGCACCAATAATTCAGCATAGCGATTATCATTGATAAAACCGGAGGATTCACAAGCGTCGAGTACAGGTTCGATATCGTTAAGGTCGAAGCCTTTCTCGAGCAATTTATCGCGGATTTGTAAGCGGGAATAATCGCGGCGCGCTAACAGCGCGACCGCGATTTGACGGGCTGACTGACTCAGAATACTTCGCCTGTTTCTAAATCAACATTATCTTCCGTGCTATCATCATCTTTAGCAGCCAGTGCACTAGGATTGCTCAAAAGTAACTCACGTAATGTCTTGTCAATTTCAGTAGCAATGGCTGGGTTTTCAGTCAAATATTTACCAGCATTAGCACGGCCTTGACCGATTTTATCGCCTTTATAACTGTACCAAGCACCCGCTTTTTCAATCAACTTATGGGCTACGCCTAAGTCAACTAACTCACCAGTACGGTTAATACCTTGGCCATAAAGGATTTGGAATTCGGCTTGCTTGAACGGTGCTGCAACCTTGTTTTTCACCACTTTAACGCGAGTTTCGTTACCGACTACTTCATCGCCGTCTTTAATGGCACCAGTACGACGAATGTCTAAACGAACAGAAGCATAGAACTTCAGCGCGTTACCACCGGTTGTCGTTTCTGGGTTACCGAACATCACACCAATCTTCATCCGGATTTGGTTGATGAAGATAAGTAAGGTGTTAGATTGCTTTAAGTTACCCGCAAGTTTACGCATGGCTTGGCTCATCATACGTGCCGCTAAGCCCATGTGAGAATCACCAATTTCACCTTCGATTTCAGCTTTAGGCGTTAATGCCGCCACTGAGTCAACGACGATAACGTCAACAGCGCCTGAGCGAGTTAATGCATCACAAATCTCAAGCGCTTGCTCGCCGGTATCCGGTTGTGAACACAGCAGGTTATCAATATCTACGCCCAATTTTTTAGCATAGATAGGGTCGAGTGCATGCTCAGCATCGATAAAGGCACAGGTTTTACCTTCACGTTGCGCTGCGGCAATCACTTCTAAAGTCAGTGTCGTTTTACCTGATGATTCAGGACCATAGATCTCAACGATACGACCCATTGGCAAACCGCCAGCGCCTAAAGCAACGTCCAGAGATAGAGAACCGGTAGAAATGGTCTCAACATCCATAGAGCGATCTTCACCCAGCTTCATGATGGAGCCTTTACCAAATTGTTTCTCAATTTGGATCAATACCGCAGCAAGTGCTTTCTCTTTATTTGGATCGACCTTCATTCCAGTTCCCTCATCAAGACAAGCCTTAAGCTGTCAAAAGTAATATTCAATTTACAAACGGGTAATTCAAAAAGCCGCGCTTTTTGTCTTAATTCTGCTGACTAGTATACTGTACAATCATACAGTATCAAGACCTGTGGCTGAATTATTTTTAGCTTATGGGATTTTTTAATATGGCCAAGGTTTTAGCGAATATCAAATCGGATATTGCATCCCTTTGACGAATATCCGTCATCAAGGGCTCAATTTTCGGTAAATTATTGCTAAGATTGGCGCAGCAAATTTTGCGTGGTCTTTTTAGCTGAAAATTGTACAGCAGTCTTCTGCTTCCATAGCGCTTAATCCCACATAACCACGGCAGTCACAACGGACGATAACGATTTAATGAATGTAATTGATACCGATGATTTAGAAAAACATACTCCTATGATGCGTCAGTACTTGACCATGAAAGCAGAACATCACGACATGTTACTGTTTTATCGCATGGGTGACTTCTACGAGTTGTTTTATGACGATGCTAAACGTGCTTCTGAGCTGTTAGGCATTTCACTCACAGCACGCGGTAAAAGTGGTGGCGATCCTATCCCCATGGCGGGACTGCCTTACCATGCTGTGGAAGGCTATCTTGCGAAATTAGTTCAAATTGGTCAATCGGTTGCGATATGTGAACAAATTGGCGACCCAGCAACCTCTAAAGGACCAGTTGAGCGTAAAGTGGTGCGTATCGTCACGCCTGGCACCTTGACCGACGAAGCCCTGCTGCAGGAACGCCAAGACAATCTATTGGCAGCGGTTTATCAAGGTAAAATCGGTTTTGGTTATGCCACTCTGGATGTTTCATCCGGACGTTTTGTGATTGCCGAGCTCGACACGCGAGAGTCATTAGAAGCTGAATTGCAACGCACTAATCCCGTTGAAATTCTCTACAGTGAAGACTTTGGCGAACTAGGTCTACTAAACGGTTTTAAAGGTAAACGTCGTCGCCCTGAATGGGAATTTGATTACGACACTAGCATCAAGTTACTACTGGCTCAGTTTGGCACAAAAGACTTGCATGGTTTTGGTATTGCAGATGCACGTTTATCACTGCAGGCTGCAGGTTGCTTGATGCAATACGTCAAAGACACACAGCGCACAGCCCTGCCCCATATCAATGCCATTACCCGCTTTAATCAAACCGATAGCATAGTGCTCGATGCGGCAACGCGCCGAAATCTAGAACTCACTCAAAACCTTGCCGGTGGTCGCGATAATACCTTAGCCGCAGTATTGGATAACACGGCGACGCCTATGGGCAGCCGCATGTTACAACGCTGGATCCATCAGCCGCTTCGAGATCCAAAACACATCCAAGCACGCCAACAGGCGGTGACTGAACTACTCGATACCGCCGCCCACGAAGGTTTGCATGAACAGTTAAAAGCACTTGGCGATATTGAACGTATCATGGCAAGACTCGCGCTGCGTACCGCTCGCCCAAGAGACTTTGCCCGTTTACGTCAAGCGCTGGGCTTACTACCTGAATTACAACAGAGTTTAAGCACACTGAGCGCGCCGCACACGACTCAATTACGGCAACACTTAGGTGAGTTCCCCGCTGAACAAGCCTTACTTGAGCGCGCGATAGTCGATAATCCTCCCATGCTTATCCGCGATGGCGGAGTGATCCGTGAAGGCTACAACAGCGAATTAGATGAATGGCGCAGTCTTAGCGAAGGTGCGAGCGATTACTTAGTACAACTCGAAGCCAGAGAAAAAGAACGTACAGGTATCAACACACTTAAAGTCGGCTATAACCGTGTACACGGCTATTACATCGAAGTGAGTCGCTTGCAATCCTCGCAAGTGCCACTCAATTACCAACGACGTCAAACCCTTAAGAATATGGAGCGTTATATCACGCCTGAACTTAAGGAGTACGAAGAAAAAGTGCTCTCGAGCCAAGGTAAAGCACTGGCACTCGAAAAGCAGTTATGGGAACAATTATTTGATCTTATTCTGCCAAAATTACATGAATTACAAGCTTTTGCTCGAGCGGCGGCAGAACTTGATGTGTTAAGTAACTTTGCTGAGCGCGCCGAAACCTTAGGCTACACTTGCCCAGAGCTGAGCCAAGATATCGGCGTACAGATAGAGGCTGGTCGTCACCCAGTGGTGGAGCGTGTGAGTCAAACACCGTTTATCGCTAACCCAGTCACCTTGCACAATCAAAGACGTATGTTGATTGTAACCGGACCTAACATGGGCGGTAAATCGACCTATATGCGTCAAGTCGCTTTGATCACGCTGATGGCCCACATTGGCTGTTTTGTGCCAGCAGATCGCGCACTGATAGGCCCTATCGATCGTATCTTTACCCGTATTGGCGCCTCTGACGATCTGGCCTCTGGCCGTTCAACCTTTATGGTAGAAATGACAGAAACCGCCAACATTCTACACAACGCCACCGCCAGTAGCTTAGTGTTAATGGATGAAATCGGCCGCGGCACATCCACCTATGATGGTTTATCGCTCGCTTGGTCGGCGGCAGAGTATTTAGCCCAGCAAGTCGGCGCTATGACCCTATTCGCCACCCATTATTTTGAACTAACTCAGTTACCTGAATTAATGGCAGGTGTTTACAATGTGCACCTTGATGCCATAGAGCACGATGATACCATCGCCTTTATGCATGCAGTACAAGAAGGCGCCGCCAGTAAAAGCTACGGTTTACAAGTTGCGGCACTTGCCGGTGTGCCAAATAAGGTAATTAAAGCCGCTAAGCATAAGTTGCAGCAATTAGAAAGCCGCGATCATCAAGCTGAAGGTACGAGGACGCCTATTCAAAGCTTACTCGCGTTACCTGAACCAATTGAAAATCCGGCCTTGACTAAGTTGAGTAGTATTAATCCCGATAACTTAACGCCAAAACAGGCACTTGATTTGCTCTATGAGCTGAAACGTCTGAGCTAAAGCTCTGCGAGTGGGTGATATTCGCTAAACAATATGATCAG
>NZ_JAUOET010000005.1:0-244583 GCF_031932075.1 Shewanella sp. SP1S2-4
GCGCCGAGAACTTAAATGATTCTGCCTGGTTATATACAGCCGCGGCTGAGTATCAGTACCAATCTGAGCTGCAGTACGGCTTTACCTTAGGTGGCGCTTACCATTCACTCGACACCACAGATAGTACCGATGGTAACTATTCGGCCATGGCCTCCAGTTATTGGCAGGCGGCGCAGGATTCTCGCTTAAGTTTAAGTGTGGCACGTAAAGTGCGTTTCCCGTCTATGGTGAACTTTTATTCGCAGCTATCTGGTAATCGTGATTTAGAAGCCGAAGAGTCTAAGCATGTGGAGCTGGGTTTAGAGCAGAATCTGCCGGCGAGTACCGATTTCTCCCTTTATGGCTATTACACGGATGCGAAAAATTACATCGCCAAGGATGTCGATGGTTTCTACCAAAATATGGGGCGTTATAAGTTCAAAGGGGTAGATTTCCAAATCAATAACCATACGATTGAGCACTTAGATCTGAGCTTCTCTTATAGTTTTCTCGATTCAGAAGAGATAGACGGCGACGATACCTTAGATGCCTTGCAATATCGTCCACGTCACCAGTTACGTTGGCAGATGAGTTACGAGTTTCCCTTCGAGACTCAAGTTCACCTCAACGTGGAGCGTATTTTAGACCAAGTTTATGCGACGCAGGTGAAGGTTGGCGGTCAGACGCAATATCAACAGCAGTCGTTAGACAACTACACCTTAGTGGACGTAAATCTGGTACAGCCATTAATTCGTGACAAGTTAGATGTTTACCTACGTGCGACTAACTTGCTGGATGAAAACTACTACCAGAGTGAAGCCCTGCCACAGGCGGGACGACAGATCTTCATCGGTGTGAACTGGCAGATCTAAGATGAAACTCCTAGCGCTCGAAGGCGTTAGTTTCAACTATGGCAGCCAGTTACCGACTGTATTGCAGGAGGTAAACTTGGCCATTGGCACCGGCCAATGCCATTGCGTGAGCGGTCCTACGGGCTCTGGGAAATCGAGTCTGCTAAACCTACTGGCGGGCGTGTTAAATCGCCCGCATGAAGGCGACATCTGGCGTTATCCTCAACTGGTTACGGGTCTGGTGATGCAGGACCCGCAAACTCAGCTGCTTCGGCAAACCGTTGGCGCCGAAGTGGCTTTCGCCTTAGAAAACCTTGGCATTCCCGCTGAGCAAATGCTGCCTAAAGTGCAATTGGCGCTACGGCGTGTGGGTTTGTATCTGCGCCTCGATACCCAGGTCAGCACGCTTTCCCTCGGTCAAAAATATCGTTTAATGATTGCCGCCCAACTGGTGTGCGAGCCGCATTTACTGCTGCTTGATGAGCCTTGGGCGCAACTCGATGATCACGGTGTGAGTGAGCTGCTGGTCGTGCTCCGCAATCTTATCCAAGATGGCATGGCGCTAGTGTTGGTTGAGCATAACGCCTCGGCCTTCGCTGAGATTATTCAGCATTACTGGCAGTTAGAGGCGGGCAAGTTATCCGAAGGCATTTATACCGTGACCGATGCGCCGCAAACTGAGGCGCCTGCGTGGCGAAATCAGCCTAAGTTTGAGCACTTAGGTAAAGTCTTGGTTAGCGCCGAAGCCTTTGAGTTTGGCTTCGATGCTTGTCCTACATTATTTGCGTGTCCGCAGGGATTCCAATTGCAGGCGGGTGAGATAGTGACCTTAGTGGGAGATAACGGCTCAGGTAAAACTAGTTTGTTGAAAACCATAGCTGGCGTACTCAGTTCAAGGCAGCGTCTTCCGCTTAAAGTGCTCGGGCGAAGACCTAAGCTGGGGATTTATGGCGCTGAGCTGGGTCTGCTGATGCAAAGGCCGAGTCGACAATTATTCGAGACCAGCGTGCTCGCCGAAATGCAGTTTAGCCTTAGGCGTTTTGAACTCCCCAAAGAACGCGCGGCGCAGATGTTGGATGAATTGGATTTATTTAGCTTAGCTCAGCTGTCGCCCCACAAATTATCCTACGGTCAACAGCACTTGATTGCCTTAGCGTCACTCGCCTGTTTACGCCCTAAAGTATTGCTTTTGGACGATCCATTGGCGGGGATGGATAAGCATTACTACGGCAAGGTGTGGTACTTGCTGAAGCGGTTAAGCTCGCAAGGTTGCGCTATTTTGCTCAGCAGTCACAGAAGCATTGAACACAGCGCTGTATCACGGCAATTGAGTTTGCGTAATGGTTTATTGGTGGAGGAATTGATTGAAACAGGAGAGCGTTATGTGGGCTAGTTGTCGGCGCCTACGCGCGCTGCGGCATTGGAGTTATGAGCGGCGGGAAACGGCACTTTGTGCGTTGTCGCTGCTATTGGTGTGCGTGCTCTCAGCCTGTGCTTTTGTATTGCCTGCTGCTTTACTCTTGCCATTAGCAGGGCTTAATGGACTGCTTGTTATCCACGGTTTGCTGCGGCGCGGCAGTATTTGGGGCGTGCTAAAGCTAGGTTTAGTGCAATTGAGCATTACTTTGAGTCTGTATTTAATCCTCTATGGCGTTGAACATTTAGCCCAAGGCGCCGTGGTGGTTGCGCGTATTATTTTGGCGACCATTCCCGGTTGGTGGTTGTGTATTACGGCGGCTCCCGAGCGGATTGGTGAAGTGTTAAGTGCGTTTTTACCGACCAAGTGGGCCTTTGTGGTCGCGGCATCCTTAAGTTTATTGCCCTATATGGCAGATGAAATTCGCGAGATATATCAGATCCAGTGTCTGCGCGGGGCACGCATTACACCTAAGGCGCTGCGTAACCCTAAAAATTGGTCCGAGTTGGTGTATTGCGTGTTGTTTCCCGTTTTAATCCAATTGCTTAAATTATCTCGCCAAATGGCCGTTGCAGCGCAGAGCCGTCACTTTGGTTTAGCGCAACGGCCAACACATTGGCATTCACCGAGAGACAAAAATGACTAAAAAAATCCCGCTGAGTCTACAAGACTCCTTATTTGTCGGCTTTTGCGCCACCTTGCTGGTGGCATTAACGGGCATGTTAAGGCTTAAGTTGGGCTTGTCTGGACACAGCATGTTCCTGATGAGCTTCTTTTATCTGATCTGTTACGGCGTGTTAGGTCGTTTCGGCAGTATGACGGCATGCGGTGCTATCGCGGGCATAGTGGCTATGGCTTTAGGCGTAGGTAAAGGCGGGCCTATGATTTTACTGAAGTTTGCCTTGCCTGCCATAGCAATGGATCTCGTCGCCTTACTCTTGCCGCTCAGTATGAACTTGCATTGGCGCTGCGTGATCTTAGGCATTGCAGGCTGTATCGCTTGGGCAGGTAAAGTGGCACTCACCAATATGCTCGCGGGCATGGCGCTGGATGTAGTGATGATTCAATGGGGCTTGAGTGTATTAAAAGGCGGCTTTTTTGCCACTCTGGGCGCCTTGCTTGTACCGCCTGTGTTGACGCGATTAAAAGCCCACGACCTGTTACACCGTGACAAATTTTAAAAACCTTTTTAAAGCTTTAGGAAATGCAGATGAAAAATTGGCTGATTTGTATCGACGATACCGATGATATAGGCACTAAGGGCACGGGCGAAATTGCCGAGGAAATCGCCCATCTGCTCGCGAATATGTCGGGCGGCCATGCTTCCTTTGTGACGCGGCATCAATTGTTTGTGCACCCTGATATTCCTTATACCTCACATAATAGTGCCATGTGTTTTGCGCTGCGCTCGCCACTGACGCAGGCCGAGATCCACCAATATGCCGTTGCGCACTTGGTTGCGGAATCGGCTCCTGCGTCAGACCCTGGCATCGCCATACTCGATGTCGACTCTCGCTATGATGCCGCATCTTTAATGGATTTTGGTCGCAGAGCCAAGGTTGAAGTGATTACGAAAGCGGCGGCCTATGATTTGGCGGAACAACTTAATATTCAACTGACCGAACATGGCGGCACAGGCCAAGGTGTTATTGGCGCGTTAGCGGGATTAGGGCTACGTTTGATGGGCAGCGACGGCAGGGTAAAAGGCCAGATTAAACTTGGCCAATTTGAGGATGTTTCACTCGAACTCAGCGTTGCCGATATCCTAGAACAAACCGGGCTTGATGCTGTGATGAGCATGGACAAGTATCGACTTGCGCTGGATGAGCGAGTACAGCTGAAGGGCAAAGTGAAAGCCGTATACCTTGATCACCAGTTTGTATTGCTCGTTCATCGAGAGGCAGAGCAATGGCGCAATGCGGGCAAGCAAGCCCTGCAAGCCTACTAGAGCAAGTTTAGTGAAAGAGTTTAAAAAGAGAGTGCTAAATGGATCTCAACTTGGTCGAACATGCATTTGAATTAAAGGATGACCGCTGGATTTTTAAGGCGGGACTGGCTCAATATCCACAGGCGAGGCAAGTTGCCAAACTGTGCACGCGTTTTATCCCAGATGATGAAGACGAGCAGATCGACGATGAGCCCCGCTCCTGCTACAACTGCCAATATCGCCGCTGGATGGTCGCTGGTTTCGAATGCCTAGCCCTTAGGCATTTATTGAAAAAGTGAGAGTGTGAAACGGGTCTTGCCTAAGCCTTGAGCTCTTATTCCATCGCATACTGTTTAAGGCATTTTGTTTACCAAGAAAGTCTATGGTGATTTTCTAATCCTCGTCTTAGAATGCCCTTCACGTCTGTTCTATAATAATCAAAAATAACAACAGAACATTTGAGCGTAAGTCGCTTTAATGTCGTATGGTTAAGTTGATATTTTATTCAGGCACATCATCCTTGGGGTTGTAGATATGAGTGAGTCGGCAGAATCAGTTGAACTTATCAAATTACCAGTGTCACAGCTGACATTGGGTATGTTTGTCAGTGCCATAGACAAAAATGATAAAGGTCAACTTGCTATTGCAAATGCAGGACAAATTAAACACAAGGATGCGATTTTAAAGTTAGCTAAAAGTGGTATTAAATTTGTTTGGGTAGACGCTGATCGTTCGGCTGAACATTGTGGGTTAAAGAAAAAAATCACTAACGATAATCAAATTGACAATAAAAAAGCACTCATTAGCCGCGATAAGCAACAAGCTCAAGCTAAAGTCATGCTTACCGAAGCGAAAGACCTCATTCGTAAAGTCTTATCTGAGACCTTCGAAGGTAAAGCCATCGAAGTAGCTCCCTTCGAAGCGTTAGCCGATACCATGATAGAGTCAGTGATGTTGGATGATGATGCGCTTAAATGTATGTCTGCACTTCGTTCAAAAGATGCCTATCTACTTGAACATTCAGTGAATGTCGCCTTTCTGCTGGTGACCTTTGGTAAATACTTAAAGCTAGATCGCGTCATGTTACGGGAAATGGCGGTCGGCGGGATTTTGCACGATATTGGCAAGATTAAAGTCGACAATAAAGTGCTGCATAAGCCGGGCAAACTGACGCCGGAAGAGTTCGAACATATGAAGCTGCATCAAGTGTATGCGCTTGAAATTATGAACGAAACTACTGGTCTGTCGCAGATCAGTAAAGATATCTGCTTAATGCACCATGAAAAATTAGATGGCAGAGGTTATCCAAGGGGTTTGAAGGGTGATGAAATCCCCCGCCATGGCCGTATGAGTTGTATAGTCGATATCTTCGATGCTTTAACAGCAACGCGATGTTATAAAGAGGCGATGAGCCCTGCCGCGGCCTTTAAAATTTTACTCAGTCTGACGCCATTCCATTTGGATCAAGAATTGGTCTATGAGTTTATTCGTTGTATTGGTGTTTACCCTGTGGGTTCCTTAGTTGAATTATCGGATGGTCGTGTTGGTATTGTTTGGGCCTCGAAAGATAGGGATGCGCTACATCCAATCGTAAAGTGTTTTTATTCTTTAAAAGTAAAACGTTACACTGATGTCGCTATGGTGGATTTATTAAAATCTGAACTTTATATTGAACGCGGTGTGTCACCGAGTACATTAGATATCGATCCGACTCCTTTCTATTAATCTTCAAATCCTACCTTAAATGCCGGTCATCTGAGTCGATGGCTGGTGTGAATGATTGCAGAGCCTGAGCTAAAAACCGTAAACTGAAAGTATTTCTCTGGTCGAGCAATGCTATGAACAGTGCTATGAAATCTCTATTTCCTATTTTTATCATTATCTTATCCTTGGCTTTGTTAATCCCTGGGGTGACTCAACCTATTTTGAGTATCAGCGGCAGTATCGATAAGGCCAAGCTGGCGGAACAAGGCATAGAGCAAGTTGCCCAAAGATTTGATGAGGACTCTGGGCGTGACAGTGCCCGCGGTATGTTAAGCATGGTCAGTGGTTTGCTTGGGTTTAATAGCCTTAAGGGCGAAGTCCAAGTGCTGCAGAAGACTCGTAGTATTTGGGGGACGGTAACCGAACTTTATCACTCTGGTAATGGGCTCGTCGCGGGATTAGTCATGTTATTCAGCGTGGTGGTGCCTGCCTTGAAGTTGAGTTTAATGCTGGCACAGCAATGTGTTAGCTCGATTGGCCTGAAACTGAGGATTAATGCCGTCGTCAACTTACTCGCCAAGTGGTCGATGGCCGATGTGTTTGTGGTAGCGCTGATCATCACCTTTATGGCGGGGAACGCCTCAGGTGGCATGGGGGAAATGTTAAAAACACAGGCGCAATTTGAAAACGGTTTTTACTTCTTTACCGCTTACTGCATTTTATCGGTCCTGAGTGGTTTTTTAGTGCGGCGTCCAACGCCAATTCTTTAGCTATTTTAAAGGCATACTGACTTTAGTAACAAAGTGAGTATGCCTTGCTCAGTGAGATCAACATCAATCTAGATTAAGACAGAGTGCCATTTTGATAAATGGGCATAATCCAATAGCGACAGGGATTATGTTTGCAGACCAGCGCCAAAGCAGTGAGCAGCGCGGCTTGTTGTGCAGCGGGGTGCATGATTTCGAATTTGCAGAACTCCCGATAACCTTCCACTTGTTCCTTGATATTAAAATGGCTGTGTTCACGGCTGAAACCACAAATATTCCCTAGGCTAAAGCCCGATAGAAACTCTAACTCTATCAAGGTATCGACTATGTCGTCCTTAATATCATTTTGGGCGATCAGTACTAACAGTTGTTCTGTGCTCATTTACGTTTCTCCAGCCAAAAATACAGAATTGGCAGTAAATACAGTGTGGTAATGGTTGAAGTGAGCAGACCGCCAATCACCACAATCGCTAAAGGTTTTTGAATTTCAGCCCCAGGACCTGAGGCAAACACTAGTGGCATAAGACCAAACATGGCCGTTGTCGCCGTCATCAAAATGGGGCGTAAACGCCGCACCGCACCTTGTTCCACCCGTTCGCGCAGGTTGCTGAACATGTGCTTGGTTTGTTCGTAATAGCTGACCATCACCACGCCATTGAGCACAGCGACGCCGAGCAGGGCGATAAAGCCAACCGAAGCGGGCACTGACAAATATTCTCCCGACAAATACAGGCTAACTATGCCGCCCATCATAGCGAAGGGAACGTTGGCGAGAATTAAGCCCGCTTTGGCAAGCGAGCCAAATGTCGTGAATAAAATCAAAGTGATCAGTGCGATAGCAATGGGGATCACTAGTAGTAAATTGCTGGTGGCCCGCTGTTGGTTTTCAAACTCGCCACCAAAACTCACGCTATAACCGCTCGGGAGTTTGATTTCCTGCGCAATTTTAGCGTTGAGCTCTTCTACAAAACTCACGATATCGCGACCTTGCACGTTAGTGGTGATCACTGAAAAGCGATTCCCTTGCTCACGCTCGATAAGGATGGGGCCTTGCTTATAGCTTAAGGTGGCGACATCACTCAGGCGTTTTAAGGAGTGATCTGGCATCACTAGTAACTGATTTTTAAGTTCATTAATGCTGCTTAAGTGGCTCTGATTGTTAGCAATCAGCACGGGTGTGCGCTTTTTACCTTGTAGCACTTCGGTCACGATCACGCCTTCGAGCTGGCTTTTCAGGTAGCGGGCAAACTCCATGGTGCTCATGCCAAAGCCTCGGGCGAGCTCGTTATCTAAGGTGAGGTTGATAAAAGGACTGCCTTCGATCATCGCCATTTTCACATCGACGCTGCCGTTGGTGGCATTAACCAGCTGTTGGATTTGGCTCGTGAGCTGACCTAAGGTGTCGATATCATTACCAAAGACCTTAATCGCCACGTCGCCAATGCTGCCGGTGAGCATTTCGGACACGCGCATTTGTATCGGTTGAGTGAAGTTAAAATTAACGCCGGGATAGTCCAATAACACAGTGCGGATCGCATCGATAAGCGCTTCTTTATTTGCAAAGCGCCATTCGCTGCGGGGCAGAAGTTCTAAGAACACATCGGTTTCATTGAGTCCCATGGGATCTAAGCCGATTTCATCCGCGCCAGTACGCGCCACCATCTGTTTGATTTCAGGAACTTTAGCCAGCAAGGTTTGCTGAATCTGCTTGTCGATGGCAATCGAAGCCTCGAGTGAAATCGACGGAGACTTCTCCAGCTGCAGAATAATGTCGCCCTCATCTAAGGTCGGCATAAAGGTTTTTCCCACTAACCCGAACAGCCCTAGGCTGACGATAAGCAAGCTAAAGGCGATCACTATAAAGCGTTTTTGATGGCTAAACGTGCTCTTGAGACTGCCCAGATAAAGCTGTTTAAGCTTTTCAATCGCCTTAGGTTCCTTGGCGGCTTTTTCGTTGACGAGATAAGAAGCAATAACCGGAATAACAGTTAACGACAACACCAGTGCCGACAGCATGGCAAACACGATAGTGACCGCAACTGGGGTGAAGAGTTTGCCTTCAAGCCCGCTCAAGGTCAGCAAGGGCGAGAACACTATCATGACGATTACAGTGCCCGACACCACGGGAATGGCAACGTCCTTGGTCGCGCGAAAAATCAAATGCAGCCGCGGTAATCTCTGCTTAGTCGCGATGAGATTCACCATGTTTTCGACTACGACCACAGATGAATCCACTAACATGCCTATGGCGATAACTAGCCCGCCTAGGCTCATTAGGTTCGCAGAAAGATTGAAGTAATCCATCATCAAAAACGTCATCAGCGCGGCGAGTGGTAGCGAGAGTGACACGACCAATGCGGCGCGCACGTTACCTAAAAACAACGCCAGCAAGATGATCACTAGCACTACGGCTTCGAATAAGGCATTGGAGATGGTATCAATCGCGGTATTGATCAGATTTGCGCGGTCGTAAAAGGTGTTTATCTGGCTGCCTTCTGGCAAGGTTAGGCTGATTTGATCGAGCTTTTCCTTAATGTTTTTGACTACTTGTGCTGTATTAGCGTCTTTCAGGGCGATGATTAACGCTTCGGCGGTTTCGTTGCCGTCTTTAGTCACTGCGCCATAGCGGGCTAAGTGGCCAATTTGAATATCGGCCAAATCCTGCAGTCGATACACTCTGGCATCATCGGCCTTGATCACTAATTGTTTGAGCTCGTCGATGTCATCGATGCGGCCTTCGGCGCGCACTATTATGGTGTCTGTGCCAATGGTGAGCTTGCCTGCACCTTCGTTGTGATTATTCTCAACGATCGCCTGTTGCAGCGCCGCAAAGCTCACGCCTGCAGCCGCCATGGCCGCAGGTTTAGGGGTCACACTAAAGCTTTTGGCATAGCCACCGAGGATATTCACATCGGCCACACCGGCAACGGTTCGCAGCAGCGGACGGATTTCCCATTCGAGTAATTGCCGTCTTTCCATCAGCGATAGATTGGGATTTTCGAGTGAAAACATAAAGATTTCGCTGAGCGGCGTACTCATTGGCGCTACGCCCCCCGTCACACCTTCAGGAAAACTGTCCCACACGGAGGCAATGCGCTCGCTTACCTGTTGGCGCGCCCAATAGATATCTGTGCCTTCGTCGAAATCGAGGGTGATATCGCTGATGGCGTATTTAGTTGTCGAGCGCAGAATCGATTGATGGGGAATACCTAACAGTTCGGTTTCAATCGGCACGGTAATTTGCGCTTCAATTTCCTCCGGTGTCATACCGGGCGCCTTGAGGATGATCTTCACTTGGGTGGGCGAAATATCGGGAAAGGCATCCAAGGGAATGGAAAACCAGGCTCGCGCTCCCGCTAACATAATAATCAGCGCCACAATCAGCACAAATAGGCGCTGCGTGAGCGAAAAGCGGATGACTGAGGTCAACATCTTATTCGCCTCCTAGGCCAAGCATTATGCCTTTAACTGCGGCAACCGACTGGGATAACACTTGGATTTGGCTGAGTTCTTGATCGCTTTCAACGATATATTGCTCAGGGGTTGAACCGAGAATATCGATCGTAATTGAGGTGAGCGTGTCGGCGGTTTTAGTGAAGACTTGGCTATCTTGCTCCCAACTAAAAACACTATTTTTAGGCAATAAATACACCGCCTTTTGATACTCGGGTATCACAGTGATCTGTTGTCCTAACAGTAAGTTACACTCCTGCGGCACGGGTGATGACCAAGCGGTCACGAAGGCACCTTCGGCGATGGCCGACATGGACTCAATGGCGATATGGCACTGATTGATGTTCACCGCCGAGAGCGAATGTGACTGGCTCATAGGCACGCTGACTTTGACGCGAATACTGTCGCTAGGCACCAGTGAAAATAGCTGTGAACCCGCCATATAAGGTCCATTCACTTGGTTGAGTTTAACGATTCCCGCCACTGGTGTGCCCACCACTAGGGAGTCTGTGGTGGCATCTGTGCTTTTGACTATCTCCATAAAATGCTGCATGTGCTCGTATTCGAGGTGAGTGCTGAAGTAGTCTTGGCTGATCTCGCGCCATTTTTCGGCGCTGATACTGCCATTGTTTAATAAGGGTTTATTACGCTCATAACGGCTTTTTGCCAGTTGATATAAGCTGCCAGCGGCTTCGACTTGGGCAAGGTAGTGGAACACTTCTGGCCCTGTCAGTTTGACTATCGCCTGGCCCTTAGTAACGAGCTGGCCTTGGCCGACGAGGAAGCTGATCTGCTGGATATTCTCCGGCGTGCTGATCCAGTAATCATTACCGGGGAGGATTTCAACCTGCGCGGGCAATGGGCTGCCCTCATAGCTGGCGACTTTCTGTGGTTGCACATAACTCAGGTCTAAATTACCGAGGGAACTAATTGTTAGGGATTCAGCCTGCGCTAACGTGGCTACACTGGCGGATAAACAGAAAAGGCATGCGCCGTACTTGGCCATCATAATGAAATTCCTAAGGCTTGCAGTTGTTGGGAGTGCAGTTGTTGCTGGGCAACTTGGTTCAGTGCCAAGCGGGATTCGGTATCGAGTGCATCCATATAGCGGCGCAGCCAGACTTCGTAGCTAACTTGATTTTGGTCTTTGACCTTGGCCAGCTCTTCAGTAATGGTGCGGCTAAGGTGTAAGGCTTGGGTTAGCAATGTCTGTTGGTCGTGTAAGTTTTGTTGCTGTTGCTCTAGCTTTTTAAGCTGAGTTTTTAGCTCGATATAAGTACGGTCGAGGTTGAGCGTGTGCTCTGTATTGGCTTGTTGCCATTGGGATAATTCGGTTTGCGATAGGGCAGAACCTAAAGTCAGTGGCACAGAAACGGCGATGCCAAGCTGTTGATCATCGACTTGGTTATCGGCGGTATTTTTGGACGTGAGTGAGATTGTCCAAGGGTCTTTATCCCCCGCTTGCTGGCTCTGGATGATCAGTAGCTGTTGCTGCTTCTGCAGGCTCAGTAGTTGCCATAATGGATGCTGCGCGAGCATGTCATTGGGTTGGTTGTTGGCAGAAAGTGGCCGCGCGGTTTCGGCTATGTCCTGCGGTATTTGCTCTTGTCCGGTGAGTTGTTGATAGAGGGCAAGCGCCTCAGCCTGTTGCTGGTTAAGGTCGACCCGCTCCAGTTCAATATCCACCAGTTCGCGCTCTAACAAGAGAATGTGGGCAATAGGCAGTTCGCCCGCATCTGTGAGTTGCTTTTGCTGATTATGGAGTCTGTCGAGTAATTGGCTCTTGCGATCTAATTGGGCCAGTTTCACTGCGGCAAGACGATGTTCCCACAGGCTTTGTCGCAATAATCCCGATAAATACAGGCCTTGCAGCGCGACTTGTTGCGCCTGAATGCCTTGGGTGAGTTGCTTAATTTGCTTATCGCTGCTGTGCATAGCAGGGGATTTTATTGGCAAATTGAGTGAGAGTTCCTGCTCGTAGCTGTTACCATTATCTAGGCTACCTAAGTGACTCAGGCTAATGCTCGGCAGGCCATTGAGCCAAGATGAGCTGCTTAAGCTTATTTGTGATTGCGGTAACTGGCCGCCCGATTGAGATAGAGAATGTAATCTTGCTTGGCTGGTGGTGAGTGCTTGAGATAGCTCGGAATTAGCGGCGTGGCACAGGAAATTGCTGCTGACTAAGGTCGCCAACAGACATAACTTGATACAAGACGTACTGACAGACATAGGACGATTCTATGGTAATAAAGTGTGCTGTCAGTGTAGGGATTGGTGGGCGAAAGTCGTGGGGGACATGTATCATAAAACCGTCTATGGTACATATGTCCCATAAATTAATGGGTTGATTTTGCTTTTATTTAGGAGTTTTTCGATGAAGGATCTTGTCATTATTGGTCTGTTGGCCTTGATCATATGCTTTAAGCTTTTTGACATCACTTCCGACATTCAATTGGGCATTCCCCAATGGCATATTGTGCAGGAAGCCATGTTATTAGTGCTCACTGTGATTGGTGCCATGTACTTAAGTTATGACCTTATTCGTCGCTCCCGCGAAGTGAAAGCGTTGGCTAAACGGTTGGAGCATGCGGATAAAAAAATCGACAATATGTCGACGCAAATGCGCTCTGCCAGACAAGAATATAGCCAAGCGGTGTCGCAGCAATTCGAGACTTGGGGCTTTACTAAGAGTGAGCAGCAAGTGGCATTTTTATTACTTAAGGGCTTAAGCTTTAAAGAAATTGCCGAAGTGCGCCAGACTAAAGAAAAAACCGTCAGACAACAGGCATCGACCATTTACAGTAAAGCGGCAGTCGATGGACGCCATACTTTTTGCGCTTGGTTTATGGAAGATTTTATTCAAGAACATAATCAAGATCTTGCTGCGAATGAAGCAGCATCAAGCCCTAAGGCGGCTTAATCAACGCAGGATTGGCTTAGCTGTTATAGCTATTTGTTATTGAAAATCGATATTTGCTGAGTTTTTAGTTCTAAACAATAATGAGCATCCCCTAAGTTTGCAGGAAGATGCAATTGAAAAACTGGCTGATTATCGTGTTTTGCCTGATTGCCTTGGTCGCTTCGACGCAAACCACAGGACTCGTGCGTTCACTTATCGAATTCTCCGCCTTTGTTGGCGTCCTCTACTGGGCTTGGCGAATGAAGCCGACGGCAGAGTAGATTGGCTTTGAGTTAAATCTTAGCTATTGAAAATAAAGAATATACACTAAAGACGTGATACCAATCGCTGCCCACAGCATCACCCCAAGCAACAAAGGTTTGGGGCCACTCGCCCGCATTTTCTGCACTGTAATTCCTGCACCAATCAAAAATAAACACAGGACTAATGCCCGTTTCGACACCATAAATAAGGTGTCATAAACAGCGTGGAATTGTGGCAACCAATGGGCCACAGCAATGGCTAAACAATAAAAACCGATAAAATACGGCAGGTTAAGCTTGCGCTTATCGCCACCAAACAACATAGCGCTGACCAATGCGATCGGGATAATCCACAGGGCGCGGGCGAGTTTTATAGTGGTTGCGGTTTTTAAGGCTTCATCGCCGTAGGCCGAAGCCGCGCCGACAACCGATGAAGTATCGTGGATGGCGATGGCACTCCACACACCAAAATCGTATTGGCTCATATTGAGTAAGTGGCCGAGTGCGGGGAATAAAAATAGCGCGACTGAGTTCAGCACAAATACGCAGGCTAACGCAGTGGCGGTTTGAGCGTTACGCGCATTGATGGCCGGAGCGACTGCGGCAATGGCACTGCCACCGCAAATAGCGGTACCAGAGGCGATTAAGTGGCCCGTGACATGATCAAATTTCAGGGCGCGGGTGAGCACAAACCCTAAGCTGAGGGTGAAAAAGATTGAGCCAACAATCAGGCCGAAGTTGTGGGTGCTCGCCTCGATCGCCGCGTTTAAGTTAATCCCAAACCCTAAGCCAATGATCGAATAAGACAGGAGTTTTTTGGTAAATGCAGCGATATTCCATTGCACTGGCACCCAACCAAGGCTGGCTAAGGTAAAACCGAGCACTAGCGCCATGGGCGATGAGATAAAAGGCGCGAGGCATAACAAACCCGCACAGATGAAAACGATGCGATGAGTCTTATTATCTTGCTGTGATGTCGATGAAGAATTCATAACGCCTTAGGCTCGAGCGATTCGGTTTATCGTTCCAACCACAGATCTTCACATTAAGCGACGGATACAAAATGGCGATCAATTGGATTGATCATGGAGACAGATGCAAGAGGGCATTATAGCTGTGTGTATGAGCCTCAATAAAATCAATTAAACTTATCTAGTCAGTCAGTTTTATTGACTCTCAGAGGATTGTGCAAAGCAGGAGGGTAAATTGAAGAAGGTGAACTGAGCTCAGTTCATCTTCTTGGCTAGATAATAAATGGCGAGGTTACAAAGCGTGAAATTATAAATTTACGATACTTTTCAAGTTGTAATCGCTGCCATCCTTTGCGGTAAACAACTTATCTTGGGTGTCGTTGGCGCTAGACATACCCGCATGTAATAGGCTGAGCCAATGGCGCGATGCGGCTGAACGTGACTCTGGTGTTCCGACGACCATGTTTAATGACGTTTCGATTTGGATATCTTCCAGATTGGCAACGTCTCTCGCACCTATCATGCCATTGCGGTCGAAACTGAGTTCAACGTGGCAACCTAGGTCCTGCAACACTATGGCGCAAGGCGCATCTTTAGTGCCGTTAAAGGCCACAAACTGTTTTGGCTGACGTAAACCGCTGTGGCTGCCGTCGGCAAAAAAAGCCAACAGGTGTTGATAGTAAACCACATAGCTGCTCACATCTTGGTGTGAACCAGAGTTGAGTGGAAAGAGGCGGTCGAGGAATTGTTTCGCATTGGCGATCTTCTCGTGCTCGGCGACATTCACTTGGGCCACGGCTAGCACTTCTTCTGCGATGAGGCTGCTTAGATTCGGTTGGATCTGGTTGCTCTTGATAATTGACATATTCATCGCTCGTTCCTCTCACTCTTTCAATTTAAAAAATTCAGGGTTTTGATTTAACTTTTGGCTTATCAAAGTTTGTTTTCAACTTGGCTTGTCCGCTTTAAGTGCTTGCCCGCTTTAAGGGTTAGTGGTTAAGCATTTCTTGAATGGGCTGACTCCGCTGGTTTGCTTGAGTCGTTTCTCGATTGCTTAATTTGTAGTCTAGTCTTTTTTTGACTACAATTTCACAATAAAAATTTTACACTGTGAATTTTACAAAATGCGCAATGACCAGAGCTTGATGAGAAAATCACACTTCCTAGGCACAAAAATACGTAACCTACGGAAACGTAATAACTTAACCATGGAAGATTTGTCAGCACGATGCATTCGAGTCGACGCCGGAAGTGCGCCCTCTGTGTCATATTTGTCGATGATCGAACGTGGCAAGCGTGTGCCGAGTGCCGGAATGCTGGCAGTCATCGCCGCGGTTTTTCAAAAAGATGCCGACTGGTTCCTCGACGATGTGCCCGAAGAGAGCGCTATTACGCCAGATAAGGGCCGCCGTGGCGGCATAAGCGGTATGGCGCTCGAACCTAGCTTTTTGTTTTCCAATGATATTTTGCAAATCGCGATACCAGAAATGTTGTCGCAGACGGGGATCTCAGGTCGGCAGTTTGCCCATTTATTGATCCGCGCCCATCAAGAACACCATCAAAATCATTTCCCCGATCTTGAACGTGCCGCCGAAGACGTCGGTCTCAAACGTATGCCCTTATCTCTGGACGATATGATGGATATCGCTAAGGGCATGGGATTAAAAATCAAGTGGATAGATAGTACGCCGCAGGAAGTGAGCGATGAAATGGGCGTGAGTTCGCGTCAGTTGGTCACCTCATTTATTGAGCCGCCGAGCACGATTTATGTAAATAAAATCCTCAAAAATCGCCCCAACAGACTCAAATATGATTTAGCCGTGCACATAGGTCATTGCGTGTTGCACAACAAAGATGGCCTCAAGAGTGTGATGATTTCAGGTCGCAAATTAGAAGTGGATGAAGAGGCGGGTATGCAGTCCAATACCTTGAACGCGCAGGATATCTTGCATGCGTGGCGCGATTTTGAATCGAGCTTCTTCGCCGGTGCGCTGCTGTGCCCTAAAGTGCCTTATCGCCAATTACTCGACCGCCACGGTTATGAGATTGAAGTACACAAGCAACTGCAAGTGTCAGCCTCAGTCGCCATGCGGCGTATGACTGTCGTCTCTCCTTATCCCCATTGGCATTATTTCGACGCTTACGCACCAGGCAAACTCAAAGCCGTTTACCGTGGTAACGGTATTCCACTACCTTGGGGCAATATGCGGTTAGTGGAAGACCCTTGTCAGCATTGGGCCGTCTTTAGGATGATCAGCGAGCCAACGGTTGGCACTTCGGCACAGATTTCGATTTTAAACGTAGGCAACGAACCACGCATTTACTGTTGCGAGTCAATTAAGGTCGAAGATTCGGCAGGCAACCCGCATGTCCTCTGTGCCGGTATTGATTTAAATCCGGCGATTGAAGCCCAAGGCAAAGATGCTCTCTCAATCGCTCACGATTTGAAAGATGCCTGTGTCGCCAGTGGCGGTTCAGTCACTATTCCAAAACACATTAAAAGCGATCTGGTGAGCGTCGCAAAAATCCTCAATATAAACTGGATAGAGCGCGGGATCAAAAACGACGCCCGCCTGATTTGCTCCCGCGGCGCAGTCTGCCCACGCCAACCGAGTTGCTATCAAGCCGGTAAATCACAGTGTGATGGAGTAGCGTAAAGGATGTCGCGGGAAGTTTTATAAAGGATTTAGTGAGTGGTTGCTATTAAGCACTCTTATTTCACTGTTGCCATAAAAAAGCCCCGAAGTATTTTGCTTCAGGGCTTTCGATTTTTGTGTTCACGTATTGGGTCGTTAAGGCGGTAACTATTACGCCCGCACTTGGCCTGTACCTGAGACTAAATACTTCTCAGCGGTCAAGGACTCGAGTCCCATTGGGCCGTAGGCATGTAGCTTAGAGGTTGCGATGCCGATTT
This sequence comes from Shewanella sp. SP1S2-4, assembly GCF_031932075.1. Taxonomy (NCBI): domain Bacteria; kingdom Pseudomonadati; phylum Pseudomonadota; class Gammaproteobacteria; order Alteromonadales; family Shewanellaceae; genus Shewanella; species Shewanella sp. SP1S2-4. The sequence continues at coordinate 17,146 of NZ_JAUOET010000005.1, forward strand.
CGGCGCCAAGACCGAGTTCGCTGCCGTCGGAGAAGCGCGAAGAAGCATTGACCATCACCACTGAAGCATCGACTGCACGTTGGAAGCGTGCGGCGGTTACTTCGTTTTCGGTGCAAATCACTTCGGTGTGCTGGCTACCAAAACGGGCAATGTGTTGGATTGCATGGTCGAAGTGATCGACTTGGCGAATGGCGATTTCGAGATCTAAATACTCTTGGCCGAAATCGTCTTCTTCCATATAAGTACAGTTTTCAAAATAGCCACCGGATTGGGTACAAGCATTGATTTTAACCTTATGCTCGGCCAGCGCTTTGGCCACTTTAGGCAGGAATTGCGCGGCAATTTCTTGGTGTACTAATAGGGCTTCGAGGGCATTACACACGCCTGTGCGCTGGGTTTTACCGTTGAGCAGTAAGTCCAAAGCAATATCCAGATCGGCATCTTTATCGACGTATAAATGACACACGCCTTTAAAATGCTGGATCACTGGGATTTTACTGTTGTCAGTCACAAATTGAATCAAGCCTTCGCCACCACGGGGAATGATCACATCGATATAATCCCGCTGCTGCATCAGTTCTAACATGAGGGCGCGATCTGGGTCGGGCACTACAGTGATTAACGCCTCGGGTAAGCCGTATTGTTTCAATACGCTTTGCAAAATAGTGGCGATAATTTTACTGGTGTGCAGCGCCTCTTTACCACCGCGCAAAATCACGGCATTACCGGATTTAAAGCACAGGGCACCTGCATCGGCGGTAACATTCGGACGCGCTTCATAAATCATACAAACTACGCCTAATGGCACGCGCATCTTGCTGATGGATAAGCCGTTAGGTCGTTGACCAATATAACGTTCATTGCCAATGGGATCGGGCAAGGCAGCGATGGTTTCAATGCCTACTGCCATGGCTTCTACGCGTTCTGGTGTTAGCGTTAAGCGGTCGAGCATTGCGGGGGCAACGTTATCGGCTGTTGCTCTGTGTAGGTCAATCAAGTTAGCGCTTTGGATTTCGTAGGACTTTTCACGTAATGAACGCGCCATGTCGAGGAGTACAGTATTTTTAAGCTGTTCGTCGACTTGGGCGAGAATAAGAGCCGCTTTGGCAGCTTCTTGAGATAAGTTTTTGATTAAAGTCATATTTACTCCGCTTAGATGTTTACTCGCTTAGTTTTATTCGGCTGATGCTTATTCGAGAATGGCGATGTTTTTCTCGGAAATGATCGGTCCAGTCTTTTGCTGAAATTCACTGGCAAACTCGCGATCGTCTTGGTCCGTAATAAAGCTAAGTAAACAACTGCTGTAATTGGATTTGGCCTTGGCCAATTTAGTACCATCACCTTTGCGTACTAAAATGGTGTCACCGGCAGAAAAGTCCCCGTTGATGGCAACGACATCGTCGCTGGTCAATTGCTCGCTATGGATGTCGAGGGAGATATTAAAGTCATTTTCAACAATGACTTCGCCCTGAGCCTGCGAGGTATGTGTCATCCAGTGCAGATGTTCTTGCATGGGTTTTTCATGGGAAGTGAAGAGTGTGCCCGGATTTTGACCCTTCAACAGTTGGTTGAATGAGTCAGCATCGAAACCATTGATGATAAAGGTTTCAATCCCGTGGGAAATCGCCTTCTTGGCGGCTTGTATCTTAGTCCGCATACCACCTGTGCCGACGGCACTGCTGGCGCCGCCTGCCATGGCGTAGATTTCGGCATTAATCTCGTTCACTTGCTTGATAAGCTGTGCATCGGGATTTTCATGGGGGTTTTGTGTGTAAAGCCCGTTCACATCTGAACAGATAATCAGGGTATCGGCATCGGCCGCCGCGGCTACCATGGCTGAGAGATTATCGTTATCGCCAACTTTGAGCTTGTCGGCGGTGACGGCATCGTTCTCGTTGATGATAGGCAGTAGCCCATGTTCGAGTAGGCTGAAAATCGTATCTTTAATACTGATGTAACGATCTCGGTTGCGTAAATCACCGTGGGTTAACAGTAGCTGTGCGGTCGGGAAATCAAATAACTTGTTCCATGTGGCCATCATATCGGCCTGACCTGCTGCTGCCATGGCTTTCTTCACTGTGACGCTAGGTTTATCAACCTCGCCAAAGTGATGCCATCCCGCGGCGACTGAGCCCGAAGAGACCAAGACAACTTGGATCCCTTGGGCACGACAATAAGTAATAAATTGGGCAATGCCGAGTAAGTAGTGACTGCTGCAACCTTGTTTGTGGGGTGCAATCAGGGCACTACCTACCTTAACGACAATGCGTTTCCAGGGTAAGTCAGTCATACCTGCGCGCCTCATCTGTCTTCGGCTAAAACACGGCCAGCCTTATGGAATAATTTAGTGGTTTTGGCACAGGGATCAGTATCGAGTAACGAGACTATCCAAATCACCACACTGCTCACGGCAAAGCCGGGGATCATTTCATACACCACTGTGGTTAAGGCTTGTCCATCTGCCAATACCGGGGCATAAATCCAAAACAACACTGTAGCTGCGCCTGACACTATGCCGGCAATCGCGGCTTTGTGGGTTAGGTTCGCTTTATACAAGCTAAACAAAACTAACGGACCGAAGGCGGCACCGAATCCTGCCCATGCATTACTCACCAGTGATAGCACACTGCTAGAACGATCGAGCGCCAGTAGACTCGCGACAATTGCTACGCCTGCTACGCCAAAGCGTCCCATTTTCACCATGTCTTTCTCGGTAGATTCTTTCTTCGACATCACGCGATAGATATCTTCCGTTAGCGAGCTTGATGACACTAATAGCTGCGATGAAATGGTGCTCATGATCGCGGCCAGAATGGCGGCCAGTAAGAAGCCACTAATGATCGGATGGAACAACAACTCAGAAAACACGATAAAGATGGTTTCAGGATCGGTCAGCTTCATACCAAATTTATTGGCGTAAGCGATACCAACAAGACCTGTTGCCAGTGCACCCACAATGGTCACTGTCATCCAGCCCATACCTATGTGTCTGGCGGTTTTAATGTCAGCTACTGAACGAATCGCCATAAAACGCACAATAATATGCGGTTGGCCAAAGTAACCGAGTCCCCAAGATAAGCTTGAGATAAGCCCTAACATAGTGACGTTTTGCATCGCATCGGTGAAGTGTGGAATCGACTGATACGCAAAGTTCAACATAGTGTCAGCGCTGGTAAATTCTTGATATGCCACGACAGGAACTAAGACTAAGGCGACAAACATAATACAGCCTTGGACAAAGTCAGTGAGGCTCACTGCCAAGAATCCGCCTAACAGGGTATAAGAAACCACAACCGCTAGTGTGACGACTAAACCTATGTCGTAGTTCAGGCCAAATGCTGACTCAAACAATTTACCGCCAGCCACTAAACCTGCTGAGGTATACAAGGTAAAGAAGATCACAATGATCACGGCCGAAATAATACGGATACTGCCGTTGGCATTGCCGAAGCGTTTAGCAAAAAACTCCGGGATAGTGAGGGCGTTGTCCGCCACCTCGGTATAAACCCTAAGTTTTGGTGCAACGACCAAGTAATTGATTAGAGCACCAATCAATAGCCCAAGTGCGATGTAAATGGTTTCGAAACCAACCAAAAACATAGCGCCGGGAAGGCCCATTAGCATCCAGCCACTCATGTCAGACGCACCCGCTGAGAGTGCGGTGACCTGTGGACTTACCTTACGGCCGCCAAGAATATAGCCTGACACATCGCTGGTGGATTTTTTGTAAGCGAATAAGCCAATGGCGAGCATAACGATAAAGTAGATAGCTAAGGAAATGTAAGCGAGGTAATTCATTGATTATTTTTCTCCTAACGCTTTGTTATTTTGAATAATACTCGGTTTCAAAATGACAAAGAGATAGGTGCTTAATATTGCAAGTAAACACATAAACTGCATTGATTCCTTAGCGTGTAATCGGGTAAAGCTTGCTACTTGCGAGATGAGATTTTCCTCTGGTGGGTTCTCCGTAGACATAATTTCTCCTTGGTTGATAATTGAATTTATATCACCAATATAGTTAGTTATCTAACTATATTAAGGCATTTTATCGGCCAAATATCAAGCTTCTATTGGATTTAAATGGTTTTGGTGGCAGTAAAAGAGTGGCTTTTGGGGCGGGAAATAGTTTGAGAACTGACTATTTTTCTGAGGTGTTTTTCTGCTCGGCGATACTGTGGGCAGTGCGTTCGAAGGTTAAAGTGATGCGTTCAAACATCCCAATAATCATAGTAAATTGTTCGTGGGGTAACGGACATTGGGCCAGCGCTTGTAATAAGGCCTCGCTGCTGATTTTAAACTCTTCTGCGACTTGTCCGTGGGCGCAGGCGATAAATGCCTGACCTAAATTGTGTTGCCAGAGGTTGAGTGCATTTTCTAAGCCTAAGTTTAAGTGCGTATCTGAAATTCCCTGCAACATGCGCCGCATCCGAATCGACACATGGCCCAGATTAAGCGCCGTAAACACCAGATCGGTAAATACCCTCGAACTCTTGCCCGAGCCTTTTTCATAACTGGCGATCCGCAGCAGTCGATCGCCCATGCGGGCGTTAAACCAAGGCTCAGGATCATCATGCTGCGCGATATGCACCAGATCTTTTTGGATGGATTGCAGCAGACGATATTGCATCAACCGCTGGCTAGGTTCGGTAATCAATTTAAACAACCAATACAGCACAGTAACGCCAACAAAAATTGCTAAGGCATTGCTGACGGTGTTTTCTATCGCAAATGAAATGGTATTGCTGGGCTGCACTAACACAGCAAACGGCACGCAAATGCCGAGCCCATAGGGCAAGGTCGGTCGATTCGCCAAGGCGAGTAAGCCGATAAAAAACGGCCCAGCGAGCACTAAAACCAGGATTTCGAAATCGCCGCTACTCTGTGCCAGCAAAGGTAAAGCGTAAAACACTGTGAGGGGTGCCGCGATAGTGATGCCGACAAGAATACGGCGCAAAATCGTGGTTAACATTGGCAGTGGTTGGCGCGCCATCATGATGGAAAAGACCACGGGCAGCAGGATCATCATGAGGACCGCGCTCGACCCTGTGCCAATCCACAATGAAGCCCCAATGACAAACACCGCCATGCTGCGCAGGCCCGTGGTAACGCCTATTAATGGATCTCGGTGAAACTCCATCGGCGGCGCGTTGAGCTGCACCGCAGAATGACTGGTCAGCACGTTGTAGCTCTTGAGCACCATGATCAGATCGGCGCTTAATTCCATCGCGACTTTGAGTAAGCGCGTCTCTAACGGCGCGCGGTCGCGGTATTGCATCAGGTTTTGCTGGAGTTGATACCTCAAGGTGCGCGCCATTTTGTAGCATTCTTGGTAATCACTCGATTGCGCCATCAAGGTAAAACTACTGCGCATATTGGCTAAGGATTTCGCGAGTGGTTCGCTAACAAGATGGGAATGATTACGTTGCAGCCGGCCAAATATTTGGATTGCCGCCAATAGCGAAAGAGTTTTATTGCAGAGAAAGTTCGCCGCATGGCTCTGCCCGCGTCCTTCGGGGCCTTCATAAATCACTGCGCTGGAGTCGTCACTCAGCGCCGATACTGACTCCATAATCGTGTCGATATGTTCATGGCGACTCGCATGTTTCCCCTGTAAATCGAGTTCTAATGCAAGATAGTTAAGCGTATGATTAATGGTGTTTTTAGCATGCAATTGTAGACTATGTTTTACCTTGGTCGGCCAAAGTAGCGAGCTGACTAAAACGGCGCAAATCGCCCCGACGACAATCTCGCTGATCCTCGACTGTGCCACATCGAATATTTTTGCACTATCGGCCGTGCTTGGGCTTGCCATCACAATGAGCACTATCAAGCAGGCGGTCATGCCCGCCATAGCAAAGGCATAGACAAAGTTTTGCTGGCGTACCATGGCCGACAACCCAGAATTTAGCCCTATCCAGCAGGCGAGTAATCCTAAGGCGAGTTCGGGATAGGGCGTAAACCAGTTGAGTATGGCAATCCCCGCGAGCGCGCCGACTAAGGTGCCGCCGATTTGGCATAAGCCCTTTTCGATCACGAGCCCGCTTTCAGGGCGGATTTGCAGAAATACCGCCGACACCAGCGCCCAATATGGTCGTTCTAGATTTAAGAACATGGCCACATATAAGGCGAGCGCCATCGAGATCACGCCCTTAATCGCGAAGATGAGGGTTCGTCGGTCTGGAAAGAATAAACTCTTCAGTAACAGCGCCATAATGACTATTTGTCAGTTTGTAGCTGGATGGAAACTGTCATGCCGACGCTCAGCTCTATGTCCTTAGGAATGCTATCTAGCTGAATATCGACCGGAATACGTTGCGACAACCTCACCCAATTAAAGGTTTGGCCGATTTGCGGCAATAACTGTCCATTAGTAGTGACATTAGTATTGGCGATTGCTTTACCTATGCTGGTCACTTTGCCATGCAAGACATGGCCGCCACTCATCAGGCTGACATCGGCGTTTTGACCTATGTGAACCAAGGGGATTTTGGTTTCTTCAAAATAGCCTGTGATATAGAGGGAGTCTTGTTTGACCAGCGAAAATACCGAGTTGCCTTTGCTGACATAGTTACCATTACGCAGACTTAAATTGATCAGAGTGCCATTTTCGGGAGCGTGAATTTGCGTTCGCGCTAAGTCAATTTTGGCGGTGTTCAATTGCGCCTGTGCGAGTTCATAACTGGTTCTTGCCAGTTCAGTATTGATAAAGGCTTCGTCGAAGGTTTCTTTGCTAACTAAGTTGTCATTGGTCAAACCGATACGACGTTTGTACTTATGTTTTGCCAGTTCCCATGCCAATTTTTGACTTTCCGCTTTGGCATTCAATTCGGCAATTGTGGCCTTGTAGCGGGTATCGTCCACAGTGAACAACACATCACCCTTATTGACGACTTGATTGTCTTTTACATTCAGTTGGTTCACCCAACCGGACACATCTGGCGCTATGGTAATGATTTCGGCGCGAACTCGGCCGTCGCGGGTCCAAGGAGAATAAAGGTAGTGTGACCATATCCAATGTCCCGCGATACCTGCAACCGCGACCACAATGAGGGTGAGGCTGATACGAAAGATTTTTCCCATGAACAATCAACTCCCAAGCAAGTAAATGACCAACGCCAGATAGCAGATAAACAGCCCAACTTCGAACCAAGCTTCGCGCCACAGCTTGTGATAGAGCCCAGTTTGATAGAGTACCAAGCGAGTGATGCAGGAAAGCAGAAAAGCTAAGGGGATAAAGATAATTAATGGACTAAATAACAAACCATCGAACGCGAGTTCTTTAAGCATTACGCTATTTATCCCGATGACAGTGGCGCAGCGATAACCGCGCTATGTGTTTAAAATGCAAAGTACTCAGTCGAGATTATAGGAAAGTCGCGTGAGAGTTAATGATTTTATGCTATCTATGATCAATTAGGGCCAGCATTAGCTGGCCCTAAATATGATGAAATCAAAGCAAAAATCGCTTTTACCTCATAGTAACGAACTCTTCGGCGCCCGTTGGGTGGATAGCAACAACCGCATCGAAATCGGCCTTAGTTGCACCCATTTTCATGGCGACGCCGAAACCTTGAAGGATTTCGTCCATACCAAAACCAATACCATGAATACCGACGACTTTTTCGTCCTTGCCAGCGCAGACTAACTTCATCTTACAGGCTTGGCGATGGGCCGTGACGGCGGTGTACATTGAGGTAAACGTCGAGGTATACACTTTGACGTTATCGTCGCCGTATTGAGTACGGGCTTCTGGTTCGGTCAAGCCCATAGTGCCGATTGGTGGATGGCTGAATACAACGGTTGGGATCAGGCTGTAATCCATTTTGGCATCTGTCATACCGTTAAATAAACGCTCGGATAACAAACGGCCCGCTTTAACCGCAACTGGGGTGAGCTCTACGCCGCCCGCCATAATGTCACCGACACAGTAAATCCCTTTGTGGGTCGTATTTTGCTGCTCGTCAGTGATGACATAGCCTTTGCTATCTACTTGCACTTCGGTGTTTTCTAAGCCGATATTGCCCGTCGCTGGTGAACGGCCAATTGCCCAAATTAGGCAATCGACTGTGATGCTTTCACCGTTCTCTAAGCTTAATGTCAGGCTGTCATCGGCATTTTTAACCACAGCTTTTGGTACGCTATGGGTGTGCAATGTTGGGCCTTCGGTCGCCATGGCTTCAACGAGGGCATCGACTAAGATGGGGTCAAAGTTACGCAGCGGCGCATGTTTACGCACTAATAAGTGAGTTTCACTGCCCAGAGCGTGTAACACGCCAGCGACTTCAACGGCGATATAGCCTGCACCTACAACGGCAACGCGCTTTGGTTGCTCACGCAGAGCGAAGAAACCATCGGAATCGATACCGTATTCGGCACCAGGAATGTTCGGAATAGTCGGCGCGCCGCCAGTGGCGATGAGGATGTTATCGGCAGTGTAATGTTCGCCGTCCACTTCAATAGTGTTGCCATCGACAAAACGGCCGTAGCCATTTAACAGGGTCACTTTGTTGTTGGCAAAACCACGGCCGTAGGCATCATGAATGCGGCCAATGTAGGCTTCGCGGTTCTCGACCAAGGTATTCCAATCGAATTTATTAACAGTGACGTCGAAACCATAATCTTTGGCGTAAAGGTTCATCGCTTCGGCAACATGGGCGCCATACCACATGACTTTTTTCGGCACACAGCCTACGTTTACACAGGTGCCACCTACGTGTTTGGCTTCGATGAGTAGAACCTTAGCGCCACGCATTGCTGCTCGGTTTGCTGAGGCGATACCGCCGCTGCCTGCGCCTAGGCAGATATAGTCAAAATGTTGAGCCATGAGTTTCTCCGTCTTACTTCAAGGATGAGATGCTTTACAGCAGAAGGTCATTGTAGGGGGGTTTGCGATAACAGACCAGCCCATTGCATGACTAACGCATAAGACCGTACTTTGACTGAAAAAGATCCCGAGCTTTACACTTACCTGAACTGGGCATTAGCTGTTCATCGGGTGGGCGTCTAGCGGCGATATTGGCAATTAGAGTGATCGTTTTGAGCTGGACCTTCTACGCCACATTTCAAACATTGCCATTCCTTTTGGCGGGCGCTGAGTTCGTCGGCTTGATACGTAGCGGTGTTATCTTGCTGGCCGCCCAGTTGTGCTTCTAACTGATCCATACGTTTATCGAGCCAGCGGCAGTTGGGATCATTGGCTACGTGTTCACGGCCGGCAAGTTGTTGCTTGCGGCTGAGTTTTTTACTCTTAGAAGCTTTGGTCGATTGCGTGGCTTTAGTTGATTTAGTGGCTTTGGATGGCTCAGCTGGCGTGAGAGTGGGAGCCGAATACTCGAAACTGCTTTGCACTTGGTTAGGCAGATTAATCGGTTTGCCCTCACTGTCGAGCAAGGTGCCTAGGGGCAAAGGCGCGGTTTGTGTCGATTGTAGTAAGGACTCTAGACTCGGTTCAGATTCAGGCTCAAGTTCAAGTAATTGCCGTGCGTCAGCCGAGTGTATGACTGGGAGTGAAAGTAGAAGTAAGGCAATAACGGCGGTGCGGATGAGATAAAAGTGCTGGGCTAACATTCCCTGTTCCTCGGTAAAATCGATATGAATGGTGAGTCGTTCCGTCGACGTTTTGAGTGTAGTTAGTGAGCGTTATTTTGCCAAATGGAGTGGGATAAATTGACTGAGGAAGGTTGTAATACTGAGCTAAAAACACTGAGCTAAAAACCACAGCGCTAAGAATGGAGTTAAAACGTCATCGCAAAGTGGATGCCTGCATAGGTCTCATCTTGCGAGCTCATATCGCCATTCGCCATCGCTTCTTGCTCAATATCTCCTTGGGCAATACTGTGGCTGATGTGACCATCGATACTCATGTAGGATGACAGCTGATAACTGGCTTCGAGGCCAAATTGCAGGTTATTGCGGCCATCGTGTTCTTCTGTGCGGTATTTAAAATCAAACCCTTGAGTTATGTATGGCGTGAGGCTAAGTTGATCTGTGACATGCCAATAACTGTGTAAACTCACTTCAACAAAGTAACCCGCCGCCTCGGTGGAATAGACATAACTTGTCGATGGTACTAGCCAAGGTTCAGCTGTGTAAGCGAGTTCGGCAAATAGCTCGTTATCGTGGCAACGGCTATTGCTGTAGCCTTCAATGCGTTGATAACCCACATTAGCCTCTAGGTTTTCGGCCACATCGAACCCATATTCAAGGCCGATATTCCACTCAGTGTAGGCTTGGCTATCGCCGCGGCCAACTAAAGCGTAGACGGTGATATTGTCTTGCTGGACTGCGGTATTCAGCCAATAGATGCCGCCATCTTGCAGATTATTGCGACCCTGTGAGACGTATTGACTGTCCCAACCTAAATCCAGTGTTACAGCTAAGGCTTGGCTATTCTGGCTGGGCAATCCTGCGCTTGAAATGCTCTCGATGCTCTCGATGCTCTCATTGGCGAATGCGTTGTCACTCAAGCCGTTGATGCCTAAAGTGCAGAGGATGCTCGCCATCAGTTTTACTGAGTGTGTTGCCATATTTTTGCTGATTTAGGTAGAAATGCGTTTGTTAAGGCGAGAATACCTTCCCCATAGATAAGTGTTAATGCGAATTGATTCGATTTGCGATCAAGCCGACAATAATGCTTAGGTACATTAAGCGTAAATGCTAAATGCGAACGAGTTCACTTTTTTTAAGCAGAAATAGCGTTAGCAAGGCGTTCGAAGGGGGCAATCGGTTTTCTTGCCTTGATAAATAGCCCGTTAGCCCTTATCTATAAGTGATACAGATTGTTGAGGAGTCAATATGAGCAACCCTTTGCTTAGCGGCGCAAAATTACCGCTTTTTTCACAGATTAAACCGGAACATATTCAAGTCGCCGTTGAGCATGCCATTGCTCAGTGCCGCACTAAGATTGATCAAGTGCTGCAGAATCAAGGTCCTTACACTTGGGACAACTTGGTCGCGCCACTAGAACAGGTTGACGATGAGCTGAGCCAAATTTGGTCGCCCGTTTCTCATATGAATTCAGTGACCAGCACAGATGAATGGCGCGCTGCTCATGATGCTTGTTTGCCGCTATTGTCGGAATACGGCACCTATGTTGGTCAACACCAAGGTTTGTATCAAGCCTATAAAGCCCTGCGTGCATCGAATGAATTTACACAATTAAGCCAAGCCCAGCAGAAGGTGATTGAACACAGCCTGCGCGATTTTGAACTATCGGGTATTGGCTTAGATGACGCGCAAAAAGTGCGTTATGGCGAAATGGTCAAACGTCTTTCTGAACTCACCAGTGGCTTTTCGAATCAATTACTGGATGCGACCCAAGCTTGGACTAAGTTGATCACAGATGAAGCTGAGCTTGCGGGCCTGCCAGAGTCTGCCAAAGCCGCCGCTAAGGCGATGGCCGATGCGCGTGAGTTAGACGGTTGGTTGTTTACCTTAGATTTCCCTTCTTATTTACCTGTCATGACTTACAGTGAAAACCGCAGTCTTCGGGAAGAGTGTTACCGCGCCTTCGTTACGCGCGCCTCGGATCAAGGCCCTAATGCTGGCGAGTTTGATAACAGCCCGCTGATGGACGAAATCCTTGCTTTGCGCCACGAACTCGCATTGTTACTCGGTTTTGACAGTTTTGCCGACAAATCCCTAGCGACGAAAATGGCTGAAACGCCAGCGCAGGTGATGGCATTTTTAAACGAGTTAGCGCTGCGCTCAAAGGATCAAGCTAAGGCAGAAGTGGCCGAGCTGAGAGCTTTTGCCGAGACGGAATACGGCGTGAGCGAAATGGCCTCTTGGGACTTAAGTTTCTATGCCGAGAAGTTGCAGCAGCATAAGTATGAGATTTCACAGGAAATCCTGCGTCCTTACTTCCCTGAAGATAAAGTGCTCTCGGGTTTGTTCTACACAGTATCGCGTTTGTTCGGCCTTAAAATCGTTGAGCAAAAAGACCTTGATCGTTGGCATAAAGACGTGCGTTTCTTCGATATTTTCGACGAAACTGACGAACACAGAGGCAGTTTTTACCTCGACTTATATGCCCGCACAGGTAAACGTGGCGGTGCTTGGATGGATGACTGCCGTGTTCGCCGTCAAACCGCCGATGGATTGCAAAAGCCAGTGGCCTATTTGACCTGTAACTTTAATGGTCCGGTCGATGGCAAACCTGCGCTATTCACCCACGATGAAGTGACGACCCTGTTCCACGAATTTGGCCATGGTATCCACCACATGCTGACCAAAATCGATGTTGCAGGCGTGTCGGGTATCAATGGTGTGCCTTGGGATGCGGTCGAGTTACCGAGCCAATTTATGGAAAACTGGTGCTGGCAGGAAGAAGCCTTAGCCGAAATTTCTGGTCACTTCGAAACGGGTGAGCCATTACCTAAAGCCTTGTTAGATAAGATGCTGGCGGCGAAAAACTTCCAATCTGGCATGATGATGCTGCGCCAACTCGAGTTCTCGCTATTCGATTTTAGAATGCACCACGAATACGACCCCGCTAAAGGCGCGCGCATTCAAGAAACCTTAGACGAAGTGCGTCGTCAGGTCGCCGTATTAACGCCGCCAGACTTTAACCGTTTCCAACATGGTTTTGCCCACATTTTTGCGGGCGGTTATGCCGCGGGTTATTACAGCTATAAATGGGCAGAAGTGCTGTCGGCGGATGCGTTTTCTCGCTTCGAAGAGGAAGGGATTTTCAACCCTGAAACGGGTCGTCGCTTCCTGCACAATATCCTCGAAATGGGTGGCTCAGCCGAACCTATGGACTTGTTTAAACAGTTTATGGGACGTGAGCCGAATATCGATGCCCTGTTAAGACATTCGGGCATTGCGGCATAGATTTAATGCGTAAGCTATTGCGATAAAAGATAAACTTGCCAATTTTAACTGGCTGGTTATCTCAGACCAATGAGCTTAGTTGAACGATAAAAAGACGCCTTAGGGCGTCTTTTTTGTGATCTGATTCACGCTTGCCCTGTGGTATGACCTCTGTTAGCCTGTGGCTCTTATTCCAAGGGCGACTCGTTATGAATCTGTATTTTCGTTTGTTTTGGTTGTTATTTTGGCGCACGCGTCACTGCCGTAAAATTGATTTTCTAGGCACAAGCCGTATCACTTATCGTGCTTTACCGAGCGATTGCGATATCAATTTCCATCTGACTAACTCCCGCTATCCCGCGTTTATGGATCTGGCGCGGACTTATATGTTGGCCGAGATGGGTCTACTGAAACGTTTCTTAAAGTTGAAGTGGATGCCGATAGTTAACGCCGCCGAATTTACCTATATTCGCGATATCAAGCCGCTAAAAACCTTTGAAATTGAAACCAAAGTCGTCGGTTGGGATGAGAAATATTTCTATATTGAACAACGCTTTGTGAGCGAACGTGGCCTACATTGTATCGTGCATGTGCGCGGCGTGTTCGTGTGCAAAGGTAAGCAAGTGCCGCTAGATGTGTTAGTGAAAGAGGCGGGTTATACCGATGCTGCACCTGAGTTGCCGCCAGAAGTCGTGAAGTGGAAAGCGTTCTTGCAGTTGAAGAAAGAACGCAATATGTGATTGTGTTGAGGCATGACTTACCCGCTAAGGTATGCCTCTTATTCCCGCCGTTTCCTCCATTTCAGCCAGTAACACCTCTTCTTGTACTAACATCCAAGCGCCACGCAATTGTGCCTGCTGCCAATAGCGCACGATTTCATCTAAATCCAATAGGTTTAGATGTTGGAAGCTATAGCTTAAACAAGGGATGAGTGCACAGTCGGCTAAGGTAAAGCTGTCGCCACAGACCCAATGATGTTGTGTGAGTTGCGCGTCTAAGCGTTGAAACTGTGTCAGTAGTTGTTTCTCTAATTGTTTGATTTCGAACTCGTTGCTGTCCTCGGTATGCTTCAACTTTTCTAATTGAAATAATGGGTTATTAATATCATTGTCTATGATGCGATCGAACAAACGCACCTGTAAGTTGCGTTGCGGTTCTTGGGGGAGCAACTGGGTACTGTTATTAAAATGCCTATCTAGGTATTCGATAATAATGCTGGATTCGGGTATCAGCTGTTCATTTTGTGCTTTAAGCAGGGGGATTCGCGCTTGCGGATAACGTTGGTGAAATTCCTTGCGTGAAAAAGGGTCGCGCAGATCTATGATTCTGGGATAGAAATTGGCCTGCTTTTCATAAAGTGCGATCAACACCTTTTGCGAATAGCGTGATAAGGGATGATAAAAAAGCTCCATAGGCACTCACTCCAAACCCTGTATTTTACTGACTTTACGCCTTAACTTTAGTCGTAATTGAAGCGCTTGCTGTAAGAGTTTTCTTAAAAAATGCTGGAATAAACACAATTTTTCTTGGCAAAGCCAAATGATCCATCAGGGGTAAAAATAGGTATTATGAGCCCATATAGGAAGTGTCGGGATTTAATTATTTTAAAGGTAATAATATGAGCCAGTTAGAGCGTTTTTCATCTATTTATGCCAGAGCCAGTGTGCGCAAAGGCGGCCCTGCGGGGCTCGAAGCCTTATTATCTGGTTGCCTGTCCGATGATGAAATTCGCCAGTATCGGGATGCTGAATTATTGTCTGCGATGAGTCGTCAGGTGTTTCAAAGTGGCTTTGTGTGGCGGGTAGTTGTTAATAAATGGCCTGAATATGAGAAGTCATTCTTTGGGTTTGAACCGCATAAAGTCTTGATGTTATCTCCAGAGCAAATTCAAGCGCGGGCGAGTGATGCGACGCTGATCCGCCATTTAAAAAAGACTCAAGCCATTTATGATAATGCTTTAATGATCCACGATATTGCTCGCGAACATGGCAGCTTGGCGCAGCTGATCGCCGCTTGGCCGACGCAGGATATTATCGGTTTATGGGCACTGTTGAAGAAACGTGGTACTCGACTGGGCGGCAACACAGGTCCTTATTTTCTGCGCGGTATTGGTAAAGATACCTTTTTGTTAACCGATGATGTGCAAGGCTATTTTAAAGCGCACAAATTGGTCGATGCGGGTTTTACGTCGCAGACAGCGCTTAAACAAGTACAAGCTGTATTTAATCAGTGGCAACAGGAATCAGGGCGTTGTTTGGCCGACATCAGCCGTATTTTGGCCTGTAGTGTAGGGGATAATCGAATTTAGGATATTTAGATTTAGCACTTGTAAGCGCAACATAAAAAAGACCAGCCGCGGGGCTGGTCAAGGCTCTATTTATCAAGCCACTGGAGTGCCGCAGGGAAGCAGCGGATGAGCGGGTAACGCGACTAACTACACTTAAAAACTTTTACTGATGCCAACCACAAATCTGTCATCGAAGATTTCAGTCTGAGTGCCATAGACTTTGTGGTCGGTATCCACTGTGCTGCCGTGGTAACGGACATCAAAATTCAACCCGTAGAATACTTTGCTAAGACCTAAGTTCCAGTGTCCCCAACCTTCGGCACCTTCACCGCTCAAGTCTTGATAACCGACTGAGCCTGAGATTTTCACGCCATTATCGAAGTTATAGCTTGGATGTAAGGCGTAGTTCACGCCGTGCCAGCCATCGACTCCAAACCAATCATCGACTGTGGGCGTGACTTCTAATTGCAGGTTGGCACGGCCAAACTGTTTGCCGACTTTGAGCCAGAGTTCTGTGTAATTTGAATAGGATGCACCCGGGTAGAGGTATGAAAATAGCATTACATCATAGGTAAATCCTGAGTCGCCAAATTCACCAGCTTTGCCGATAAAAGGCGCGGTAACTATCTCTAAATTAGGATCGGCAAACTTGATGTTGGAGCTAAATACCCCTGCATACCAACCTTCATTATGATTCCAGCTTAAGGTGCCTTGCACTACGGGGATATCACCATCTAAGGTTTCAGATTCACCGCGGAATACATAATCGGAGGCAAAGTTAACATTGGCATTAATCGTACCGCCTAAGAGCTGGTTGTCATCGGCCGCTTGGACAGTCATAGCAAGGGAAAGTAACGCCCCGCTAAGCAAAAATGTAGTGCGAGTCTTCATAATCATCATCTCAAAATTATTTCAAAATATTGGGAGTTGTTAGCGCACCATTATCGTAAAAATAAGTTGTGAATAGCCGTGATGCTTGGAATGAACCAATCACGAAAATATGTGAATGAATATGAACAAATGCGTTTTTAAGCGAGGAATTTTTAGCTTTGTAAGCAATATTCGTCATTAAAGAAGTGTTAATTGTGGGAGTCTGAGTTTCATTTAATGGGGTATTAAACTGGATTTCGGGTTTGCTCCGCCTATGGCTAACCACTAAAATAACCCGCTCAGTATGATTTGAGACGGTTACTTTTATTGTTGTGGGTTTGACTCAAGCCATTGGCGCCGTATTTCGGCCATATGTTTGAGGTAACAAACTGCACATTAATCCGCTAAATGATGTTTTTACGCGTAGGCAGTCTGAAGCCAATTCCTTGTTTACTCTCTTTCGGTATTGTCAGTCTTGATAGGGTCGTTTTTAGCGACTTGATGCTGAGAGTGGCCTGAGTAAAAACAACAGCGCTGCGTTTTTGTCTCTATGTACAAATTATTGCAACAAGTGGCGGTTAAGCTAACGCCGTTGAGCTGTGTGCCTTGGCCTGCGCTAAGTGTAGAATATGAACAGATTTGCAACATATTCAATATGGAGTAGGCTTATTGGGTGTTTTACGGCATATCCCTCTAACAATGTTGCTCAAAGTTAACGGGATTCTTAAATCGAATAACAATTCGATGAATATAGTAATGCCGAATGAGTGAAAATTTTCATTAGTTTACAATTTAGTTTCGTTATCTTCCTTGTTGATTCATATAGGCTATGAGATAAATAACGGATTTGATTTTAGTTACAATTACGGCTCGTGTCAGCGCAATAAGTGTACTGGTATGTGGGCAGTTAATATTTGAAGGAGTTCTCATGCGGCAGACAATTAAACTTGCCTCAGTTATAAGCGTGGCGTTATGGATGGCAGCTTGCAGCCCTCAAGAAGAGAAAGCTCAGGCGGGCGCTGGCCCACGTAGTATGGAAGTGGGAATCCTTAATGTTGTTGCCCAGCCACAAGTGATTCAGGTGGAATTACCTGGACGCAGTAAAGCTTTCCTCGAGGCTGAAGTTCGTCCACAGGTTAACGGTATTATCACTAAGCGTAGTTTTGTTGAAGGCGGCAATGTGAAACAGGGTGAATCCTTGTATCAGATTGACTCTTCAACTTACAAAGCTGCGTTAGTCAGTGCCAATGCCGATTTAGCCAGAGCCAATGCGGGTTTAGCCTCAGCAAAAGCTAAGGCGGCACGTTATCAGCAACTGGTGAAAACCAACGCCATCAGTAAGCAAGAATTTGATGAAGCTGAAGCGGCTTACAAAGAAGCATTAGCGAACGTCACAGTGGCAGAAGCTGCGATTAATACAGCTAAAATCAACCTGCAATACACTGAAGTATTAGCGCCTATCTCTGGTCGTATCGGTAAATCGAGTGTGACTGCGGGTGCGTTAGTGACTGCCAACCAAAGCCAAACATTGGCGACGATTCAACAACTTGATCCTATCAATGTGGATATCGCGCAATCGAGTGCGCAGTTGTTACGTCTTAAGGCTAAGTTGAAGCAAGGTAAGCTACAAGCGTCAGAAAATGCAGACGTGCAATTGTTGCTCGAAGATGGCAGTCAATACAGTCATCCGGGTAAGTTGCAGTTTGCTGAAGTGAGTGTGGATCCAAACACTGGTTCAGTCATTCTGCGCGCTGAATTTCCTAACCCTGAAGGTATCTTATTACCGGGTATGTATGTTCGCGCTATGTTAAATGCGGGCACGGATCCACAGGCTATCTTAGTTCCGCAAAAAGCGATTACGCGTAACTCTAAAGGTGAAGCTGTGGCTATGGTGGTGAATGACCAAGGTTTAGTCGAAGCGAAAACTGTGACGACCGCTGAAGTGATTAACAACCAATGGCGAGTCACTTCTGGTTTAGCTGTGGGCGATAAGTTGATTGTGGAAGGATTACAGAAAGTTCGTCCCGGCGCTCCAGTAACCACCAAAGTTATTTCTGAAACGCAAGCACAATAGGGCATAGCTATGGCACGTTTTTTTATTGATCGCCCCATCTTTGCGTGGGTGATCGCCTTGATTATTATGCTGGCGGGGATCCTCTCGATCCGCTCGCTGCCAGTGTCTCAATATCCTAACATTGCACCACCGACCGTAGTGATCAGTGCTAACTATCCTGGCGCTTCCGCTAAGATCGTTGAAGATTCTGTGACTCAGGTGATTGAGCAACGTATGACGGGTATCGATCATCTCCGTTATATCGCCTCAGCCAGTGACAGTTTTGGTAATGCTGAGATCACTTTAACCTTTAACGCTGAAGCCGATCCGGATATTGCACAGGTTCAAGTACAGAACAAGTTGCAGGGCGCTATGACCCTGTTACCGCAAGAAGTGCAGGCGCAAGGGGTTAACGTTAACAAGTCGAGTTCTGGCTTCTTAATGGTATTAGGCTTCGTATCGACTGATGGTTCGTTAGATAAGGGCGATATCGCCGACTATGTTGGTGCGAACATCCAAGATCCTATGAGCCGTGTTCCTGGTGTAGGTGAAATTCAGCTGTTCGGTGCCCAATATGCGATGCGTATATGGCTAGATCCGTTGAAGTTGACTCAATATAACTTAACTAGCTTAGATGTTATTGCGGCGATTCGTTCTCAAAACGCTCAAGTCTCCGCTGGACAGTTAGGTGGCGCGCCATCTGTGGCTGGCCAAGAGCTGAACGCGACCGTATCGGCGCAAAGTCGTTTACAAACGGCTGAAGAATTCCGCAAGATTATCCTTAAATCGGATATTTCAGGTGCAAATGTCTTCCTCGGTGATGTGGCGCGAGTTGAGTTAGGTTCTGAAAGTTATGCCGTGGTGTCACTGTATAATGGCCAACCTGCAACAGGGTTAGCGATTAAACTGGCAACGGGTGCTAACGCGCTGGATACAGCATCAGCAGTCCGTGAAAAAATCGATGAGATGAAGCCCTTCTTCCCGCAGGGATTAGAAGTTGTTTATCCATACGATACAACGCCTTTCGTTGAGCAATCTATCGAAGGTGTGGTGCATACCTTGCTTGAAGCTATCGTACTTGTGTTCGTTATCATGTACCTCTTCCTGCAAAACTTCCGTGCAACCTTGATCCCGACTATTGCAGTGCCTGTGGTATTGCTGGGTACCTTTGCGATTCTATCGATGGCGGGTTTCTCGATTAACACCCTAACCATGTTCGCTATGGTGCTCGCCATCGGTTTGCTGGTGGACGATGCGATTGTGGTGGTGGAAAACGTCGAGCGGGTGATGTCCGAAGAGGGCTTAAGTCCACTCGAAGCGACGCGTAAGTCGATGGATCAAATTACCGGTGCCTTAGTCGGTATTGGTCTGACCCTATCTGCTGTGTTTGTACCTATGGCATTTATGTCAGGTTCAACGGGTGTGATTTACCGTCAGTTCTCTATCACTATCGTCTCTGCGATGGCGCTGTCTGTTCTGGTGGCGTTGATTTTAACGCCAGCACTGTGTGCGACTATGTTAAAGCCAGTCAAGAAGGGCCATGGTCACATAGAAACAGGCTTCTTCGGTTGGTTTAACCGTACTTTCGATAAGCTGACTAATCGTTATGAATCGAGCGTAGCCGGTATCATCAAACGCAGCTTCAGAGTGATGACGATTTATGTTGTGCTGGTGATTGCAGTGGGTTGGATCTTCATCCGTATGCCTACCGCCTTCTTGCCAGACGAAGACCAAGGTATTTTGTTTACCCAAGCGATTTTGCCGACTAACTCAACCCAAGAAAGCACCCTAAAAGTATTGGAGAAAGTGTCTGATCACTTTATGGCTGAAGAAGGCGTGAGATCGGTATTTAGCGTGGCGGGCTTCAGTTTTGCGGGTCAAGGGCAAAACATGGGTATCGCTTTCGTTGGCTTGAAGGATTGGTCTGAGCGTGAAGCGCCAGGCATGGATGTTAAGTCTATTGCGGGTCGTGCCATGGGTGTGTTCGGCCAGATGAAAGATGCCTTAGTTTTCGCCTTCGTACCGCCTGCGGTTATCGAGTTGGGTACGGCGAACGGTTTCGACATGTACTTGCAGGATAAGAACGGCCAAGGTCACGAGAAGTTAGTGGCGGCACGTAACCAACTACTGGGCATGGCGGCACAGAATCCAAATCTGGTGGGCGTGCGTCCTAATGGCCAAGAAGATGCGCCGATTTATCAATTACATGTAGATCACGCTAAGTTAAGCGCGTTAGGCATTGAAATCACCAATGTGAACAGCGTGCTTGCGACGGCTTGGGGTGGTTCTTATGTGAACGACTTTATCGACCGCGGCCGCGTGAAGAAAGTGTATGTGCAAGGTGATGCCCAGTATCGTATGCAACCAGGAGACTTAGACACTTGGTATGTGCGCAATAACAAGGGCGACATGGTGCCATTCTCAGCCTTTGCGACGGGTACATGGGAATACGGTTCCCCACGTCTAGAGCGCTTTAACGGCTTACCGTCTATGAACATTCAGGGTGCTACGGCTCCTGGGTTCAGTACCGGCGCGGCGATGGAAATCATGGAAGACCTTGCTAAGCAGCTTCCTCCTGGTTTTGGTGTTGAGTGGAACGGCTTATCGTACGAAGAGCGTCTATCGGGTAACCAAGCGCCTGCGCTGTATGCCTTGTCGATCTTAGTGGTATTCCTCGTACTGGCTGCACTCTATGAGAGCTGGTCGGTGCCGTTTGCCGTTGTGCTTGTGGTGCCACTCGGGATCATCGGTGCCTTGATTGCAATGAACGGTCGCGGCTTGCCAAACGACGTATTCTTCCAAGTAGGACTGTTAACCACAGTAGGTTTGGCAACTAAGAATGCCATCTTGATTGTGGAATTTGCGAAAGAGTTCTACGAGAAAGGTTCTGGCTTAGTCGAGGCGACCCTGCATGCGGTACGTGTACGTTTGCGCCCTATTTTGATGACGTCTCTCGCCTTTGGTTTAGGTGTAGTGCCATTAGCCATTAGCTCGGGTGTGGGTTCTGGTAGCCAAAACGCCATTGGTACTGCGGTACTTGGCGGTATGATGAGCTCGACCTTCCTAGGTATTTTCTTCGTACCATTATTCTTCGTGATAGTGGAGCGTATCTTCAGTAAGCGTGAGAAGAAAGCTAAAGAAGAGAAGCCAAGCTCAGCTGAATAAGCTCAGTCGTTTCTAAACTAAAGCCCTGCAATAGCGGGGCTTTTTGTTATTTTAATGCTGTTAGTTATAAAGATGGATAGGCACTGTGCGCGAGTTCTGGCATATTGCGCTTAGGCCGTTAAGAGGAGGATACATGGATGATGCAGCATTGCAATTGCAAAAACTAGATGCACTACTTGCAAAGGGTAAGTGGTACTTTATTTTAGTCTTTGGCGCACTTTATTGGGGTATGCTGACGTCCCTCGTGGTCGCCTTAATCCATTATTTTATCTCGGGCGATCCATTCTGGGCGGAACTGCAAAGAGCGCTCTATATTTATCCCATTGGCGGTATTTTATTTGGTTGGTTTGCGTGGGTGCTGATTAATCGTAAGCGAGATAAACTGCGCGCCCAATAGCATCAATAGTTCTGGTTAAGCTGAGTGTAGGGGTGACATGGTGTTTTCGTGGGGTAATCTTGCAACTAAGCAACTTATCGTGGGAATGATATGCTATACCATAGCGCTGGCGTTTTTGGCCTATGGCGTTTATGCGTTTTATTTAGAGTCGCTTGCAGTGCCCGAGTTAACCCGCTGCGTCGGTGCTGCCGTGTTATTTGTGGGAATGGGATTAGCACCGCAATTCTTTTTTATGCCAGTAAGCCAAATCGTGTCGCAAGCCAAAGACACGCCAGAAAAATCCACACTGCAAACCTATGTGTTTAATCTCGGTATTTTTTTGATGATCTGCAGTCTGTTAATGGAATGGCTATACGACTAAATCTACGGGTTTTAGTGGATCAACCCGATAAAGTAAGGGCGTCGACTTGATCATCGACGCCCTTTTTATTGCGATTAAGGCGTGTAGTAAGTTGCAGCGCCCGGCCCGACGGGCAGACCAAAACCAAATACCCACAGGAAGAAGAACGCTGTCCAACCCACGAAAAACACCAGGGTGTACGGCAGCATAGTGGCGATCAGCGTGCCTATACCGAGGTTTTTCTGGTAACGACAGGCGACCGCTAATATCAAACCAAAGTAGCTCATCATAGGTGTGACTAAGTTAGTCACTGAGTCCCCAATACGGTATGCCGCTTGAATTGTTTCGGGCGCATAGCCGACCAGCATCAGCATAGGCACAAAAATCGGAGCGGTAATGGCCCACTGTGCCGAGGCGCTGCCGAGCATCAAGTTGATAAAGCCGCAAAGCATAATAAAGAACAGGAACACAATAGGGCCAGTCAGACCTATGGATTGCAGCCCATCAGCCCCTAACACTGCGAGTACCGCACCTAAATTACTCCAGTTGAAGAAGGCGACAAACTGCGCGGCGAAGAAGACGAGTACGATGTACATGCCCATAGTGCTCATGCTGTGGGACATGGCATTGATGACATCTTTATCATTTTTGATGCTGCCCACGACTTTGCCGTAAATAAAGCCCGGTATGGCAAAACAAATAAAGATGAAGGCGACTATACCCTTGAGGAAGGGCGAACCTGAGATAAGGCCAGTTTCTGGATGACGCAGCGGTGCACCTTCGGGGACGACTGAAAGCGCTAGGATAACGGCGAGCACTAACATAGATAACCCTGCCCATTTTAAGCCACGCTTTTCAATCGCACTAACGCTCTCCATTGATTGCAGTACGGTTTCATCCGCATCTTCACCTTGGTATTTGCCTAACTTAGGCTCGACGATTTTCTCGGTAACAAAGGCGCCGAGGAAAGTGATCACAAAGGTGGAAACAAACATGAAGTACCAGTTCACTTCTGGGCCGACGTTGTACTCAGGATCTATCATGCGCGCAGCTGCTTCGGTTATGCCAGATAATAAGGGATCGACAGTACCCAGTAACAAGTTAGCACTATAGCCTCCTGAAACCCCTGCAAAAGCTGCAGCCAAACCCGCCAGAGGATGGCGACCTAGGGAATGGAAAATCATCGCTGCCATAGGGATAAGCACCACATAGCCAAGCTCGGCGGCTGTGTTAGACATAATGCCGGCAAAGACTATGGTCACAGTAACCAATCGCTTTGAGGCGCCCATGACTAATGCACGCATAGCGGCGGATAATAAGCCAGAACGCTCAGCAATCCCGACGCCAAGAAGTGCGACGAGCACAGTGCCAAGCGGTGTAAATCCGGTAAAGTTAGTCACCAAATGCGACACTATCATCCGCAAGCCTTCGGCGTTCATTAGGCTAACCACATGAATTAACCCGTCTGCACTGCGGCCATGGGAGCCAACGGGCCTTGGGTCGACAACGGTTAAACCAAAGTAACCCGCGATGCCTGAAATAATGACCACAGCAACACAGAACAGTGCGAAAAGGGTGATTGGGTGGGGAAGAAGATTACCTAAGCGTTCAACAATATTGAGAAAACGCACAAACCAACCACTGGTGCTGATATCGCCATGTTGTGGATTTGGCTCAGGAGCCTTTTTTGGGGGGATATCACCGGAATTAAAACTCATCGTACTTCCTTTATGTCGACCTTTGCGCAGCGCACTATCTTTTACCCTAGAACTGGCGCGAGGCGTTGCCGACGGCCGATGACGTGGCTGAGGGGATGACTCTGGCTGCAAATACTCTGGGTGAAAGCTAAGGTAAAAGTTAAAAAATTAGCCGGAAAGTATGATTGTTAAGTTTTAATTGAAACTTAAATGTTGCGATGAGCGATATTGAAGCGGTTAGGAAAAAATAGGATAAAAAAATGGACTCTCGAGGAGTCCAGTATTCACGAGCAAAATTGGATGCTCTAATGTTGTGCCAATACACTATAGACCTTGTTTGCTGTATCGGAGCTGAATATCGTTAAATTTCTATTTTTATAGTGCTTTTTAATTCACATGAACAAAGATTATGGCCTAAAGTGGGATTTTGCTGGTGGTCGAAGCTCTAGATAACTGCTTCTACTGTCGCCAGCTCTGACCAGCGAATAATTTCATCGACTTAATCTGTGCCATAGGTGAAATTTCCGCTCATTTATGATTAGCTGTATCCTGTTAACAAGAATAAGAAACCTAAGGATGGAAGATGGAAAAATTGTTATTGGGATTAACGCTGATTTTTATCGTGACCTATCTTTGGTACGTCAGCTTAGTCAAAAAGCGCAATACCGCACTCGAGGCCCTGTCAGGTATTGATGTACAACTTACTAAGCGTGCCGATCTTGTGCCCAATATTCTAAAAATCGCTAAACGATTTATGGATCATGAAAAGTCGTTGCTCACTGAAATCACCGAATTACGTACTCAGCTTAGCCGTAATTATAACAAGGCTGATCCGAGTGCCGTTAAAGAGCATTTAGTTCAGGCTGAGCAGTTGAACGACAAAATGGGCGCCTTGATGGTGAATGTGGAGAACTATCCTGAGCTCAAGTCCGACAACACTATGCTGCAGGCGATGCAGACCTATAACGAAGTCGAAGCGCATATCTCCGCTGCGAGACGTTTCTATAATTCGGCAGTGTCAGAGCTTAATACTGCTGTTGAAATCTTCCCTGGCTCGATTATCGCTTCAATGGCGAGTATTAAAGTAATGCCTTTTTATGAAGTGAGCGAAGCGGCAAAAGCGCCCATAGATGCGGCGGAATACTTGTAAGCCTAGCTGTGCAGGGTGAGCTATCACCCTGCAATACTATGATATCAATATGAATATTTTAACCTTCATTTTAGGTAGCCCGATTCAAACTTATCGGGGTCATGTTGGTTTGTCTGCGGATTTGGATGAACTTCCTCAACTCGAAGCGTATTACGAAGAACACCTAGCCCCCATTAGTCGTAAATATGAAACTAAGCGCGTGGCCTGCCTTAAGGCGGCGCGCAAACGTTTATATTTGAGTTTGATGATAGTACTTGGGCTGACCTTGCTGACTGTGATTGGCTATTACCGCGGCGTTGCTTATTTTCCTCCTTTACCCTTGCTTGCTTTAGTTGGGTTGAGCTGGTGGAGCTTTGCGCCGACTCGAGATTTTAAACATCTGGTTCAACGGGATATTTATCCACTGATGTTTAAATATTTCGGAGATGATTTTGTTTATAGCCGCGAAATGCGCCTCGATATGAATCGACTCGTTGCGGCTAAGGTATTGCCGCAATACGATAAAGTCAGTTTCGGTGACTATATTCAAGGCCGCTATAAAGGCGTTGAGCTAACTGTAAATGAACTCACCTTGACCAAAAATGTGCAAGTCGAAGAGCTGGATGCCAGCACCAATAGGCGCAGAACCGTTACCCGCACCGAAACCCAGTTTAGTGGCTTAGTGGTTGAGCTGAGTAGCCATAAAGCGTTTATCGGCCACACTGTGGTGCTGAGGGATCGCGGTGGTTTAGCGAATTTATTGTCTGACAGCCATGCTGGACTGGTGCGAGTGAAACTTGAAGATCCGCAATTCGAAAAAGAGTTCGATGTGTTTTCAACGGATCAAGTTGAGTCTCGCTATTTGCTCAATACGGCATTTATGGAGCGCTTACAGGAACTTGCCAAGCATTTTGGTGGAAATATTCAATGCGCTTTCTTTCGCAACAAGTTGATTATGTTCCTGCCAAATCGCAGAACGCGTTTTCAAATGCAGTCCATTTTTAATGGTGCGACCTTTTCAGCAGAATTTAGTCAGATAAACCGAGAGATGAAGCAACTCTTTGCTATTATTGAAGTACTTAAACTTAATCAGCACACGGGACTTTGATGTTGCTCACTCGCTCGGTACCGACTCGTACACTGATGGCAGCGGCCTTTTTATCGCCTCGCAGCCTTGCCGTGTTGGGTCTGTGTTTATCGCTGATATCGAGTCTGATGATGAGTGTAAACGCGGAGGAGGCGAGCGTTAAAGCTAAGCCGCGTATCGTTGCCAGATATTCAGAGAGCGGCATAGTCAGCCGTGAAGGCTTAGAAAAACTCAAGATTTATCAATACCAACAAGCCAATGGTGTCACTGTATTTACCGACAAAGCCCCTGCCAATAACCCATATCAAATTCTGTTGTATGACTGTTTTGCCTGTCGCCCCGACTCGACTATAGATTGGAATGGTATCCGTTTATTTACCGCCAATTACGATGCCCTGATCACCCGTGCTGCCCATAAACATCAACTCGACCCCGCCTTGATCCGCGCCGTGATTCACGCAGAATCAGCCTTCAATGCGCGTGCATTGTCGCGTACTGGCGCTATGGGATTGATGCAATTAATGCCTGAAACGGCTAAAGAAATGGGTGTGGCAAACGCGTTTTTACCCGAAGAAAATATCTTAGGTGGCAGTAAGTATCTGGCGCAAATGCTAAAACAGTTTAACGGGGATGTGGCCTTGGCTTGCGCGGCCTACAATGCGGGGCCGACAACTGTGGTGCAGTACAATGGCATTCCACCCTATCCTGAAACTCAAGCCTATGTTGAGCGGGTGAAAATTCTATTAAAGCGTTATCGCGAGCAGAAGGGCGTTTAGCTGTAGGCTTTGTGAACTAAAATCAAGCGGCGAAAACCTGAGATCATCACCGCCATTTGAGTAGAAGGTTATTCGCCGACTTCCCATTTTACTGTGATATTACCGTCCGCTTGTCCGAGCGTCTTACCTAAGTAATCCATTAATTCGGTTGCGATTTCATCTAACTGCCAAGGCGGATTGATGATCCATAACCCTGCCGCTGTCATGCCAAACTCATCCGAATCGGGTTTAATCGCCTGCTCAATTCTCAGCTGACGTTTAATACCACTGCTGGCGAGGCGCGATAACATGCCTTCGGTCTGAGCGCGATTTACCACGGGATACCAAAGCATAAACACGCCCGTAGCAAAACGTTTATGCGCTTTAATCAGGGTTTCGGCTACATCTTGATAGTCGGTTTTCATCTCGTAGCTAGGATCGACGAGCACCAGAGCGCGGCGCTCTAATGGTGGCACTGCGGCGATAAGGCCTTTTAAGCCATCACCTTTGATCACTTTTACTTGCCTGTCTTCGCAGAAATAATCGTCCAGCAACACATAATCAGTGCTGTGCAGCTCGTGCAGCACCATGCGATCTTTAGGCCCCAATTCCATGTCTATAATGGCAGGCGAACCTGGGTAGAAGTTGAGTTCGTCAGGATTTTCTTCATTAAAATGACGCACGGCGGCGACATAGTCCTGCAGCGATTGCGGCAGATCAGTTTTATCCCAAAGCTTAGCTACACCTTCGAGGTATTCACCGGTTTTTTGTGCAAATTCATCGCTTAAAGCATAACCACCTGCACCCGCATGGGTATCGATATACACGAGTGGTTTGTCTTTCTTGTGCATCAGCTGCAAGGTTTGAAGCAAGATGGCGTGTTTCAACACATCGGCATAATTGCCAGCATGATAACCATGGCGGTAACTTAACATGGGGGATCCTAGTAATTTGCAAACAAAGCAAAGAGAGGCAAATGCCTGACGCCAATTATACCTGCGATGCTTGTAGGCGTAAATTTAATGCCTCAGTTGGCGCTCTTTTTATTGGCGAACCAGTGTGTGGGCGTTTGCATTTGAAAGGTTTTCAGCCATAGATTCGCGGGTGCGGGTTTACCGAATAGATAGCCTTGAAATTGTTCACATCCTAACGCCGTGAGTTGCAATAACTGGGCTTCGGTTTCGATACCTTCGGCAATGACGTTGAGTTTTAAGCTCTTGGCTAACAGGATGGCGGCGTTGACAATTTGGGTATGGCGTTCACTAATGCCCATTTGACTGACAAAGCAGCGGTCGATTTTAATCGTGTCGGCACTGATATCAATGAGTTGGCTTAATGACGCATGGCCAGTACCAAAATCGTCAATGGCGATAGATACTCCCATGCGAGCTAAGGTGTTTAGGCGTCGGCCCGTTTCTTTATGGGTTGAAAATACTGAGGTTTCCGTGATTTCAATCTCTAATAATGGGATGAGTTCGGGGTGATTCATATAGGTTTGGATCAACACTTTAAAGAAGCGATCCGATAAAATATCTTGCCCAGATAAGTTGAAGGCTATCCTGACCAGAGGCACATTTTTCGGCCAAGAACGGATCAGTTGTAGTAATTGCCTGAAGACTTTTATCGCAAAAATCGCCTGTAATTGGGATGACTCTATGATGGGAATAAACGTGTTCGGCATAATCATAGTGCCGTCTTCATCGAACATTCTTGCCAGCGCTTCAAAGCTAATAATGTGGCCATCTGCCCTTACTTTAGGCTGTAGCCACATTTCCAGACGATTGTGTTTCAATGCGTCGCGAATTTTAGCTTTCTGCGATGAGGCTTCGAGAAGATTATTAATCAAACCAATGTAATACACCATGACTGGGCTAGCTTGGGTGGTTTGCTTAATGGCAATTAAACATTGCTCTGCGGCTTGCTGCGGTGAGGCTTTATTGCCCGAACTGCAACCGACTCGGCACTCGAGATGATATTCAATCTGTTGTTCTTGCTTAAGCTGCAGGTGTGTTGGAATACGCTCGCGTAATTGCTGCGCGAGGTTTTCGGGGGAGATCAGCGGCAGGCTGGTAAACTCAAGCGCAAATGAGGCTCCCCTAAACCGGTATATTTTTGCGTGATGCCCAAAGCGATTTTTGAGTTCAGTCGCAAAGCCTTTTAGGATGGCATCCCCGACGCTGATACCGAATGCCGCATTGATTTGACTCAGATTATCAATTTTGACTAAGGCGACTGTCATATCCAAATGGATCGTACTTGGGGCTGGGTTATACCAGTGATTCTCGTTGGGTAATCCGGTCACTAAATCATAGAAATGTGTGCTGATATGGTACTTTTTAAGTCGGCTTAGTTCAATCGCATGGTTTGCCTGTTCTGTGACATCGTGGCAGTGAAACAACAAAGTGTCATGGTGCTCTAATGAGGCTTTCTGCAGCAGATATTTAATACTGTTATTGTTCTTTAAATGGGTCGGAAACGCGGCCGCCAGTAAATTTGTGCTGGTATCTTCGGTAAGTTCAAAAATGTCACATAGGCGAGTGCGGTTTAGTGTGACCTCTCCGGCGATTTCTTTGGCCGCATTATTCAGGTTGAGGATCACGCCGTCCTCATTACAGAAGAAGGACGCGGTACCATTATTTTCAAAGATTTCAGCATATTGATCTAAGGTACGTTGCAGATCATTTTGATGCTGGATCATTTGCTGCGCATGGACTTTCTGGGTTTTTAGCAGGCGCATCGCCGACAAGGGAATACAGATATTAAAAAAGACAAACAGCAAGCCATTCAGATAAGCGTGGGTCGCAGGCAGACTGATATCAATATCAATAATCGGGGGAATATTTTGGTTACGCAGTAGCAGTAGAAAAGGCAATACATTAAAAAACATCAGAATAACGGCTACTTTTCTGCCAAATAGAAAAAGCGCCATTAAGGGCAAGGTATATAAGAAGGTAATCCCTGCCTGGGATAAGTTAAAGTCTGGAATAAACAAGAGTATAGAAATACAGGCGGCAATCACCATGGCCAGCAGGCTAATTGAGCTGGCGAGTAAATATTTGCGGGTAAACCATAACGCCAAGAACAGTACAGTTAGAAAGCTGACCGTAATGCTGATAATGAAAGCGAGGTTTAATTCATACGCAATTAAAGAGCTATGCAGCACTATGCTAGTGGTCAACATTGCGCCACTGAGCAGAATAATCCGCAATAAGCTGGTTTTTAGTATTGTTCTATCAGGATTTAAAAAGTCTTGATCCCTAATAAACAAAAAACCTTTCAGCCATTGAAGCAAAAAGAGTCCTTATCCCATACGGAAGTCACGCAGGTTGACTGGGGATATAACATATAACATAAATCACTTAATTGTTATACAAATAGATTACTATCTTTATAAATCAGTGGATTACAGTGTGATGCTTGTTTGAATCCTTAAGGGTGCACTGCGACAAATTGACTAAGACAGTGATGAGTTTGCTGATGTGATTTGCTGACTGGCATATTCATAAACGAGATTTTTAGGCATAATGGCCATCATTTTCGTTGGTTAGAAGACAGCCTGTGACCCCGATTTTTTTCAATCAGCAATACCCAACACTTGTGGATATTTGTGCACGTTGGCAACTCGTCTACGATGCGAATGCGACCTTCGAATTGCGTTTTGAATCAGATACTTTATCACTGCATAAACGCGATGAGCCTAAGCTCGATGGCATAGTGGTGGACTTTGTGACTGGCGCCGTCGCCCATAGACGTAAGTTTGGTGGTGGTCGTGGCCAATCCATCGCTAAAGCCGTGGGATTAAAGCAAGGGGTTACACCGAGTGTGGTTGATGGCACTGCGGGTTTAGGGCGTGATGCGTTTGTGCTTGCAAGCCTTGGTTGCACTGTAACTATGGTTGAACGTCATCCTGTGGTTGCGGCATTGCTTGAAGACGGCCTGCGCCGCGCCTATCAAGATGCTGAAATCGGCGATTGGATGCGTGAGCGGATGCGCCTGTTTCATGGTTCGAGCCTCGAAGCCCTATCGAAATTGGCACTAGAGGTGGATGTGGTGTACCTCGACCCTATGTATCCCCACCGCGATAAATCGGCCCTCGTTAAAAAGGAAATGCGTGTATTCCAATCTTTAGTTGGCGCCGATTTAGACGCCGATGGTTTGCTCGCCCCCGCCATGGCCCTAGCCAGTAAGCGTGTAGTGGTGAAGCGCCCCGATTATGCCGAAGACCTCGCTGGCGTTAAGCCCAGTATGATTATCGAAACGAAGAAAAACCGCTTCGATGTCTATATAAAATCGGCAATGAAATCATGACACTGAAATATTAGATCTATAGCCAACAAGTTTGTCGCTGAACCCATACATTGACATAATGTACCCATAGCTTGACAAATTTAACTCATTCAATGACATAAAAATGGCTTTTGTAATTACAATACAGAAGCTATTTTCTTTAATATCAGTATCTTGGCTTTAAAATAACCCATAGTTTGACAAATATTTGTATCTTAGTACACTAAATGTACATTATTTGTGCGAATTTAACTCATGTACATAAGAAGCTTACGCAAACCATCACCGAACAAAAACGTATTTAAATTCGCTAGCGCAAAAGTTAGCGAAACGATAATGTGTGAAAGTTCATTGGAGTTTGATGCGTGCTTTCATCATGAATACAATGATTGTATAGAGGTGTTTGGTAGCCAGCCTGAAGGGTTCTATTACGCTTTTGAGGGCAAAAGATTGCCCTATACTCCTGATGCGATAATTCAGTTTTTTGATGGGACAGTAAAGTTCCATGAATATAAACCTTATAGCAAAACATTCGATCCAATCTTTAGGGCTAGATTTCTAGCAAAGAAAGCGGCTGCTCAGTCTTTAGGTGCAGATCTTATCTTGGTCACTGAACGTCAAATCCGTGTAAACCCGATTCTAAATAATCTTAAAATTTTGCATCGATATTCGGGAGTTTACGGCTTGAGCGACATTCAAGTTGAACTGCTCAATCTTATAAAAAAAACAGGGAAAATTAGTGTTAACGATGTGGCTGCAAAGCAATCATTAGCATTAGGGGAAATCCGTTCACACTTGTATTCCCTTATGCATAAAGGATTGCTTAAGGCGAACTTAAGCCAGGATGATCTTGGTTGTAATCCAGCGGTATGGTGCATTGAATGATGGATTTTGAGGATGAATTTAGTGAGTCTGAATTAGTTAAAAAACCAGATACCCCCATTCAATATGTGAAGTTAGAAGATACAGCATTAGTCAAAAGAGACTTAGATACCTTCCCTGAATTTTTAAGAGACAATGCGTTAAACAAATATCAACTCATTGTCTTCATAGACAAAAAAATTTCTGGTGGATGGACTCAAAAAAATCTAGATCCAATTCTTGATGTTCTTTTTACTACAGCCATGGACAAGCGGCCTAACTGGCGAACGTTAGTCCGTTGGCGTAAAACCTACATTGAAAGTGATGGTGACCTTGCATCATTAGTCGTTAAGCGACACAAAATGGGTAATAGAACAAGTCGAGTTAAGGGGGATGAAGTTTTTTTTGAGCAAGCACTAACTCGTTTTCTAGATGCCAAAAGACCTAGAGTATCTACAGCATATCAATACTATAGAGACGCCATCACAATTGAAAATGAGAGCATTGTTGATGGACAAATTCCTATCATTTCTTATAAAAGCTTTAACCAAAGAATAAAGTCATTACCTCCTTATCCTGTTGCAGTAGCGCGGCATGGTAAATTTAAAGCAGATCAATGGTTTGCATATTGCTCATCCCATATTCCCCCAACGCGAATATTAGAACGGGTAGAAATCGATCATACTCCACTAGATCTAATCCTGATTGACGATGAATTATCTATCCCAATTGGCAGACCTTATTTAACTTTGATTGTTGATGTTTTCAGCGGTTGTGTTTTGGGGTTTCACTTAAGCTATCGGTCGCCTTCATATGTTTCAGCTGCCAAGGCAATCGTACATGCAATAAAACCTAAATCACTTGAAGGTCTTGATATAGAGCTTCAAAATGAGTGGCCTTGCTATGGTAAATTTGAAAACCTAGTTGTGGATAATGGAGCTGAATTTTGGTCGAAAAGTTTAGAGCATGCCTGTAAAGAGGCAGGAATAAACATTCAATATAACCCAGTTCGTAAACCTTGGTTAAAGCCTTTTGTAGAACGTTTTTTCGGGATGATTAACGAATGCTTTTTAGCCGAAATACCAGGTAAAACCTTCTCGAATATCCTAGCAAAAGAAGACTATAAACCTGAAAAAGACGCCATTATGCGCTTTTCTACTTTTGTTGAAGAATTCCATCGCTGGATTGTTGATATTTATCATCAAGAATCAGACTCACGTGAAACACGAATTCCTATAAAACAGTGGCAGCGTGGCTTTGATATTTACCCGCCACTAAAGATGAGTACAGAGGACGAACAACGGTTTACTGTGCTGATGGGTATTTCAGGTGAGCGAACATTAACCAGAAACGGTTTTAAATTTGAAGAGTTAATGTATGACTCTACTGCTTTGGCCGATTACAGAAAGCATTACCCACAAACCAAAGAAACCATCAAAAAAATCATTAAAGTCGACCCTGATGATCTATCGAGTATCCATGTTTACCTCGAGGAATTAGGCGGTTATCTTAAAGTCCCCTGTACTGATAATAGTGATTATACCCACGGTTTGAGCCTTCATGAGCATAAAGTGATTAAGAAAATTAATCGTGAGATTATTCGGGAAGGGAAGGATGATTTGGGATTAGCTAAAGCGCGTATGGCTATTCATGCTCGAGTTAAACAAGAGCAAGAAGCATTTATAGCATCCAAAACCAAAGCAAAAATTACAGCGGTTAAGAAACAGGCTCAGTTGGCTGATGTGAGTAGCACAGGCCAAAATACGATAAAAATGAAAAGTGATGATCAGAGCTTACTTTTACCTAGTAAATCAGCAGCTAAACAAATCCATATTTTCGAAAACTGGGACGACGATTTAGAGGCTTTTGAATGAAGACATTAAGTCCTACTCAAATTGAACAACTGGGTAAATTTAGCGACTGTATTGTCATGCATCCTCAGCTGATAACCATTTTCAATGATTTTGATGAACTAAGGTTTAATCGAACTTTTCAATCAGATCAGCAATGTATGCTCTTAACGGGAGATACCGGAGTAGGCAAAAGCCATCTAATCAGCCACTATAAAAAACAAGTATTAGCTAGCCAAAATTACGGACGTGAATCTATACCAGTTCTAGTTAGCCGTATATCTAGTGGCAAAGGATTAGATGCAACACTAACTCAGATGTTGATGGATCTTAAACTGTTTGGAAGCCATCAAAGAAAGAAGCATGGCTATGCCACTGACTTGAGGAAAAAACTGGTTGATAACTTGGTTAAAGCCAAAGTTGAGCTGCTTATCATTAATGAGTTTCAAGAATTAATCGAGTTCAAAACAGTTCAAGAGAGACAGCTGATTGCAAATGCGTTCAAGTATATAAGTGAAGAAGCCAGAGTTCCTATTGTGTTAGTCGGTATGCCTTGGGCCGAACAAATTGCAGAAGAACCACAGTGGTCATCTCGCTTAGTGAGAAGAAGAAAACTTGAATATTTTAGTCTTCAAAAAGACAGCAAGTATTACCGCCAATATCTGATGGGTTTAGCTAAGTACATGCCCTTTGAGGAGCCTCCCAAGCTGGAAGACAAGCATGTGGCAATTCCCTTATTTGCAGCCTGTAGAGGTGAAAATAGGATTCTAAAACACTTTCTTTTAGAAGCATTGAAGAATGCGCTACTCGCAGGTGCTAACACGCTAGAAAATCAACATTTTGCTGACGCTTATACAACACTTTTCAATCGAACATCAGGGACAGTCTCAAATAATCCATTTACTCAACCAATAGAGGATATTCTGATTTCTGAAGTTTTTGAGCATTCTAGGTATAACTCAAATGCAATGTCAGCAGAAGACATGCTGATTGCTAGAGTATTTTCTAAACCACAAACCTTAGCTCAGCTACTGAGTAAATAATTATCAAACATTCTGACGATTTGCTCTTTATATGAACCTAGCAATGCCAAATTGTAAGAGTTCTCTTCGTCAATGGCTGACTTATGTGAAGCGCTAGCATGTCCATTAGTATTGGATAATGAAAAACCTGACAGATCCACATGTAACTCATTACCTATATTCCCTTGAGTAGCTTCACTTGATGTTAATTGCGGTAACTCTATGTCTAAATCCTGTGAGCCAGTCTGCTCGATAACCACAGATTGCTCTGGTAAATCTTGGTCAATTCTATAAGCAAACTCTGTCAGGCTTGATTCTGCTAACGTGAATAACCAAGCTTGTTGAGCGTCATTTGAATTAACCCTTAATATTCGACCTAGGACTTGTCGGTAATGCATTTCAGTTTTTATTCGGCTCAAATGACAACATACTTGCAGCCGAGGGATATCTGTACCTTCAGAAATCATCCCCACACTAACAATCCACTGGGTGTGACTTTGTCGAAATCCATCAATAATACAGGAAGGATTCTTTGAGCTAGATGTCACGATGCACGCACTTTGTTTAAGATCAGAGACAAGTATTTGGAGTAATCGTTTAGCATGCTTAATTGACGCCGCAACAACTAAACCGCCGGCATTCGGGTTACTCAGGCGTATTTCAGTTAATTTTTTAACGCTTTGATTCAACATATAATGCATTATTTGATGATGATTAATTAACGCCTGATAACTGTATCTTGGATCTAACAAGAGCTCAGCTATAGATGCAAATGTCTCAATCTCTTGATCAATTTCTAGTTTGATTTTGTTGTTATCAATTAAAACGATATTAGGCTGACGACAGACGTTATCCGCAATTGCCTGCTTTAATCCATAGCTAAAATCACAGTGGATTGTATTATCTGGTTCAGTGAATCGTGAAAGCACAATAGGGGCCTTGTCTGAGCGCCAAGGTGTACCAGAAAGCGCTAACGTATATGCCGCATGATATTGAATGTTTAGTAGTACCTCTTCTCCCCATGCATTGGCATTACTAAGAAGATTGCCCTTTAGATGATGAACTTCATCCATGATCACAAACACTTTATGCGTTCGTAAGAGCTGCCAAAACGCCTCAGTTAAGGAGGGCATGAACTGATAGGTATAGACACTACCAATTGCACCCATTAGCCCGTCAAATCGCTTGTTCAGACGCTTTGAAAAGGTTGAGCGAATGCTGTCATTCACCTCTGATGATGGAGAGAAGCACAGCACAAAATCAATTTTCCCCATAGCAATCAGTCTTGCAGCTAGTTCTGCAGCCATAATAGTTTTACCAGCACCTGGCGTGGCTAAACACATAAAGTGACTTTGAGTTTGGTATCGTACCAACGCCGCATCAACGCATTGGCTTTGCCATTGTCTTAACTTCACCGTCATAGGCCTTTGAGGTCGTTAAGGCATGACTCTACAGCTTTAATCTTCCCCATCAATGTTGAACTTTGATTACGAGCATTCATGTATCTTGGATAAAGCCTGGGTTTCGAATTGGGGATCTCTTCAATGAGACGTTTAAACTCTTCCGCTTCCCCAATGTATCCAAGTAAATCAACTTGATATTGGTTGAGTGTAGTCTTAAGGCGTGTTAGTTCTTGTGAGTTTGAAGATGTGATCGCTATTGCTTTGACTCGCGCGTTGCTGGGTACTAGCTGTGATTTATCGAACAGTGCTGTTTTATAATAAACGTGCTTATTCCCCTGGTTTCTTTTCTCCAAAAATCCAACATTGACCAGCTTTGCACAAGCACGACGCACCAGCTGATCTATATCTTTTGGCGATACTGAAGAATTTGCCTCTATTATCAAGTTTTTTATCTGAGTAATAGTGAATTTTTCAAGCTCTACGGCAATGATAATACTAAACAAAATTTCATTTATACGGATTAATTTTATAGCCACGGTTTTTACCAATAGTTTTTAATTTCAATGCTTAACGAGCCACTCCATGACATTTTGTTACGCTTAAATCAACAGAACCTTCATTGATAGGTAACTTGATATTACTTAGCTCAGATTAAATCTTGACAACAAGCCCTAAAAAGCTAAGGATTCCTTAGTATACCTTAAGTGAAAAAACTAAGACAATCTGAGTTATCAAAGGACAAATCATGTTGAAGCTGTGGCAGATAAAATCATCAATCCATTACCTCTTAGGCTTAAACAAGCTCGCACTGCTAAGGGAATTAGTCAAAAACAGCTTGGTATTCAGCTAGGTATGGAGGTTGGTAGCGCCAGTGCGCGTATGAATCAGTATGAGAAAGGTAAACACACGCCTGACTACAAGACCTTAAAGGCTATGGCCAATGAGTTAGGTGTGCCTGTCGCGTATTTTTTTTGTGAGTCAGAAAGCACAGCAGAGTTACTGTGCTTGCTTGAAAAGATGACTGAGGAAGAGAAAGCGGAGTTAGCTCGATTAATTAAGCGTTAGTTTTCAAGCATCAGAGAAATAGTTCCGGCTGTATTTTCACCTCGTTGCCAAGCTCTATTTGTCCAATAGGTACCGACAAGAAAAATATTATTATTTTCAAAGCGAACAACTAACTTTGCAGCACCATCGAATTTACTATCATCCGTTGGTAATGGATTATCAATAACAGATTCAAAAATATACGAAACATAGAAATTACCATCTCTCGGATCTTTGTATATTTCACTTTGAATGACAGTACTACGCTGGTAGTTATCTGTTGACTTTAATTTTATTTCAAAACCAATAAAGTCGGCTTTAATGACCATTTCAACGGTTTTTGTTTTGGAATTACCTTCTTCATCTTTAAAGCTTGAAACAACACATCCAGTCCACTTACCGTTTAAATTTGGACATACTTTCTCATTTAAAATTCCATCTAATTTTGGAATATACCATACTGACTTCCACCCCCATTTAGCAAGTAGCCAAATGATTAACACAAAAAGTAATGATACACCACTGGAATATGTAGATATTTCGAGTAAATTATCAAAACGTAAGGTTACTAAGAAATCGACCCCTCCTAATAAGCATAGGATGACTGATAATAGTAAAATTGAGAATATAAATGCTAGAGCTTTGATTAACCCAAGTTTAGGGAGCACCTTCCACATAATAGCTTACCTTTTTGGACCATAACTTTGTCGAGGAGGATTCCTCAAAGGCCTTTCAATAGAACTCACTATAACTTTTATCGATTTAGCACCTAAAATTTGACCATTGGATTCAATTACACACTCCATATAGTGAGTGCCTCTATACCCACAATGTTCTTCACAAACATCACTAAGTTTGAATGATCTAAAATGACCTAAGTCATTGGCGATTGATACTTCTTTTTCTTTGTTTCTAACCATCCACTTTACCGTTGAGTTGGTCGGATAGCTATTGGTATTAGCGATAGAGAAATCTAAATGTTCACCTAGAAATCCGTGAATAATGTCACCGGATGAGTCTTCTAAGAACCTATTATCTCGGTCTTTTTTCCGAATATTTATACTTGGTACAGTAGTAAGTGCTGGAAGGTTAGTAACATTCGCTAACTCTTCTACTTCTGCAAAAGGTGGGTATATATGTTCAAAAATAGTTGACCAAGATGGATGTGCTTCCATTGCTGATTTACAGTTGTTAGCCTGAATTAGGCTATCTAGTAAAAGTGCTAGTTGTTCACTTAGTCTTGCTTTATCTTTATCAGTACCACCGATTAAGTCATCGCCATTTATTGGACTAAGAATTTTATTATTTTCTTTTAAAAAGTGGAGTAGGTTGGCTGAATTTTTTATAAATACATCGTCATCTTGCTCAAAGTCATCAAATTTATTGGCTATGAAAACAGTGATTGCAATCGATGGAAGCTTAACTGCTCGAAGTGCAGCCCAAGTCTTAATGTTTTTAATACATCTTCTTAAGCGTGCTTTTTTTTCTGCTGGATAAGTACTTATTTTTTTGTCGAACCAGTCTTGCAAAGATTTCGGATCACTGTCTATCCAACCTAACGTTTCTGTTGCTAAGCGACAAGTTTCAGTCTCTTTATCAAAATAATATAGCGGAAGATCAATATGAAAGTTGCCTGGAAAGCAAACTCTCTCACAGTTCGGCTTTGAATCAGCTAACTTTGCATCATTATTAGCACTACAATAGCGCGTCAACACAGAACGAAAAATTGATTTAGCATCACTTGCCCGAATACCTTGAGACTCAGCATTGAACATTAAATAAACACCAGCATCAATATCAAAATCTTCATCCATTCTAACAGGACGAATTAGAGTATGATTCGGATACGATCCTTGGAGGCTGTATCTTACTTTTACGCCAAGACTATTTGATAACTCACTCTTTAAATATTGAAGTAGATGATCTTTTTTCGAGCGAGCATAGTCAATTTGTTCATCTAATAGCGTAACTCGTTTATTAAGTGTTTCCTTTTTTTCGTTTGAGGAAATAAACATATGTGCACTTTTTCCCATGAAATCCTTCTCCTATAATATTTTTTAATAGTGCAAGTTTTAATTCAACTCATCAGCTCTTTTTAACTCTTGAAAAAACATTTTTGAAAATGGAGCTGAGTGAAAAAGTTGGTATTTATTGTTTTCTTTCTTTAAGAAAAAACCCTTGGAATATGTGATATCTGCCTTATGACGATCAATGCCATTAACTTCCACGTTATCATCCAAGCAAAGGATGAAGTCAATATAATCATAAATTTTTTTGGATGAATCTTGTTCAAATATTTGATACTCTCGATCAAACTTTAAACCTGAACGCTCGAGAACGGTACTTGTTTTACCACTAATTTTGTAGCAGAACATGCCA
The DNA here is from genome assembly GCF_031932075.1 of Shewanella sp. SP1S2-4. Taxonomy (NCBI): domain Bacteria; kingdom Pseudomonadati; phylum Pseudomonadota; class Gammaproteobacteria; order Alteromonadales; family Shewanellaceae; genus Shewanella; species Shewanella sp. SP1S2-4. Next base: position 56,588 of record NZ_JAUOET010000005.1, read on the forward strand.
CAAACAAGATTAGGCATTCTTTGTTTTAATTTTTTTGATTTTTCTTCAAAATCGCTTATTTCGGTTAACTTTGCGTTTGTTTTAACTTCAATTATAGCTGCACATTCTTCTGAACTTATCCGTATCTGACGACCAAGAGAGCTATTCAGAGTACCTCTTTTTCGCAGAATAATGTCATGTTGGCCAAACTCTTGATCTTTAAAGTAAACCTCTCCTTTATGAAGTCTATTAGCTAAGTTATCAATTCTTGACCTGATTTCAGAATGAATAAACTCTTCACGAGCGTCACCAAGAACTCCTTTGTGGTTATATTTTTCAACGGCTCTTGACTGCAACCTTAGTAGATCATCAATGTATTCATATAGATATTCCACGGCTAGCATTTATCCTTAAGTATTTTCCATATCAGCATTATCTTTAAGCCGTCATTGGTTGTTCAGTCGTCACCATTGCATTGGCATTCACCGCTCGTATCACCCCAAACAGCTCGACCACTTTGCCTTCATCAAAAAAGCCGTAGGCGCTTTCGCCGTGGTAGTCAGTAAAAGGCGGCTCGAATATATGCGCCATATCTAGCACACCATTATTAACTAAGTAATCAATAACTTGGTTTACAAAGTTAATTTGTTCGGCGTTATATATCCCTTCATCTAAGAAGCTGCTGAAGGCTTCCTTAGCGGCATTCAAGTCCATGCCCACCAATTGCCGAATAAAGGTGCCTAATGGCTTTTCTTGTAGTATTTGGTGGCGATAGGCATCAACATCACTCATGCCACTGGCGTCTAACAGTAAACCGTCAAGAACATCTAAGTCGGCTTGGGTAATGGGTTTATTGCGCTTGAGTTTTTGAATGGTCAGTTGATCTTGATGATCTTGAATATACAGCTCAATTTTCTTGCGGTATTGGGCTAAATCCATCGTAGGATTTTGATACACGGCTGTTACGTCATGTACACCTTGTACTTCATCCACAAATTGGGTGTATACCACCTCTTTTTTATCTTTATCCAAGGCAAACATTAGGTTACGCAAGCGCTTACGAATATCTTCTAATGTCGTTACATGAATATCTTGCCAAAACTCATGCACTTGAATGTCTTGAATTAACTGTAACTGCGCTTGTACGGCAGGGATGGTGGACTTGGCCTCAAGTTGCTGGGCGATTTCCATCACTCGTTGCCGACTCAGTTCTGGCAGCATGCCTTTTTCAAGTAAGGCTAACTGCATGGTTAACATCAGATTGTCAAAACGATTGGATAAATTATTAACCTGCTCATCCTGATTAAAAGCGTCGGCTTCTGTGGGGAGCGCCGAGACATGGCTTTCAAGCTCAGTAAATTTTGCATCATCAATATGATCCCAAAAACCGCGTTCCAAAAACGGTTCAACCTTCTGACGTTTGGGCCTCACAATAAAATTATCAAGGTTCATGCCCGTTACTTGATGATGCAGCATATCCAGTTGATAGTTGTTTAAGCCCCGCAGTAGCTCGCAATCTTCGGGGTATTTATCGCGGTAGGTTTCATCGAGCAAGCGGGCATTGAGCAAGGTACTTAATTGTACCCGCTTTTCAAACACTTGCTGCATAACTGGTTTTGTAATGCCGACGGGTAAACCTTCAGGGTTGGCGTCAAAAAACTCAAAGTTTTGGCAATAATCGAATATTTTAAAAGTGGTTTTGTCATCACCTGGGCCAAATAAATTGGGGCATAAACGGGTGCCTCGGCCAACCATCTGAGTAAATTTGACCTTAGAGCGAACCACTTTAAAAAACACTAAATTGACTACTTCAGGCACATCAATACCTGTGTCAAGCATATCCACCGATATCGCAATTCGGCAGGTGGGATTCTTCGGATCAAAGTCTTTGCGCTCGTTTTCATCGCCGCCAAACTCATCGATCAAACTTTGGGCATAGGTTTCTTTAAAGGTGATCACCCGCGCCAGCTTTCCTGCCCATTTGGGGTAGTTTTTGTTAAACATTTTTTCAAGGAATACCGCATGATCATTGTTGGCCGCAAAGATGATGGTTTTACCTATCACATCGCCACCTTCCACATGAATGCCCCCAAGCGGCTCTTTACTCATCAGCTGGGCAAACATCTTCTCGGCGGTATCTTCATTGAACAGGAATTTATTTAATTCAGACGGCAAAACCTCATCGCGGCCCTCAAGCTCGGGTTTACTTTCCCATTCCTGTTTTTCCTCATCCGATAATGCTTGGTACTTCACCCCATCACGCAAAAACTGCGTCGCGACCGAAATCTTAGTCGGTGGCACTAAGTATTTTTCGGCATAGGCGCTGCCGTCTTCATAGGCATAGGTGGGCATGCCTTTTTGTAAGTCAAAAATGCCGTAGGTATCCTTTTCAACCTCATCTTTCGGGGTGGCGGTTAAGCCTACTAACAGGCCGTCAAAATACTCAAAAATTTGCCGATACTTGGCATATACCGAGCGATGCGCTTCATCGACAATGATTAAATCAAAATGGCCGACACCAAAGGGGCGCTCTTTCGCGCCACGGTCGAGCAGGTTTTTCATGGTGGGATAAGTGGCAAAATACAAGCGGCTGTCGATGCTGTCTTTGCTCTGGCCAGAACTTAATATGGCGCAACTGACACGGGGTAAAAGTTTAACAAAGTTCTTTTTTGCTTGAGATAACAACGCATTGCGATCGGCCAAAAACAACACGTTTTTCACCCAGTTATTTTTAACCAACAAATCGACCAGACTTATCACAGTACGGGTTTTACCCGTACCCGTTGCCATCACCAGTAGCGCCTTGCGTTGATGTTCAAGCTCAAAGTGCTGCAAAATATGGGTAATCGCCGCTTTTTGATAATGACGGTTGGTAATATCCTCATTGATCTGGGTAGTCAGTTTTTTGCCTTTACCCTTATCGTCATTAAAAAACGCCACCCTGTCACTGCGGCGCTTAATCATTAGCGCCAATTCATCGTGGGTATAAAAACCTTGTACTTTGCGCGGCGGGTAAAAGGCATCATCCCACAAATACGTTTCGTAACCGTTGCTGTAAAAAATAATCGGCCGCACACCGCATTGACGCGCTAAACAATCGGCATACAGCTTGGCTTGCTGTTGGCCGTCTTCTGGGCGGCGACTGGTGCGCTTAGCTTCGACGACTGCCAGCGCAGTGCCATCATCGCCCCAGAGCACATAATCGACAGCACCATTGCCCAGTGGATTAGCCTCCGAGATTGGCATGGTGGACACGGGATATTCGCGGTCGCGCTTAGCTTTAAGCGGCCAGCCCGCCTCATCTAGCAGCGCATCTATCAGGTAATCACGGGTTTCGACTTCGTTATAGTCATGGCTGTCCTGCGTGCTATCGGCCGTTTGCTTGGCCTTGGCAATTTGCGCAAGCAAAGTTTCGTTCTGCGCTTTTAACGCGGTATTTTCACTCAGCTGCTTTTGATAGTCTTCACGCTTAATGCTGTCACTTTCGGCGAGCTGTTTTTCAAGCTCTTGCACCCGCTTAATACTGCTGATGGCTTTAGTGACCAAGCCCGCATCAATGGCGAGCTTTTGCGGTACTAGGGCTTCATCAAAGGGCGCGATGGTAAAGCGGGTTTTATCGAGCGTTGGCGTATAAGTGCGCATAAACCAATACAGTACATGGTGCAGCTCTTTGACCGCTTGCAACGCATCCCGTTGTGGTGGGGTACTTTTGCCGTGCACCGCCTCGTTACCGATTTTTATGATGAGTTTAAGCTTGGGGAATAAGTTACTGGCAAGGTTATCTTTAAAGCCTTGGTCATGGATAAGCGACATTAAGGTCGCATCATGGCGCGGCCGTTTTAGCCAGTTGTCGATATCAAACACGGTTTCAACCATTAGCTCCAGCGCGTTACGGGCATAAAAGCCTGCAATACGTGGGTCGCTTTTAATATTGGCCTCGGCGCTTTGGGCGCGGGCCAGTATTTCGGCGCAATGTCGGCTAAAGAGATTGGCCTCCTTGCCTACCTTGGCATTCGCGGTATTAGCGCTAGAATTGGCTGCGCTAAGCAGCTCAGCCATAAACGTAAAGTTGCTAACACCCAGCGCTACACTGGCGGGGGTTACTGTACTGGCGGAAGGAGTGACCGTCTCTGACATGTAATTTCCTTTTACATTTTATTAGGTTTTCACGTTAGCAAGGTTAAGTTCGCCGCTAAAGGCTTTTTGCATTAGAGCGTTGAAATTATTTGATACTTCTTTCATCAGCTCTCTGTTTATATCGATTTGTTGTTGAATTTGAATCAACTGGCTTGAGTATTGTTTTTGGTCACTAAAACTAGGCAGATAAAATTCAAAAAGTGATAACTCTTTCCTGTTAATTTTCGGTATGTTAGCTCGCGAAGCCAACACCTGTAGGTACTCATCAAATGTAAGAGATAGAATTAATCCCCAAATGAATTCTTTCGTAGAAATACCATCTACTGGTTCCAATGGGTACATATCTGCACTACATAATCCATCAAAATTAGGAATTGCTACTTTTTTCAAATTGGGACGGATTTTTGAAAACAGAACACACCCTTGTTTGAAATGAAATTTACCACTAATCAATCCATCTTCTTTTGCTGTTTTATACGGTAGTATTTTCCCTGTGATTTTTTCAATGTGTTCAGGGCCGATATGTGGCATATCTTCATATTGCTCTAACTTGGGGTCCACTAATTTACTTGAAATATTAAATATCTCACTGAAAAAGACTTTCTTTGTATAACGTCCTTTTACCCTAAGATCACCGAACATCTCGATAAAGACAGACTGGGCGAGGCTGTTTAGCTCTTGCTCCATTTGTTCGCAGTCTTTACGCAGTTGATCGGCTTTTTCTAATACCCCCGCAATTTGCTTTTGGGTTTCCAGTGGTGGGAGTGGGATTTGGAACTCTGCTAGTTCAGAAACCCTAATATTCTTAATATTCGCACCATCTGAAGCTCCAGACCAGTTTCTAAAAGTTGGTGAACATAAGAAATAATAGAGATAGCTAGGAACACATTTAGTAATATCAGGCCTTATACCAGAACAGAAAGCTCCAAAAGATCCAATCCAATCCTCACTCGCTTTTGCACACTTACCTACCAAACTAGAACTTCCAGAAGACATACACATGATGATGTCATTCTTTTTGATAATCTGATTTTCTTTAATTTTTTCCTTTGGAACCCAAATTTGACCTTCATCTATTAATAGTTCGTTTTGAATACTACCAGCACGAATAACAGGTAATAGGCCTTTCTCTGGTGTTGATGAGCCATCAGCTTTAGAGAAAGTAATTCCCCTCACAATTTCAGATATTGCGTCCAAAGCAACAAGTTTCATCACAGCAATTTCTCCAACTCTTGCACACCCGTCGCCATTTTTTCTTGCAGGGTTTTAATTCGCGCTAAAATGTCTTTTGGCGAGTCATATTGCACTGCTTCGTACACCACTTGCTTATATTTATTCAGGCTTAAATCGCAGTCATTGGCGGTAATGCGTGCCACTGGCACCATAAAGCTTTGCTCTGTGGTGCTGCGTTTATACTCAGGGCTGGCAAAGTTCGGCGTGCCATCGGGATTGGTTAAGCTGGTAAAGCGGGCAATAATATCGGCAATATTGCTTTGCTCGTGGGTCGGCTGCCCTTGACTACCATCTGGGCCGTCTTTAAACAGTGGCGAACGTTTATCATCCAGCGAGTACCCATCGGCCTGCATATCGTAAAACCACACCTTGTCGGTGCCGCCGGAGTTGGTTTTGGTGAAGATTAAAATTGCGGTGCTCACCCCCGCATAGGGCTTAAACACCCCCGATGGCAGCGAGATAACCGCCTCAAGCTTTTGCTCGTTAACCAGTTTTTCGCGAATGCTTTTGTGGGACTTGGTTGAGCCAAATAATACCCCGTCTGGCACAATCACCGCGGCGCGGCCACCGACTTTAAGCATGCGTAAAATCAGCGCTAAAAACAGCAGTTCGGACTTTTCAGTCGGGCCCTTGGCTTTCACTTCAACTTGGGTTTCAACCCCGTCTGCATCGATTTCGGTTTTGTACTTTGGCGCGACTTTTTTGGCGGCAGGGTTTTTACCCAGCGCGCGCAGTAAATCCGGCGCAATAATGTCAAAATCGACCGAGCCCTTAAAGGGCGGGTTGGCCAAAATCAAGCTATAGGCTTCGCGAATATTGGCATCGCCTTGGTCTTGTAAACTATCGCGATACAGCACAGTTGGGTTTTCAATGCCGTGCAGCAGCATGTTCATCGCGCCGATGCGCAGCATACTTTTATCAAAGTCAAAGCCGGTGAACATGGCATTATTAAAGTGCTGGCGATTGGCAGGCTTATTAACCTCTTGCTTGTAGCGGTGTTCAACGTATTCGAGCGCCGCCATTAAAAAGCCACAGGTACCAGATGCAGGGTCGCAAATGGTGTCGCCCAGTTTTGGCTGCATCAGCTCGACCATCATTTGAATAATGTGGCGCGGGGTGCGGAACTGGCCGTTAACGCCCGATTGTTGCAATTTGCTTAATAGATATTCGTATAAGTCGCCCTTGGTGTCTTTGTCGTCCATGTTGATGGCATTGAGCAAATCGACCACTTGCGATAGCAGCTTAGCGGAGGGGATCATAAAGATGGCATCTTTCATGTGCTCAGCAAAGCTGCCTTCATCGTGAAGATTTTTGATTTTAGGAAACACCTGATTTTGGACTATGTCCATCATCACATCAGGATCTTTATCTTTAAAATGACTCCAGCGCAGTGCTTGTTCATCAGGGCCAAAAATGGGGTTAGCCACAGCAATGCCCGTGGCCTGCGCGCGCCGCTCTGCGGTGCGCTGAAGCTCGTCTAAACGGCGGATAAATAACAGATAAGAGATTTGCTCAATCACAGAGATAGGGTTGGCGACACCGCCAGTCCAGAACATAGTCCACACTTGGTCGATTTGATTACGTATTTTGCCTGTTAACATTTAATCTCTCTGTATTCAATATCACGAATCAAGCGGGGTATGGGCCACTTGATATGAGCCGCTTGGATATAGGCAGGAGCCTTAGCATTTGGCGGCTAAAAAATTGGCCTCATCATAGCAGCAAATTTGCGTTATGTTATGGTAATAGGTCAAATTTTTGAGCCAGTTATCTGCATGAGTTAAAGGTTATGGAAGGTAAAATTTGGAGGATTAACTTGCTATTTTTTCGGCATAACCTTATCGTCAAACTAAGAATTACTTAGTTTTTGGTGGGTGATGGCATTTTTATTTTCCCCTAGAGCGCGTGCATTCATTGATGAGTCGCTTGAAAGTTATTTGCTTCGAATCGTTTCAGAGAACTTTTTTGATTCTTATCAGCAGCTCAGTTTGGCGATCAGAGAAGAGCTACATGAGCTCGATTTTGAGGCACATGGGGCTTTTCCTATCGAGCTAAAACGCCTCAATATTTATCATGCCAAGCACAATAGCCACTTTAGGATGAGGGCACTGAGTTTGCTTGAGTCCCTTCTTGGTTTACCTCCTCATGAACTGGAGAAAATAGCCCTATTTAGATCTAACAGAGTCTTTATGGGGTCTAGCGTTGCAGTGCATCGTAATGGTATCGATATTCCTTTGAGCTTTATCCGTTATGCCAATGAGGATGATGTCGAGAGTGTGCCCGTTTGCCCTGAGTGCTTAAAGGATGAGCCTTATATTCGGCAAGTTTGGCATTTAAAACCATATACTGCCTGTGCCAAGCATGAGTGCGCGTTGATCCATCATTGCCCAGAATGCAAAGCAAAGCTCAACTACATCGAGAAAGAATCGATTAGCTATTGTTCATGTGGATTTGAGCTTTCAAAAGCAGCAGTTATTAGCGCCAAACAATCAGATCTCATGTTAGCGCGAAGCCTTATCAATGGTGATGTTACCTCTACAAATCCACTTATTAATGAAACATCTGCGACTCACCGACTTGCGGCTCTACTTTGGTACCAAAAGCGTCATGGTGGAAGTAATGACAATTCTTTTAGCGATGCAATTGAGTATTTTGATAACTGGCCTGACAACTTTTATCAAGAACTGGATAAAGTGACTCAAGGTGCTGAACTAAGGCTGATAGAGCTATTTAATCGTACTGCTTTTCGGTTTATTTTTGGTGAGTTGATTTTGCATTCACGATGTCTTTATCCAGAGGATAAAGAGCCACATTTTATCTATGTTGCTTTAATGCGTTATTTGCAAAGATTAGTTGAGTTACATCCAAAATCGAAAAAACCTAACGTGGCTGATACGCTAGTGACAGTTGCAGAAACGGCGGTTTTACTATCAACAACCCAAGAGCAGGTTTATCGGCTTCATCAAGATGGGATATTAACGTCGGCGTTTAGACAAAAAATGAAGCAGCGGATTGACCCTCACACAGCTGTATTTTATTTAAGGCAAGTGATCGAATATAAAAGTAGCTTTGGTAGTGATAGACAGGGGATGTACTTATCGGCATGGTAAAGAATTTACATTTGCGAGAACTGCTAGATATTGAAGATGTTCAAGCACGTTCGGCAGCGTTGAGGCGTGCATTTGCTGCTTATACAGAACCGTTAGATGTGACTGGCGAGGAAAGCTCTGCCCTAATTATTTTGCTTAATCTTACCTATCCGAAAAAGTTGGTGGATGACTTACTCGATAAAAGGTTAGCTAGAACAACGGTTAACAACCAAACCCATATTGATGTTTGCATTGACGAAGTACAATGGCTGCATACCCATAATCTCAAGTACCCAGATATTCGGGTCAGTAAACAAAGGCTCGTTGCCCCCAGTCCTCAATTACATCCCAATATACTGAGTAGCGCTAATTGCCAGCGTACTTTAGGGTGGTCTCATGACAGTGCTAAAGTCAATTTTGCCAAGCTGTTTGGCTGCCAGTTTATTTGGCAAGGTAAAGTAACTTGCCTTGCAACGTTAATGTGTGAAGCACCAAAACACTGGAAAGAGGCTTTTCAAGAACTTGGCATGCCTGTTAAAGATTTTATGAATGTTTGCGGCAGGGTGAAGCGTTTTTTACCTGAGGAGTTAAGCCCAGATAGAGTCGATAAATACTCCGTACAGGTTCGAATGCCATTCCGTGATGGATATATAGCGATTACCCCCGTTGTAAGCCATGCACTTCAGTCTGAACTCCAACAAGCAGCAATCAAAAAACAGGGCCGATATACCAGTCTTGAGTTTATTCGTCCCGCGGCAGTCAGTGAGCTAGCCGCATCTCTTGGCGGTAATGTTAAAGCTCTGAATTATCCGCCTCGTATTAATAAAAAAACTTACGGATTAAGCGACAATTTACTGGCTAGGGTTTTATCTGGTCAGGATGTATTGAATCTAAATGTATTGTCACAGCGCAGGTTTATCAAGGCATTGGATGAGCTGTTATCGAGCTCCTCAGCATTGGCGTTAAAGCAACGCAGGCAGCAAAAAGTCTCCTGTCTTAAACAGATAAGAGAGATATTATCTGAGTGGCTTGCGCCAATGTTGGAATGGCGATTTGAGGTCCAAGAAGGACCGAGAAATTTTAGTGAGCTTGAGCCTATTAATGGCTCATTAGAGTATCAGTTTTTAACCTTTGAGAATGAGCTATTACCTGAATTGCTGATGCCTCTGTTCGGTAGATTAAATTCGGTGATGTCGCATTCTGCAACGATAAGTCAGTATGCCTTTCACCAGAGATTGATGCCCTATCTTCGAAATAGCTTGAAATGGTTGTTAACTCATTTGGCTTATAAAGAACCTTTGCTACAAAAAGATGCTGAGGATGAGCATTTCCAGCGATATTTACATTTGAAAGGTATTCGGGTGTTTGATGCCCAAGCTTTATCTAATCCCTATTGTGTTGGTATTCCTTCTCTCACAGCTGTTTGGGGAATGATGCATAACTACCAGCGGCGATTAAATGAAGGCTTGGGTACTCAGCTTCGATTAACCTCATTTTCGTGGTTTATTCGTCAGTACTCATCTGTCTCGGGCAAAAAACTGCCTGAGTACAGTATGCAAGGATCGAAAGATAATCAATTTAGACGAGCTGGAATAATTGATAATAGACATTGTGATTTAGTGTTTGATCTTGTCATTCATATTGATGGTTATGAAGACGATTTAGCTATCTTAGATAATCAAACTGAAATGTTGAAAGCAAGATTTCCGGCGAACTTTGCCGGTGGAGTAATGCATCCTCCCGAGTTAGATGCTGTTGGTGCGTGGTGCCAGCTTTATCAATCCGAAGCTGAACTTTTCTCAACATTGAAAAGACTGCCTATGTCAGGAAAATGGATTATGCCGACTAGATATTCAATGGGTAATATTAGTGATCTTCTGTTTTTGTTGGATAAAAATTCATCGCTGTGTCCCACTATGGTTGGCTATTTACCATTGACTGAACCCGTTAGCCGAGTAGGTAGCCTAGAGCCTTTGCATTGCTATGCTGAACCAGCGCTTGGCGTAGTTGAGTGTGCATCGGCAATTGAGATAAGGTTACAGGGGCAAATAAACTATTTTAAGAGAGCGTTTTGGATGTTAGAGGCAAAAGAGCATTCAATGCTGATGAAACGGATTTAAGGAAGGTTTATGGAGCTATGCAATGTTTTAAAGTATGACCGATCCCTCTACCCAAGTAAGGCGGTATTTTTCTATAAAACGGCCGGTTCTGATTTTGTTCCTCTTGAAGCTGAAATCACTCGTATACGTGGTCAAAAAGCTGGATTCACTGAAGCTTTTAATCCTCAATTTAAGTCGAAAAACTTAGCACCCCAGGACCTTACACACTGTAATCCTCTAACGATTGAGGAATGTTATGTTCCGCCAAATGTAGGACACATCTATTGCCGCTTCTCGCTAAGAGTACAAGCTAACTCGCTCAAACCCTCTGGCTGCAGCGATCCTGAAGTTTTTACTTTGCTTGAAAAGTTGTCGGCAGCATTTAAGGAGTGCGACGGTTACCAAGAGCTGGCGACCCGTTTTTGTAAAAATCTGCTGTTAGGAACTTGGCTCTGGCGTAATCAAAACTCTGGTAACACTCAAATAGATATTAAAACCAGTACGGGAAAGTGTTATCAAATAAGTAATACGAGGCAGTTAGCTTGGAATATTTGGTCTGATGAAGCTCGGACTGTTCTTGATGAATTAAGTAAAGAGATGCACTTAGCTTTGACTGATCCGAATGTATTTTGGAACGCTGATATTACGGCAAAAATTGAGACTGTCTTTTGCCAAGAGATCTACCCAAGCCAAACCTTTGGTGAAAAGTCTGCAGAAGGTGAAACTTCAAAACAGTTTACTAAGGTTAAATGTACTGATGGTCGTTATGCGGTGAGTTTTAATTCGGTCAAGATAGGTGCGGCTATTCAATCAATTGATAGTTGGTGGGATCAGGACGATGTTAAACGGTTACGAGTACATGAGTACGGTGCGGACAAAGAGCTGGGTATTGCACGACGTTCACCTGAATCTGCACTGAGTTTTTATACTTTATTTGTAAATACTGAGCTGTATTTAGCTGAACTCAATCAACAGGCTGCAGAGTCAGGGCATTCAATTCATCCTAATATTTACTATCTTTTTGCTGTCCTGATAAAGGGTGGTATGTTCCAGAAGAAAGCCGAAACGAAGAAGGCATAATATGCAGCGCTACTATTTTATGGTGCGTTTCTTACCACGAGAAGCAAACTTGGCTCTGCTAATGGGGCGTTGTATCTCAGTTATGCATGGGTATATCTGCAAACATGAAATTAAAGGTCTTGGGGTGACGTTTCCTGCTTGGTCAGACGCTTCTATCGGGAATGTCATTGCTTTTGTTCATTCTGATGAAATTGTATTGAGTGAGCTGAAGCAACAATCCTATTTTCAATATATGAAAGAATGTGGCTTTTTTAGCCTTGGTAACGTTGAAATTGTGCCTAGTGATTGTATAGAAGTAAGGTTTAAGCGTAATCAGGCAATTGCAAAGATGTTTGTTGGTGAGGCTCGCAGACGCTTAAAACGTTTGGAAAAACGAGCGTTAACTCGAGATGAGACATTTAATCCTAAAAAAAATACTCAGCCAAGAGAGTTTTACACTTTTCATCGTATAGCAATCAGCAGCGGTAGTAATAAGCAAGATTACCTTCTTCATATACAGAAAATATTATCAAAGGAGCAAACTGAACCATTATTTAGTAGCTATGGACTTGCAAGCAATCAACAACAAAATGGAACAGTACCGGAGCTATCTTGTCTTGTAGATAAGATTTGACCTTTGGATCTTATGGTTCATGTAACATTTTGATTGTAAAGAATAATTTCATGTGAGCAATTATATGGTTATTAGCTTAATTTTGACTCTTGTAATTGATTTTATATAGGTTTATTTTATAAGTGTATAGTGACCTGCCGTATAGGCAGCTGAAAATGAAAAACAAGAGAATGGTGATTGGTTGTTAACGTGACCTGCCGAATAGGCAGCTGAAAATAATACTAAACGTGAGAATGCCGCGATGTATTAGTGACCTGCCGAAAAGGCAGCTGAAAATAAAAACAATCGTTTCGACGTTTATGTTAATACAGTAAACTGCCGGATAGGCAGTAAAAGCCTCTTCTTACCCTATGTAGGAAGAGGCTTTTTATTGGCAATGCCCCAATTTTCGCTGGATAATTGTTTGAGTGGAAAAGTGCCTTTTTAAGCTATTCATAGCCATTAAAAAGCTAAAGTTTTATCAAATTTGATGAAAATCACTACCAACAAGACGGTAGAAGTGACAATAAATATTGATCAATCTCTAGTAAGCTTTGGGACAATTGTGAGTTACGATCCATAGAGCATTTTGACTATTCGGATTACTTCTAGTATTGCAACCATACGATCAGCATACATGTGGTGACTAAACTCCCTTATCCACTACACAATAGTAAATCCAACCGACTCTAGTTGTTGCCTTTCTGGTGGTTTCAGCGTTTTTACTGCCCAAATCAGAAGTTCTCTCGGCCTTGATGATGCAACATAAGCAAATCTAGCAGCCTCGCTATCAGGGTCTTTGAGCCAATCTTTCCAATGAGAATCACCTCCAGGGCGAGCAGATGATATAACTATGGTGGCACAGTGGGTTTCGCCTTTCGCCCCATGAATAGTTCCTTTTGCAAACTGCAAAGATGGCTTGTTAGTAACAGCCAATGATGGCGCAACTTCAAGCTTGGAAGAGCCGGTCGGAGAAATTAAGTTTACGTTTTTCAACGGAGCTAATGTGCTTGCAATAGCTTCAGTACAAAAGCTCTGCTTTGGGAGAGCTCGGATTAATACCTTTGCTTTTTTTGTCCAGCTTGACCACTCAACATCAAAATTATGTAAAGAGTTACTGGTCAAATATTTTAATGCACCATATAAAAACTTGCGCCATGAAAGGTTAGAGATAATAGATTGAGGGCAATTTAAACTGTTTGGCTTGTAACTTTCCTTTAAGTGATAACGAAGAAACTCTGAGAAGTGCTGTAAAGACTGATTTAGAGCTTCCATATTATCGGGATTATATAGCTTAACAGCGAGAGCTAGATTCTGAATGTTGTTTGGCTTGGCAACAGAAGTCTGGAATTTGTTCAGTATGGAGTGGCCTCTTGACACAACAACGTTGTTTTCAAACCCATCACATTTTTCCTCAAAAGAACTTATGAGTTCTGTAGGGCAATTGTCATACTGGAGCACTAAGCACCTTGGTTCAAGCCAAGTTATGTTGCCAACTATATTGTCACGACCAGTTAGCTTTGCACATAGGTTGACGATGTTTTGGCAACTTCTAAAATTTCTTGTTAGATACAAGCAATTAAAATTATTATCTTGTACAAACTGTTTAACTTTTTTGGGCTCAACTTTACGGAAGCCATAAATTGCTTGATGAAGGTCCCCAACAAAGTGGAGACTTGTTCCATTGCGGGCTAGTAGTTTTACAATTGTTAGTTGTAATTCTGATAGATCTTGACACTCATCAATAATAATTAGTGGGTAGCGTACTGCAAGCAAAGAAAAATAGCAGTTAAACTCCTTTTGCTTCAGTGCTTTATAGGCTAAATATTCAATATCTTGATAGGTTGCAAATCCGCCTCTGAGCATTTTTTTCTTGGTAGTGATCAAGTCTTGTATTTGCGCCTTTTCCAAGGCAATTGAATTAAGGGCTCTATCTAGCTTTTGGTCTGCAGTTGCAAAAATAAATTTCTTTTTTATCGGGTCAAAGGAGTAATGGTGGGCACTTATTCGCCCTCGTTCTGAAATTTCATTTTCAGTTCGATACCCTATATACGCACTTGGCTCAATAATGCGTATTGACGCATCTCCATTTTGTCCGACATAACCCGTGAGATCAGTAGATAGTGGCGAGACGATATTCTTGTAGATAAAACTGTCAAATGTACCTAAAAAATGGGGGAATTGGCTCTGACCTTTGGGTAGATACTTTGAGACTCTTCTTGCTAACTCTTCTGTAGCGCTGTTTGCAAACGAAAGTGCAGCAAGCCCACCTGGATGCTTCTCCCAAGCATCGATTTCCTTAGCAACCTTTGCTGCAACTACTTCAGTTTTTCCGCTTCCAGGACACGCTTCTAAAAAGGTGTTATCTTCGATGCTTGAGTGCACATAAGCGAGTTGCTCATCAGTAAATTCAACAGCCATTAGCTTTCCTCAGCAACATCAATTGATGAAGCCCACAGAATTGCATCCCTGATATATTTAGGGGCAGCAAAAGGGCGGCCCTCACGTTGAATTTTTTCGGTGAGCACTTGAGCAAAAATCCCTTTCCCAATCTTATCATCGTCAATTCTTTTTAGAATGTTGTGAGCCATTACTGCGACATCTTCTGGAGATTTTTTTGTCCAGTCTATCGAAGCTAGCTGTGTAAAATGTTCAACTATTTTGCTCGTTCCATTTTTTGGCTTAGGCCACAGAGAAGCGATGATTTCAGACATTAACGCAGCATTGTTTCCTTCCATAGCTAAGTCATATTCTAAAGTCTTGTAATTACTCACATATAGCCGAGCATTGGTTGATTTATTGATGGAATCAACTAGTTTGATGGCATGGTTAGTCCCGTCTTTCATATGACCTTCATAGGGCATGAAATCCTCTTCGATTTCTTTTGTTTTATTTGTATCTTTCGGATCGGGAATCTGCCTTGTTTGCTTCTTCGGTGGATCTAAATCTGTGATGCCAGCACATCTAATAGGAATGTTATTCCAGGAGCTCCTTTCTTCATCATTCTCGCCATTAATATTACAATATAACTGCATGAAATGATTGAAATAAATTCCGTTTAGGTTAATTGCTGAGATGCCTAAATCTTCAAGGTTTTGGCGTCCTACTTCTTGTTCTTTCAGTACTATTTCTGCCAAGGCTGGAATGATCATTTGTTCAGCAATCCCTTCTACAAGGATTACACCACGAGCAAACAATAAGTTTGATTTAGTTACATCTAACCATCGGTTTATGAACTGACCGCTAGTTTTAGGAAGTCCACAGGTACGCAGAGGAGTTGCTACTGGGGCTGGTGACTTGGACAAATGAATGATCGATTCAAGGTCTACAGAAGAGGCTAAAACGGTAGAGTGTGTAGTTACAATTACTTGAACATTTTTATTCTCCTCCGCCACTGATTTTAAATGATTTAACAGCCTTATTTGCAGCTGAGGATGAAGATGGGCTTCTGGTTCTTCAATAAGTAATAGCTTGAAAAGTGGTTGGTCTTCATCTTCGTCATCAAGCGTTAGCTCTGCCAAAATTGACGCAATATAAAGCAAGTTGTTATAGCCCAAGCTATTTTGACTGAGCTCACGGAACAGTTCCTGATCTTTTACAGATAAGTCCGGGAAGAAGAGTAAGGTCAGGCTTTCAGCAATTTTAGTAAAATCGCTTTTCGCAAATTGGATGTTGGTTTTTTGCCCAAAGTAATGCCCAACTGCCTTGGTCAAATTTTCATTTATTAGCTTACTAGCTTCTTTAATCCCTAATTTGCCGTCATCAGCCAATGATTCATTGAATTCTTTCAATTTAGATTCAAGAGGATGAAGTTTAGTGTCTCTTTTACACTCTTTTAACTGTTTACGATTTAGAGCTTTTAGAAGCTTTGATAGCCTAGATTGGCGTCCATTTGATAGGTTTGCCTCAGCGTCTCTTAGTGGTGGAAGGTAAATACACTGAACAAGATCTAGTAGCTCAGGATCAAACTGGGAGCTTCTAGATATCCCTCCCCAAATAACCTTTTTGAATCGCCCCCGAACTTCCTTGTTTTCAGCTTGCAGGTTTAACAGCGCAGTATTAGAGGCTCCAACCCAGGGAAGAAACGCAACTTTATCTGCTGCGTCTAACCCATCAAACTCAGCGCTGATAGAGAGCGATGAAGCATTTTTGCCTCCAGCGACAAAAGGGCTGAAAAAATCATCGCTAGTAATGCTATATCTACCTGATTCAGAATCGTGAAAAAGCTGCCTAATAGCGCTAATTATTGCCGTTTTACCTGCGCCATTTTCACCAACTATCACATTTAACCCGCCTGCTAATTGGACGTTAAACTCTTTTCCAAAACACCGAAAACCTTCAGTTTTTAAGTTACTTAAGTACATCCATTACCCTACCCACTTAAATAAATTCATTCTAACTGTTTGATATGGTTTCTGTAACTAATTTTGAAAACTGGCTGTTAGTAACTTAGCTATTACAGTTCTTAGCGTGCTGGACATGTTGTAGTGGCTACGGAATAAACCAATACACTCAGTATTCACACGTCACATTCGATAACATTTGTTAAGGCAAATTCGCATAAACAGGATGTGAGTGAATTTTTACCCTAAATGATAATGGGGCAAAAGCGCGTTAGTCCAAAGCCTGCGTAAAATGACAGTGTTCGGCGTGTGAATCAGACTAGGCAAATCTGATTCACCAACACGATTTTTGGACACTAATGCGTTAATGCAAAGGGTCTAAAAATAGGTAGTGGGTTTAGTTAATAATGGGTATCTATTAAAATTTACACTGACCCCTATATCTAAACACATATATCTACACAGAAACGCGTAGTAAAATGTGACGCTTGCAGTTGCTTGTTATATGAGCCTTAAGTATGAATTTCACATATTGTATGATCAATGTCATCAGCTAAACTAATAGCTGAGTTCAATAAACGATTAATGGAGTCAACTGAGACATCGATCTGCTTATTATCCTTGTCGTAACCAGCTCTATGTACACAATGATGACGAACTGCCACAGCTTGAAACAACCATGACAACTCAGAAAATTGATGCCCTAAAACTGACTCATACATTGGTTTTATTTTTTTTAGATCGTGAAAAATCAAATCTTTAAGGTATGTAGCAACAGTTGCCTTTAGCTTGTCCTTAGTTTGATATAATTCACCAAGTGTAAATTGCCTTTTTGAAAGCTCTGGGTTTGTTTCAATAAGTTTTCGAGTTAATGTTTCTGAGTTGCAAACTTCATGAATAAAAACTCCAGCTAAATAGGCCTCCACAGAGGAAACAACATGAGCATGAATCATTACTAGAAAGCTAAATTTCGCATCTACAGGTACTTGGAGGTTTAATATTGTATCTATGCTGTTTATTTGATCCATGAGCAATTGATAGTGATTTTTATCTTCACTATCTTTAAACCAGTCAAAGTCCTCTACATGAAAATCACCTCCACGAGGATTCCCGTCGATTAAATCATCGATAAAATCTGGATCGCTCGCACTTCGCCCATACATTTCACATAAATCTTGATAATCGCTCATATATCCATTCTTTCAGTAAGCGCCGAAATTAATGGGCTTTATAAAGTTTAGTGAACGGCTCGTCCGAAAAACCGACCGTTTAAGTTATTGATGAGTATAACCTTATATTTTATATGTCTTTGAAGTAAAGCAATTTAATGACTCTTACACTCAAATAAAAAATTAGTGGGGTCAGAGTAAACTTTATAAAACTCACTTTTGGACAAAAGCGTGATAGATTTTTTACTCTAGTCCATTAGTTTCGGATTAATATTTGTAAGGCAACTATTGAACGTTAGTATTAAAACCGATGAACAAGCCATCCTAAAGCGAATGATCTTCTAAAACTCATTTTGTCAACACTTGCAGCAGACTGAGCAGCTCAAAGCAGTAGAAGTGATCACCCATAAACAGCAGAAGCGATCAATTGCGTCAGTGTCATCAGTTTGGTGGCGCTGCACCAAATCGCCCACACGGCTGTTACAGACTGAACGCTTCTACTGGCAACGACTGCCCAAGCCGCTGGTCAAATTGCCCAGTTTTAGGCAAGAAAAAGCCTCTAGGAAATGGGGCTGAATGACAAAAGTGTTGTTGGTGAGTGGCTTAATCAAAGCCATCCTTGCCCGTAAGGTCTTTACCTCATATCAAAAGTGAGTGTGGTCATAAATCATCTCTTTTGGGTACAGCTTAAAGAAATGACACAGAAATTTGAACACTACCGCGCGCCCGTTTAATTCGGAGCTGACCCTGACCCCCATTTATTTTTAGTTAAGTTTTTTTGAGCTCCTTGCTATTTCTTTAACATTTACGATTGTTCCTTTATTAAAACCAGAATAGCCTCTATTTTGGGCATCAAAGGTACCCGAAACTCGTACAAACTGACCATTTAACTCCATCAGGGCTTCCAGCTTATCTGGAGATATTCCTGCAGGTAATTCCAAACTTATTGATGAACTAAATACGTCTTCTACCAAATATTCCTTGCTCGGATATAGCGTTGCTAAATCCAAATCAAACCTATATACACCTGTTACAATTATGTCGAGACTATGAAATTTATTTGGGTTAGTGAGCACTTCAAAAATAGACACAGCAACTGCACCTTGGTTGTTTTGTAATTCCGCTTCTGAACCTTGCGCTCTCATATGCATAATTGAACTCAGCAGCAATGTTAAAAATAGGAATACTAATCTTGGGTTAATCATCTTTTCAATGCCCTCTTAATTTCGCTGTTTGATGGGGTTGCATCAGCAGGTGACCAATTGGGAGGCACTGCAGCCCCTCTCAATGTTCTGACTTGATAGTTTCCGTTCTTAAACTCAAGAACCCTAATCGCCCCCTTAGGGGTTAAAATGTAGTTTGGTGCACCACTAATAACAGGAAATGCATGATCACCCGGGCCAGGCATTTCCCTCTTTTCAGTTATCAATTTGGCAACTCCAGAATGCGGATTATCACTTTTGACATGCGTATGTGCACTAAAAAGCACTTCTGATGGATCCACGTCGAAGGAACACCCCTTATTAGTGCAAGACGATGGAGGCACTGAAGTTCCATCCCGCATAACCACTATTGCTTGTTCCTTGGTATCGCTACCAAAGGCGTCAAGTATCTCAGTGGCCCTCTTGTCAGCATCTGCAGTACCGAGCACATCACTTGTGGGAATCGATGAGTTGGTGAGCTTTGAAGATTCACTCGATCCAGTTACTTCCATGTGACTCCCACTGATACCATTCTTAGCGACATTCTGTTTACCTACATTCGTAGTACCACCTTTACTTCCTGTAAATGAGAGTGAAATATTGCTGTCTCCACTCGAAACAGAAACTGATGTTACATTATAGGTTTGCCCGTCAGCAGTAATGTGAACGCTACCATCCTTAAAAACTTCCATTTTCTCAAATGTTTTACCAGAGATATCTTCCTCTATGTCTTCCGACATATAACCTGTTGGGTCTACACCGCTCATCGGATTATTGAGGATATACGAATACGGGTTCGCACTCTGGCTGTTCTGGGGGAACTGCAAGAACGGGTCCACACTTAAGAAGCGGCCGACATTAAAGTCGTATATCCGGCCGTTCATATGAATTAACTGCTGCTCATTCAAATGCTCGTGATTGGTGTAGCCCTTAGTCACGCCTTGCCAGGCCGTCAGTAATACATTGCCTGCGGCAATATCCCGTGGCCGGCCGAACACATCATAACCCCGGTATTGCAGAACTGCGCCGGTTTGCCCATCGATTAAGGTATCGACACTGCCTAAGTGGTCCCTTAAGACATGCTGAAATGGTGATTGATTGCCTAAGCTCCCTACATGGGCTTTCATCTTGATGGTGTGGTCACCGATGTAAGTCTTATCGATGGTGGCACTGCTGCTCACCTCACGTTCAAAACTGCCCACATAGTAGGTTGTCGTAACGCTGCTACCTTGCTGCTTAACCTGTTTATAGCGCTGACCATTCGCATCATAACTAAAGGTACTGGTAGTGCCATTACGTACGACAGTTAACGGCTTGTTTTGGTCATCGTAAGTTAAGGTCGCCCCATCGCCAATTAACCGATTACCATTGTTATCATAAGTAAAGTTGTAGGTTGTACCCCCGCGAATAAACTGTCTTATCGCGTTGGGGCCTGCATTACCCCCTAAACCTTTACCCACGTTACCATAGAGATAACTGCTGCCATAATCGCCTTTGACCAGAATATTCCCCGCGGCATCATAGTCATAATTGATAGGCGCATACGTGGTGCCTTTAACGGTTTTGGTGGAATTATCGACCCGCATCAGTTCATCGTAGCTATAATCCTCTGCAAAGCGGGTGATGGCATTTTCTTGCCGAACCAGATTGCCCATAGCATCGTAGTCATAGTTAAGATACTGAATACCGACCGTGCTACAACTGCCGTTATTACTGGTACAAATCGAAAGTGGAGAGCCCGCTTCATTGCGGAAGAATTGTTGTATCTTACCGTTGCTGAATCGTTGCTGGTTGATACTCCCTAAGGCACTGTATGCCTCAACCGTGCGTAGAGACAATTCACTGCCATCGGTAAAGCGTTGATAGTCTTCAATCAGATAGCCGTTATCATTGAAACGGTAAGCAACATGCTCACCACTGGGGAAGGCCATGGCCTTGAGGCGACCAAATTGACTGTCGTAGGCATACTTTTCAGTTAAGTTAAGGCCGCCCATTTGCGTGATGGTTTGTATCATTCGCCCCGCGGGATCGTAACTGTGGGTTTGCGTGTGCCCTGTAACACTGGCTTGATATAATTTGCCATTACCGACCGTGGTGTCATACACCCAAGTGCGTGTAGTTTGGGTATTGGTTTGCTTTGTTTGTCTGCCCAACTTGTCGTAGGTAAACGTGGTGACGAGATCACGCGCATCAGTTTGGGTAGCTAATTCACCAAACTGGTTGTAACTGAATCGCCACTTACCCATATTGGGGTCATCAAACCATGCCTTGCGCCCCAAATCATCATATTGCGCTGTAATACGACTGCCGAGCACATCTTGAATGAGCACCGGTAAACCGGCGGCATTATAAGCAAAATAGCTGTGATGCCCTTTAGCATCGGTTGTACTCAGCAGTTGGCCCAAGCTGTTATAGCTGCGACTCATTTGGAGATTAAAATCACCCGAGACATTGATATCGGTTCGAATACCAGCATCATCATCACCATCAACAACATAAGTGTATTGCGATTGATAGGAGACCATGCCGTCGTCATATAACTTGTGACTGGGTCGGCCCAATACATCAAAGCCTTGATATTGCACGACTTCAGCCGTCCCATAGGATTGGGTTGGCCTAGTCTCGCTCACCAAATTGCCTCTAACGTCATAGTGTTTTTCGGTAATAATATCCCCAGCAAATCCAGCCGTAACGGTCTTCACCTCTCGATTTAAGCTGTCAAAATAGACGATGGTTTCCGGTTGACCACTGCTGCGCTGTGTGACGCTGTAGGCATAATTGCCAGTTAACCATTCCATACTGCTATACACGGTTGGCGTGACGACTGTGGCCCCTTTAGCGCTGCTGCCGCTGCTGGTGATTTTGCCGATAAAATTCACGATATTGGTGGTGGTCACACCGTTGATATCTATCGAGGTGAGCACTGCACCAGTCAAGGGGTCGTATTGCGTTGTTGACGACGCAACGCCCGGCCACTGGGCATTAAATGTTTGATACACAAAGTAACCATCATTACTCATGGAGACTTGGGTATAGCGGTCACCGACCGTGGTTTTTAATGCATGCCCATAGGGGTCATAAGCACTAAATTGCGTCGTACTTCCAGTGCCAGTTAAGGAGCCAATACCCTCGACCTTAGTCGATGTGAGCGCCATTACACCCTGCTCATTGGTACCATAGGTATGAGTGACTCTTTGTCCCGTTGCGGTGTTCGCGGGATTAAGCACCACACTTTCATGGGTTGTTTTATAGGCTACCGTTTGATTGGTGCTGCTCACCGTCGGCATTAACCAGCCGAGACTATTCGTAAAAGCTTGGTTAGTAGTTTGAGTATGCAGCACCGTATTGTCTTCACTGGTAACCGTGTTTGAGGTCACTTGGCAGTGGGCATTTTTAAGTGTGGTCTCTTTGACCGTTGAAACTCTGGCACTTGGGTTAACAGTCCATTTTGTGGTCGTGCTTTCTTGAGGGTAAAAACACGCGCTTTGGCCGACCACATAACTACTGGATAAAGGGGAATTTTTCTGTACTAAATACTGACTAAGAATGCGGTTATTTCCATCGGTGACTTTTTTGTTCTTCACCATCCCGGACCAAGGGAAGGTTTGTTCAAATTGAGTCAGAGTGGTGATGCTTTCACTATTAAGCGCATCGGAGCGGGTTTCAATGATGTCGCTAAAACCTTGAAAACCACGGCCTGCGACATGAAAACGGGCATTTTTATAGCTGTATTGGGTGGTATCGACCCCGCCAACCCCATTATCGCTCTTTAAGGTTGACACCACTCGCATGGTGTTGGTGAAGTAAACATAAGGATAATTTAATGTCGGTTCAGCAACACTATAACGTTGCTTCAACTGAGCATAATCCAGTTGAATTTTCTGCCCCATGCCAGTATTAACACTATTGATAACAGTATCTTGTGTCGTAGCATGGGCAAAAGCCAAAAATCCAACCGGATAACTGCTTGGCTTGCCACCTTGCTTACGGCCATAGAACCAAGTGCGCTTGACTGCATCCGACTCAAAACCCACCCCGGAGACAAAATCGACGCGGCCATCGCCCGTTAAATCAATCGGTGATAGTGTTGCTAACGCGCCATAAATCGGTAATTGCACATCGGTAAAGGTTTTACCATCAGGGTTGGTGAGCAGTACGTTCCAGTACCACACATCATATTCATAAAATTTTGGCGCAGAAGCCCCATCTACCGCCGCACACGCTTCATTAGTGCTCCAGGCCCAACATTCGTAAGTATATTTTTTACGAAATCTATCAGGATACAGAATGTCTTGGCGGCCATCGCCGTTATAATCGACAAATTGGATAAATTGCTCATGCACATAGCCTGCTGGCCCTCCATGGAGAGGGTCCTCGGCAATCTTGCCACCATCAACAGTCCAGGCGAGCTCTTTCATTCCCGTGTTATAAGGCGCTTCAAATAATCCGGCCCCTTTGTTAATAATGATGTAACGAGTAAAAAAGTTGTCGGTACTTTTGACTTTGTGCAGGGTTAAAATATCGCTTAGCCCGTCACCATTAAAGTCCACCCATCGACTGGGGGTGGCGCGATACAGCGTATTGACACTAATGGCAAAGGTTTGGTTTTTCTCGATAAATGAAACCGTGTTATTCGCACGGTTAAAGACAACCTTGTACCATTTTAGCGTTGAATTAAATTGGCTTGGCGCTAAATCTGGCACGCCATCACCATCCACATCGATGGGAATTAACGGCTCTGCAGCGCTGACACTGAAACTGCCGCGATAATCAAAACCATCACCCACAGCTTTACGCTGGTAAGCCTTATAGGTGATAGTGAAATTACCGACACCGGCTTGCTTGTTGGTGGCTAATAGAATGTCCTTGCGACCATCCCCATCGAAATCCATGACATGGCTAGTGCAAAATACATCTCCAAGCATTTGAGATACTGAAGCATAGCACGTGGCATTAATGCCAGTGGCATAGGCACGCTTTATGCTGCCATTAGGTTGTAAACTGGTGATGATTAACTGTGAATTATTATCGGTGTAGACAAAATCATCGGCCCCATCAAGGTCATAATCAATGGCACCGTTGACCACATTGGTACTGTATTCATTGGCAGAGGGAACGCCATCGCCATTAACGTCTCCGGCCCAGTTTTCAGCACTCTTATATGGCAAAGTTCGATAACTGACCTTTCTACCACCCCGAGAAAGATAGATACCATCTAATGGAATCGATAAATCCGCCACGCCATCACCGTCATAGTCGTTGTCTTTGCGCACAGCCAAACCGACGGTGTAATTGTCATTAATGGAGGCAAGCGCATGATTTGTTATCAAGTTATGCTGATAAATACGCTCAAACCAACCAAAATCGGTATTCAGACATTGGCTGGGGTCAGTACCATCACAGTAAGATAAGCTGGCAAGTCTCGCCGCATCGTTACGCGCTGCTGGAGAGAGGGGCGCATAATTGAATAGCCACTGCGCTTTTACGCCACCATCAATCAGTACATCTATACTACTCATGCGCTTATTGTTAATGCTATAGCCACCCCAGTGGTAACTGGTTTCTGCAGGCACAGCCGTATAGTTAACGTGCACGCTGCGCGAACCCTGAGTGCCTTTATAGCCGGTGTAATAAATATCTTGAAGGTATCGATTCCCTGCTGAAGAAGTATCGTAAAAATACGTGACTTCATTTCCATGCGAGTCTTGCGTGAGTTGTTGCAACCAAGAGGACGCAACACTAATGCCTACAGGGGTAATCCTACTATTAACATCGCCCCCTAAAAGATGGTAGGTACCATTAGCTTCATACACTTTGAAGTAAACTGAACTCGTGTTGAGCGCGCCACCGAGCTGTTCGATAATGACAGTGGAATTACGCTCCGTTTTATAGAACGTACCTAATGCCCCGTAAACACCCCGCACGCTGGAGTTGGGGGCTGTCGTCACCACAAGTCGACTACCGCTGTAGCACAACTTGTCATTACTGCTGTAAGTTGCATTGCTTGCGGTTGCATCTAAGTCATAGATTTGGCTACAGCGTGAAATACTGGAATACGCTGACAGTGACCAGCCCATTCCGGCCAAGCCTTCTCCGGCTTGGCTACTGTAATTAAGTGATAGCGAGGGCTGCATACCATTTCGCCCCGGCGCGACTGTTAGCGGCACGGTGTAAGAAAACGCGCCACCATCAACCGTCGCTTGTCCTTGAATTTCGCCGACTAATTCATCAAACGCAGGTGACGCTAACGAGTTGCTGGCATCCGGGATGGTCGCAATACTGGCTAGGGTTGATGACTGAGAGGGGGTGCCACCTGTTGGTGCGGTACCAACAAGCGTACTTGCGCTGTAGGCACTACACAATGAACCTTTGCAGGCATTGATACGGTAGTAATAACCTGGGAGCGTTTTACCCGATAAATTGATATAACGAGCACTTGTCCAGCTAGTAGGGCACACAGTACCAGTGACATTATCGAGTGCAGGGGCCAATGCCATTGACATTAATGATACACCATTATCGGCATTACCGAGCCCACTATAAACACTGCCCCATGTGCTACCGTTGGTAGATTCCTGGATATTAACGGCAGTGACTTCACATCCTATATTCCAATGTAATTCGACACTTGACGAATATCGACTACCGGAAAGAGAAGGTATTTCTATAGGTAAAGGAATACTCGATAATACAGGATCAATCTCGGCATCGGGTTTCGTCAGCGCCGCCTCACTCGGTGCTACGCCAACCAGTCCACATAGTAATATTAAAGCGGCAAAAGATGATTTACAGCGCTGCGTCCATAGCGGCAACATGGCATTCCCTTTAGTTTTAGTTCCTATTTTTGTCAAGTGACAATACGAAAATAAACACATCTTGGCAACATAGAGTAAACACTTTATTTTATTTTTGAAATCGGGGGGGTAATCATGTTCTCTCATCGAGAATGAGCGGATTATTTTTAAGACGCAATACCGCTACACCAAGGCAATAGGGATGGTTTAACCATCCCTATTGCCTTGGTACACTTACATTTCAATGGATTCAGATATTCGCAGTGCATCTTCAATCTCAACACCCAAGTAGCGGACGGTATTATCCAACTTGACATGGCCAAGCAAAATTTGAATCGCTCGAATATCTTTTGTTCGGCGGTAAATCAGCGTGGCTTTGGTTCGGCGCAGTGAATGCGTGCCGTATAATTCACTATTTTGGCCTAACTGACGCGCCCAGTTTTTGACTATAGCGCGGTAATAACTGTAACTCATCGGTTGATGAGCACATCTTGGGCTCGGAAATAAGTAATCCTCTGCGGTGAGCCGCTGTTCAAGTAACCAAGAGGTCAAACAATGTTGGGTTGGTGGCGTAATTTCAAACTGCACTTCACGGTGGGTTTTACGCTGTGTTAATCGCACTCGCGAATTGATGATGCCTGCAGAGGTAATGTCTTGAACCTGCAAATGCAGTAAGTCACAAGCGCGCAATTTTGAATCAATCGCTAAATTAAGTAACGCTAACTCTGCAATATTATGCTCTAACTCTAACCGAGTGCGAATGCGCCAAATCTCTTCCAATTTAAAAGGTCGTTTTTGGCCCATGGGATGACCTTTATTCCAAGCGTCCATACAAACCTCCTCAGGTTGTGATGAATAGACACTTAAATTTTAGGAAATGGTGCGCTTAATTGAACACATATGGATTATAAAATCTCATGGATAAATGGAATTAAAGCGGAGTCTAAAAATGGAGTGCTAAATTGCTTTGGGGCAATTTCGATTTAGAAATGGCAGCGCAACTATGCGATCGCTGCCATTTTAGTATCAAACTTATTGCTCCCCACAGTTACAGTTGAACAATTCACAGATAGAGAGTCATTAAAGACCGCTAAGAAATTTGCGCAAGATCTAGATTTAAGAAGATAGGTCGCTAGTAACGAATGCTGGATACTCAGTTAAGCAACTTTTCAATGCCCATTTTGATTCACTGGTGGCTAGATTAGCAATACAACCAATACTGTTTAGATCAATTGTCAGTTTGCAAAGGTTTAATAGTCATTTGTAGTAAAGTTACATTTTTCACTTGAGTTATTTTGTGGCTGTTCCTATTTGTCAGACTATGGGTACATTTTATGTCAATGTATGGTTACATGATTTAGCTAAGTAATTGTTTCTGGCTATACTGCTATGTCATAGTTTGGTTTCAGCGACAAAGTTTTCTACGTAATTCTTGGGCATTTCGAAGAGTTTGAGGCTTGATACTGTGGTTAGGGCATAATTCTTTTAGTAATTGTGTAATAAAGCGTGCATTATCAAAGCGTAACTCTTCAGAGTATTCCTTGCCAGTATAAGTGTTGTTTATCATTTCTCTGCCTCTAAGATAGGTGCATAAAAGATGGCAAAGCTGGTTAATTTGTTCGTCTGTTGCCTGAATTTCCTGTTGTTCTCTTGCTTGAATAAGAAGTTGAATAGGCGTTTCCCAATATTCTCTTGCTAAGTGATTTAATTCTTTCAAGTGAACTGAATTAGCATTTTTAAATATTAACCTATTACAAGAAATGGTTGAAATTGCACTATGGAGTGAGTGTTCTTCTGTAAATTTTATCTCTTCTAAAATATAAGCAATAAATTTTTCAAGTCCACTATTATCGTTAAAGTTAATCCACCATCGCATTGTAAGTGTCTGATTAAAAGCTCTAGTTGTAAGTGCTACTAAAATATCCTCTTTCGTTTGGAAAAGACTGTAAAACAAAGTTGTAGATATGCCTAGGCCTTTAGTGAAGTCTGAAATCTTTAAGGATATAACTCCTTTTTTTGCTATGATGGCCTCTGCTCTGTCCAAAATAGCCTCCCGAATCTTTGCATGTTCTAGCTTGTCCATGCCATTAATACTCTATTATTAAATTTTTTTAATCATAATTGTTTATGTGTTTCTTTTCTTTTCTCGGTTTAAAAATTGTGATCGTTAGCTCGTTAAAATAAATTTTTATTTTATGATGATTTTGTTTCAAATTTTTAAACAAAAAAGATTATGTTATTTTTTGTGTGACCGACGTCAAAAAATAACCCTTTTCAAAATGAATAATTGTTTATGTCGAATAGGGGGTAACATGAAAAAAATATTATCTTGTTTATTACTTTTTCCAGCTTTGTTTTCAGCGTCTTCACAGTCAGCAATGTTAGCTGTCGAGGCTGGTGTAATGGATTGGCAATCCAAAGCATCTGATTATTTTGGTGAGGCCAAGGATAATAATCCATTTGTTAAGGTTAAAGGTTTTACAGCTA
Organism: Shewanella sp. SP1S2-4; assembly: GCF_031932075.1. Lineage (NCBI taxonomy): Bacteria > Pseudomonadati > Pseudomonadota > Gammaproteobacteria > Alteromonadales > Shewanellaceae > Shewanella > Shewanella sp. SP1S2-4. The sequence goes on from NZ_JAUOET010000005.1 coordinate 84,792, forward strand.
ATGAATATGGCGATTTATATGGTCATGTGACATTTGAAGATCCTGATGACAATGCTATGTATGGGACTGAGATTAATTTAATCGGCCAAATTAATCTGGGAGATAGCGATTGGAATTTATATGGTCAAGTATTTGATAAAAGCAAACCTAAGTGGGGAGAAACAAACACTTTATTAGGTATTAGCTGGGATAAAGATATCGATGATTATTATCTACAGGTTGCTTTAGCCGGTCATTATGTCGATGCCACTTATCAAGCTTTTGATAAGGACTTTGAAGGTGGTTTTAATGGTGGTTATTTTTACGTAATGTTGAGTAAAAACCTCAATGTTTTCGATCAGAACTTTAAATTAAGTTGGTGGCAAGAACATTATTTTGCTCGTGATGATGAATACTTGATTATGGCCGGTGATGGTAAAGATTTTGGTTTTAACGGTCAGTTTTCTGTTAATTGGAGTTTTACTGAAAATTTGAGTTTAAATCTAAGTTATCGTTATGCAGAAAATAATTTAGGTAAACAAGGGTATCAAGACGCTATTTTTTATTCTGTGCAATACAAACTTTAATTCTATGGTGACAAATATGAAACTGAAAAAGTTATGTTATTTAATGCTGATGTCATCAGCAGTATCATTAGCGGGTGTTTCAACTCAGGCATTAGCTGGTGGCGATTTACCTGGAACAAGTTCAACTGCGGTTGTTCAAGGACAATTAGGCCATGTGTATGTAGACCCATACAAATTTAGTCCATTGGTTGCCGTTATTGATTTGGGTGGAAAATCAATTTCTGATGTAGCTGTTACTGTAAAAGGTAAGGGTAAAAAGGGAATTGATATTAAGTATCCCGTAGGGAAAGGTCAGCTTGATACGCATAATGGTATTCCTGTATTTGGTATGTATCAAGACCACCTTAACTTAGTTAAAGTCAGTTATATGATGGCTGGAAAACGTGTTAATGAAGAATATAAAATCCGCACGAGCGCGTTGCCACATTTACATATTGATGGTGCAGATCGTACTCAATATGAATATGAGCCATTAAAAGTTGCTATGGGTTTTGAAGACCGCTTCTACCTCGTAGATGGCCAAGTAATTCCACCGAATATTCGAGATCACTGGGACTGGATCCCAACACAAAATATCATCGATACCAATGGTGATGTACGTTGGCATATGAATAGTGATGTTATTTACGATCGTCCAGGTGGGTCTATGGGTTTCAAACAAACCCGCGATGGCAAATTGGTATTTGGTCAAGGGTTGATGTTTGAAATGAACCAAGGGTTCTTAACGCCTTACTATGCCAAGTATGACTTTATTGGTAAGCCAATTTTCAAACGTGAATTACCGCGTGGCTTCAATGGCTTCTCCCACGAAGTTACCGAAATGCCCAATGGCAATCTTTTATTGCGCGTTGGTAAACGTGACTATGTGACTCCCGAAGGGTTGAGGGTTGATACCGTTCGTGACCATGTGATTGAAGTGGATCAAAACGGTGATGTAGTTAAAGTTTGGGATTTTAACAAAATTCTTGATCCAATGCGCGACACCGTTCTGAAATCATTAGACATGGGGGCGGTTTGTCTAAACGTCGACATGTCTAAGAATGGTCAAACAATGACCTCCGAACAATTAGCAAATGAACCTTACGGTGATGTTGCTGGTGTTGGTACAGGTCGTAACTGGTTACACGTTAACTCCATCGGATACGATCCAGTTGACGATAGCATTATCATCAGTTCTCGACATCAATCTGCAGTAATCAAAATTGGCCGTGATGACCAAGTTAAGTGGATTTTAGGCACTCCAGAAGGTTGGAAAAAAGAGCTTGCCAGTAAGGTGCTAAAACCTGTCGATGCGAAAAACAATCCTCTGAAATGTGATGCCAAGGGTTGTGAAGGCGACTTTGACTGGACTTGGACACAACACACGGCATGGCCTGTTGTTGACCGTGGCACAGTAACAGTGTTCGACAACGGTGATGGTCGTGGTTTAGAACAGCCTGCAATGCCATCAATGAAGTATTCTCGTGGTGTTGAATACAAAGTTGATATGAAGAAGATGACCGTTCAACAAACGTGGGAATACGGTAAAGACCGCGGTTATGAATGGTATAGCCCAATCACGTCTATTACTGAATGGCAACCCGATCATAAGACCATGTTTATGGCATCAGCTTCAGCAGGTTTATTGGAGGGGGATAAGGCTCCTGAACATTGGATTACCGAAGTGGATCCTAAAACCAATGAAATCAAAGTTGAAATTAAAGTGAAAACCCTGACAAAGCACGAGCCTGGTTATCGTTCAACCGTTGTTCACCCTGAGAAAATGTTTAACCGTTAATCTTATTAAGGACGGTGGCGTAGAGCCACCGTTTAACTGGAGTTTATTATGTTGAAGAAAAGTCTTGTTGTCTTAGGCGCTATGTTATTATCCTGCTCAGTTTCTGCGGCTAAATTTAGCGAAGGTGAACATTATCAGTTGTTAGGCGATGCCAGCTTTAATGCACCAAACCAAGTGGTAAAGGTGTATTCCGTAAACTGCCCATTCTGCTACAAATACGATAAATCAGTGACACCTGGCATGGTTAATAACCTGCCTAAAGGTGTCACTTTTGATGCTTACCATATCACGACTAAACCGCCATTTGGTGCTGAGAAAGCGCTAGTACTTGCCTATGCAAAAACTCAATCAGAAGAAGCATATAAAGCCGCTAAAATGGCTTTTTATAAGCACTATCACGATGACAAAATCCATTTTACTACGGCAGATGAAGCAATTGATTTCGGCTTAAAGGCTGCCAACTTAGATAAAGCTGCCTTCGATACTGCGAAAAACTCACCAGAAGTGAAAGCATTACTAACCAAGTGGGATCAAGGCGTTGCTGTGGCTAAAATCCAAGGTATTCCAGCCATTGTGGTTAATGGTAAGTATCTCATCAATACAAAGTCTATTCGTAGTATGCAAATGCTTGATGAATTAGTTGCTGAGTTAGTGGCGAAATAAGGAGGAATTAATGACGGTATTTAATTCACTCATTAAAGATTTCACACAAGCTCCAGTTCCTACGTTAGCTCGTTGGCAGGAAGGTCGAGTGCTGTGGGCAGTGATGCTTTTCGCTGCAGTATTTCTACTTTTGTCAGCTATGGGATATTTTCAGGTCTTTCTCGGCATGGCTCCCTGTGAATTATGCGTTTATATCCGATTCAGCCAATGTTGTATTGTAATTGCTGGCGCGATTATCTTAATCAACCCTAGAAACCATATTCTGAAAGCGATCGGTGTTGTGCTAGCGGTGTATGCGGTCGCTCAAGGTATGGATTGGTCTATTAAGCTCATGCATATTCATGATGCCGCACATCTGGTTGTAGATGAGTCAATGGACTTTTTTGCTGAAGCTGGCTCTGCAGCAGGCTCTGCTTGCTCTACTGAACCGCGATTCCCGCTTGGTTTACCATTAGATAAATGGTTGCCTTTCGAGTTTGCGCCAACAGGGGGATGTGGTGAGGATGATTGGTCATTATTAGGGATGAATATGGCGCACTATTGCATTATTGCTTATACCGTATTTGCTATCGGTTTGACGGCTGCAATTGTTGGTTGGCTTGCCGTATTACTTGGTCATAAATCTGCGAAAAGTCGTATTTAGCTTTATTGAGGCAATTCTGCCCAGTTAGCTTACTACGACTATATAGTTGTGCTTAATAAAAAAGCGCTAACCTAGGTTAGCGCTTTTGTTTTTGAATAAAGGTTATGTTTATCGCACTAAGGTAAACAGTGGGGTTTGACTGACCGCTTGAAAATCCAGCGCCATGGTTACACTGAGTGCTGTGATGGTAATAATTGAAAACCCAAACACTTGGCGAGCCCAGCGTTGCATGTCGACGCCGTGGCGATAACCTTTTAATGCCATGGCAAGCCACCACAGGCTGGTGGCACAGGTGACCGCCATAAAGGCGATACCTGTGTAACCCGCGAGTGGCAACAGTGCACTGACTAAGGCGAACACGGCAATATAAAGCACGATATGCAGTTTTGCTTTGGTCATGCCTTCTGCCACTGGCAGCACAGGAATATTGGCGGCCGCATAGTCATTAAAACGGAAAATCGCGATGGCGTAAGAATGTGGCATCTGCCATAGACTGAACATCAACAGCAAAATAGCCGCGCCCATGTCCATTTGGCCTGTCACACTGCAATAGCCAACCACGGGCGGTACAGCGCCCGAGAAGCTGCCAACCAAAGTGCCATACACTGAGTTACGTTTCATGTAGAGGCTATAAACCCCCACATATACTATGTAACCAATAACGGCAAATAGCAGGGCTAATGCATTGGTAAACAAGGCTAAGATGCTAAAGCCCAACACGCCTAAGGCGAGTCCAAACGCGAGGACGTTACCCACGGCAATTTCGCCCGTGACGGTCACGCGTTTGCAGGTTCGCTGCATCTTGGCGTCGATATCACGGTCAATACAGTTATTGACTGCGCAACCCGAGGCTACGACCAAGGACAATCCCACTAAGCTCGCCAGCATCAAGACCAGATTTACGTCGCCTTTGGCGGCTAATAAAAAACCGCCAGCAACGGAAATCAGATTCCCGAAAATGATGCCAGGCTTAGTCACCTGTACATACCCTTTGAAGCGTGCTTTCCATTGCGGTGACATAAATCTGTCTTGTATTTGCATAGACTGTTTCTCGTTACATCATCAAAGCGTTGGCTTCGAGTATGATCCACACCGACAAGCCGACTACCATGACAATAATCAGGGCGGTAAACAGGAAGGAGAAGGTATTTACTTTGCCTTCTTTCGAGAAATCTAAGTGCAAGAAGTACTTAAGATGTACCACTATCTGCACTATCGCCATCACTAGCACTAAGCTAAGGGTGGTCGTTTTCTCGAAGTGATGGGCCATTACGGCCCAAAACGGAATGGCGGTTAATACCACTGACAGCACAAAGCCCATTAGATATGACTTAATGCTCGCGGCCAGATCGTCAGTGCCATTGCTAGGCTTTTCAGTATGACTATGTGCGCTCATTAAAGTGCTCCCAATAAATACACGACCGTGAATACACAAATCCACACTATGTCGAGGAAATGCCAGAACAAGCTTAAGCAGCTCAGGCGGGTGATGCTGCGATTACCTAAACCGGTTTTCGCCACTTCAATCATCATGATCGCCATCCAAATCAGACCTGCGGTCACGTGCAAGCCGTGCATACCGACAAGGGTGAAGAAGGACGACAGGAAAGCGCTACGCTGTGGGCCATTGCCGTGTTCAATCAGGTGATGGAATTCATAGACTTCCATCCCGATAAACACACATCCGAGGGCGAAGGTGACGAGTAACCAAGCCAAGGTCGCAGCTTTGTTGTGGCGCTTAGCAAAAATCAACGCCATGCCATAGGTAATACTACTAACGAGCAGGGCGGCAGTTTCAATCAGCACAAAGTCCAATTCGAAAATGTCTTTACCCGAAACGCCACCGTCCGTGTTCATGTAGAGCACGGCATAGGTTGCGAAAACCGAGGCAAACAAAATGCAGTCGGTCATCAGGTAAATCCAAAAACCAAACAGAGTGTTGCCACTCGTGTCATGGTGTTCGTGGTGATCTTCTGCGTGAGCTACTTCTAAATCTGCTGGGATTGCAATACTCATATCAGCCCCTTACTACATTGTTTAAGTGGGCATTTTCAATGCGAGCCACTTCATCGGGTTGCACGTAATAGTCGACGTCATTGTTATAAGCACGGAACAGGAACACCACGAAAGCGCCCACTAAACCCACAATGGCTAACCACAGGATGTGCCAAATAGCGGCAAAACCAGCGGCAGTGATCCCCAGCGCCATTAAGATACCGCTTGGGGTATTTTTCGGCATATGGATAGCTTGGTAGTGTTTTTGACGTTGATAAGCCACGCCTTTTTCTTTCGCATCGGTAAAGGCATCGATATCAGCAACCTGTGGCAGCTTAGCGAAGTTATAGAACTGTGGTGGAGAAGCGGTTGACCACTCTAAAGTATGGCCATTCCATGGATCGCCCGTGGTGTCGCGGTTTTGGCCGCGGTCACGGATACTCACATACAGTTGAATAAACTGCAGAATGATACCGACCATGATGATGCAAGCACCCACGGCGGCTAAGTAGATCCACACGTTCCACGCTGGGTTATCAATGTGGTTGATACGGCGTGTCATACCCATAAAGCCCAGTACGTACAACGGCATAAAGGCCACATAGAAACCGATTTGCCAGCACCAGAATGACGCTTTACCTAAACGCTCATTCAAGTGGAAACCTGTCGCTTTCGGGAACCAGTAAGCAAAACCTGCTAAGTAACCAAATACCGCACCACCAATAATAGTGTTATGGAAATGTGCGATTAAAAACAAACTGTTATGTAGAACGTAGTCGGCACCCGGTAAGGCTAATAACACACCTGTCATACCGCCTATGGTGAAAGTCACCATAAAGCCTAGTGTCCACAACACAGGTACCGTTAAACGTAGGCGGCCACGGTAGATAGTGAACAACCAGTTAAACAGTTTCACCCCAGTTGGAACCGCAATCACCATAGTCATCACCCCGAAGAAGGCGTTGACGTTGGCACTTGAGCCCATGGTGAAGAAGTGGTGTAACCAAACGATGAAACCTAGAATTGAAATCGCACCACTCGCCCACACCATAGAGGTGTAACCGAACAGACGTTTAGAGGTAAAGGTTGAGATCACATCGGAGAAAATACCAAAAGCAGGCAAAATCAGGATGTAAACTTCAGGATGTCCCCACGCCCAAAACAGGTTGATATACATCATGGCGTTACCGCCACCGTCATTGGTGAAGAAGTGGAAGTCCATGTAACGGTCGAGTGTCAGCAGGGCTAACACAGCGGTTAAGATTGGGAATGACGCGACGATCAATATGTTCGCCCACGTACAAGTCCAAGTGAAGATTGGCATTTGCATCAGCTTCATGCCTGGGGCACGCATCTTCAGCACGGTGGCGATAAAGTTCACCCCGGTTAAGGTCGTCCCTATGCCCGAAATCTGCAGTGCCCAGATATAGTAATCGACCCCAACCCCCGGACTGTAAGCCAGCTCTGAGAGTGGTGGATACGCCACCCAACCTGTCTTAGCAAATTCACCTAAACCCAATGAAATATTGATCAACACAGCGCCAGAGGCGGTAAGCCAGAAGCTGAGGTTGTTCAAGAATGGGAAGGCAACGTCGCGGGCACCAATTTGCAGCGGCAACACTAAGTTCATCAGGCCTATCATAAATGGCATCGCCATAAAGATAATCATGATCACGCCGTGGGCGGTGAAGATTTGGTCGTAATGTTCAGGCGGCAGATAACCTGCGGCGCCGTTGGTGGCGAGTGCTTGCTGGGTACGCATCATAATGGCATCGGAGAAGCCACGAATGAGCATCACCAAAGCTAACACTATGTACATGATACCGAGGCGTTTATGGTCAACTGAGGTTAACCAGTCGTTCCAAAGTACGCTCCATTTTTTGTGTTTAGTGATCAAGGCTGCGATATACAAACCTACCACTGCGACGACCGCTAAGGTCACCATGATGATAGGCTCGTGATACGGAATCGCATCTAAGCTTAATTTACCGAGAAATGACATGATTACTCCGCCTCCACTTTTTGAGTGGATGAGTGCTCTAAGGATAAAGGTTCTGTGGATGAGTCCTGTGTTGATGACGGTACAGAAGGTGTTGAGCTATCCATGTCGGCCATGTTCTGTGTATTTTCCATCGCGTGCTCGCCTGCCATATGTGCCATGTCGTGCATACCTTTCATGTCTGCCATGTCAGATGTGTACTCAGTGCCCATGTGTTCCATGCCTGCGTGCATGTCCATTCCTTCGTGACCTTTCATGCCGTCATGTGAGTCCATGTGCATGTATTGCATCACGATTTGGTCAAACATCCCTTTGCTCACTGAGCCAAAGTATTCAACCGGATTGTATTCACTCGGTTTAGCCAGTGTGGCGTAGGCCGCTGAGTCCAATGTCTTGCCCTGTTGTTTTAACTTGGCAACCCATGCATCGAAGTCGGCAGGTGTCTGAGTGGCAATCGCTTTAAACTTCATGCCCGCAAATCCGGCGCCGCTGTAGTTAGCCGAGATACCATCGAAGGTGCCTGGCTCGTTAGCGATCAAATGCAATTTAGTAGTCATGCCCGCCATAGAGTAAATCTGGCTGCCTAACTGAGGGATGAAGAAGGAGTTCATCGCAGTGTCAGAGGTGATCTTAAAGTTCACTGGCACATTGGCAGGAAACGCCAGCTCATTGACCGATGCCACGCCTTGTTCTGGATAAATGAATAACCATTTCCAGTCCAGCGACACCACTTCAACCGTGACGGGTTTAGCTTCGTGCACTAAAGGCTTATATGGATCAAGATCATGGGTCGAACCCCAAGTGATCACACCGAGCACTATTACGATCACAATCGGCACTATCCACACTACGGTTTCAATCGCCGTTGAGTGTGCCCATTTAGGCGCATAGATTTCTTGATCACGGCCATCGCGATATTTCCACGCGAAGTACAATGTCATGGCAATCACAGGGATAACGACAATGAGCATGAGTAGGGTGGCGACGATAATCAGGTGTTTTTCATCGATACCGATTTGGCCCTTAGGGTCCAACACACCGCCATCACAACCCGCGAGCATGAATGCTACTGCCGCGATTGCCGCTTTACTTAATTTTCGAATTAACAAAGGAAGATTCCTCTAACCCTAAGGTTTACAACTCTGCCAAGCGTGAACAGGCAGTCGCACTAAGCGGCGTTATCTGAGCGCAAATCCTGAAATCCAAGAGGAATGACACAAAATGTGCCGCCATCCCGACGAAATCGAAGATCAGCTTTCAGCGCTTAATGCTTAATTTGAATTTAAAAACAGAGGGTTAAAATGGTGGGGCGCGACAACCGTGGGCGGTATGTTCGAGGGATTTTAGCCTTGGGGGTGCTAAAAAAAGTGAAGCGTTAGTTAAATCGAGATTATTGAAAAATTTGAAGCAGCAGTCGATTAAATGCCATAACTGCAGAATAACGAGGGGGTTGAGCAATAACAGGCTGAGCAGACTGGCGCCGATAAACTCGACTAAAAAGCCATTGCTGAGGCTGATGAGTTCACTAATATCGACACAACCGCCGATCAATACGTACAAAACGTCAGCTACAGGCAGCACAAACAATAACCCGAAAAACAGGGTTAGGTTTGTCATGCTAAAGGTTGAAAACCGAATAATCAGGTTCAATCTTTCAGCAATGAATTGGCTAAGAGCTAATTTCAATTAACGGGTCCGGTTGAACGGGAAAGGGAGTCAGTTGGCAGAACAAAAAATATTCAGCATGCAACTTTTTTATGCGGCAGGAGGATACCAAGAAGCGGCTATTGAATGAAAGCGGATCCCCGCGGTAAAAGGGCCTAAGCGTTAAAAAAACCTTAATTAAAACCAAATTAAACCAATAAATTTACAAAATTAACCGAAATTTAACTGATTTGGTTCTCATAAAATAAAAATGTGTGAGGCGCTTCATTTATTCGTTTTGGCTAAAGTTGATGTATTGGCGACGGTATGGCGTGGATTAATGCCCCATGAGCATGTGGGTTTTAGCCAACAGTCGCTTTTATCGCATACGAATGACACTGCTATTTACCCTTGCGCGCCGCACATTTTTGCATGCTGATTTTTGATGCGAGTTAAGTGTCGTGGAAGGGATTTTAGCTGGGCATCTCAAATAAAAACATCAAGTTAAAACAGCGGAAATGTCAGTCATTTACGCTATTTACATTAGATAATGCGATTATTAGACTGTGATTTCATCACAACCTTGATATCTGCTTGAGATTGATCGAGTGAGTAGGGCATGATACTTGTTAACATTTAGATGTGCCAGCTTGAAGGACTACACATAAAGTCATTTATTCCATACCTTAAGGTAAATATTTTCATCGCCTTAGCTTACATTGTTGTAGGTAAATTAGGCTTGATGATTGCTTTGCCGCCTGGATATTCTGCGGCGATTTGGCCTGCCGCAGGGATTGCTATTGCCGCATGTATCCTGTGGAAAGAATATGTCCCTTGGGTTGGCGTGTTAATTGGTTCGATGCTGATTAACATCAATATTGGCGGGCATATCCATTGGGGCTGGTTACCCTTTGCTATCTCGATTGGGTCTTGTATACAGGCTGTGCTTTCAGCCCATGTTCTTGGGCGAGTCGATCATTTATTCACCTTAGATAATCCTAATACCGTCATTAAATCCTGCTTGAGCTTAGCCTTAACTTGTATTGTGGCGACCGTTTTTGGCAACAGTGCCTTAGTGATCAACGGTACGATTCCACCATCTGATTTACTGGGAAGTTTAGTGAATTGGTGGACGGGGGATTTGCTCGGCGCAGTGATCTTTATCCCTTTGACTATGTTGCTATTTGATAAGCGGACTATCTGGCGTGCTCGCCGCATTCAGACGGGTGTTCCCCTGCTGGTGGGCTTTTTATTCTGCGTGGGAATTTATTACTACTCGGATATGAACCAGCGCCAACAGTTGCAGGATAAGTTTCAGATCCAATCTAATGCCGTGATTAGCAATATTGAAAGTTTTCAAGAGGCTAACCTGCAGCAAATCGTCGCCCTAGCGAGCTTGTTCGATAATAGCGAGCAGGTTTCAGAGGATGAGTTTGTGCAATTTGGCAAACGTAACATGCTGCAGCAAGATGGCTTTAGAGCTTGGTCTTGGTCGCCGTTAGTGGCGGCTGCCGATCTGCCCAGTTTTGAGGCATCGACCCGCTCAGCCATTGGCGGCCCTTACAAAGTCACGCGGCCTCAAGGCTGGCAAAATAATACCGATGGCTGGCTAGTGCCTGTGATGTATATTCAGCCAATCAGAGGCAATGAGGCGGCGCTGGGATTAGATCTCAATAGCGAGCCGACACGAGCCGCTGCCATTGCCAAAGTGCGCGCGACCTTAGCGCCTGTGATGACGGCTAAGATTCAATTAGCTCAAGATCCCAATGGCCCAGGTGGTACTTTACTCATTGCGCCCGCGTTCGACCGACTAGGTAGAATCTCAGGATTTTGTTCAGCTGTGATTGATTTGCAAAGCATTATTAATGATGTTGAGAGCGTAAAGGGACTGCAGTGGAAACTCTCCGACATGAGTGCGGGCGGTGCATTACTTTATAGCAATACCACGAAGTCGTTTCCCGAGTTTAGCAACAAGCTATTTAGCGATAAAACCGGCCAGTATTTTCAAGCAAGCCTGATGCTAGCGGATCGGCATTGGCACATAGTGATTTATCAATCCTATGCCGTGCTGATGGGCGATACTTTTAGCTTATCGCTACTTATGCTGCTCCTCGCCTTTATCACCTGTGCTGTTTTGGGTGGTATGACGCTGGTTTCCTCCGGCGAGCGCCAACGTATTGCCGAGAAAGTGACTGAAAAAACCATGGCCTTGTCGAAGGAAATTGCCCGTCGTCAGGCTTTTCAGGCTACCTTGGTACAAAGCGAGCAAAGATATCGTAATTTGTTTGATAAGGCGCCTGTAGGGCATGTGCTTAAACGTTTAGATGATGGTCAGTTTGTGGCGATTAACCCCGCATTCGAAGCCATGACGGGTTACTCACTCGATGAGTTAAATCAGCTTGACCCTTGGGATCTCACGCCAAAGCGTTATCAATTAAGTGAACCTGAGCAATTAGAACGCCTAAAGCAAACCCGTCGTTATGGCCCCTATCAGAAGCATTATGTGCATAAGAATGGCCAGTTAGTGGCAGTGCGCCTTAATGGTGCGTTAGTCACAGGCGCCGATGGTGAGCAGCTTATTCTCTTTATCGTTGAAGATATTACCGAGCAGGAGCGCACCGTTGCGCGGGTAAATCTATTGGCGCAGGTGTTCCAGCAGAGTGGTGAAGGCATCACTATCATGGATGCCAACGACATTATTGTGGATGTGAATAGTGCGTTTTCTCAGATCACCGGTTATTCCCGAGAAGAAATCATTGGTAAAAACTGTCGCTTTTTAGAGGCCGAGCGTACCGACAAAGGTATCGATCCTCAAGTGCGTGCTGCCCTAGAACAAACAGGTTTCTGGCAAGGTGAAGTTTGGGACAGGCATAAGCATGGTTACGATTTCCCTAAATGGTTGATGATGTCTGTGGTGCGCGATGACGCAGGTGCGGTGAGCCATTACATCGGCAGCTTTACCGATATCAGCGAGCGTAAAGTCAGTGAGGAACGGATTCATTTCCTCGCCCACCACGATTCTTTGACGCTACTGCCTAATCGACTCAGCTTGCAGTCGCGCCTTGAAGTGGTCTTTAGGGAGGCGCTGGCATCCGACAGCCAAATTGCGGTGATGTTTATCGACATGGACCACTTTAAAAATATCAACGACACCTTGGGCCATCATGTGGGCGATCAACTGTTGTTAGAAGTTGCGCGTCGTTTGAAAAACATCGTTGGTGATACTGACACTGTGGCGCGTCTGGGTGGCGATGAGTTTGTGGTCGCATTATCTGATACGAACCATGATGAGGTGGCCAGTTTAGCCGAAGCGCTGCGCAGCGGTTTGAGTCAAACCTATATCATTAATAATCAAGCATTACATTCATCGCCAAGTATCGGCATCAGTTTATTCCCGACCGATGGTGACAGTGTTGAAGCCCTGATGAAAAACGCCGATATGGCCATGTACCGCGCCAAATCGGCGGGGCGCAATAACTATCAATTCTTTACTGCGGCGATGAATACCTTGATCACTGAGCGCCAGCAAATTGAAACTGGCCTCAGGCAAGTGCTCGCCAACGATGAATTGCGGCTGCATTATCAGCCACAAATTGATATCCGTACTGGGCAAGTGGTCAGTGTTGAAGCCTTAGTGCGCTGGCAACATCCCGAATTTGGCATGGTAGCGCCAGACCGCTTTATTCCCATTGCTGAAGAGATCGACATGATCATTCCTATCGGCCAATGGGTGTTAGAAACCGCGATGGCGCAGCTTGCCGCTTGGCGCGCTGCGGGTGCGACCGAGCTGCGAATGGCGGTGAATCTGTCGGCGCATCAACTCCGTAAAGATAGCATTGTCGCCGATATCACCAATGTGCTTTTAAAGCATAAGTTGGGCAAAGGGGCATTGGAGCTCGAAATCACCGAGAGTGTGGCAATGCAATATCCGGAGCAGAATGCGCGCCTATTGGCTGAATTGCGCCAGCATGGTATCGAACTTGCGATTGATGATTTCGGCACGGGTTATTCCTCGTTATCCTATTTGAAACTCTTGCCCTTAGACAGATTGAAGCTCGATCGCTCCTTTGTGAAGGATATTGAGAGCGACCCGAACGATGCAGCTATCAGTGCTGCGACCATTTCTATGTCCCATGAGTTGGGGCTAACTGTGGTGGCCGAAGGGGTTGAAAACGAGGCGCAGTTGGTATTATTGTCGAGGATGGGGTGCGACTTAGTGCAAGGGTTTTATTTTAGTAAACCCTTAGCGGCAGAAGAGTGTTTCCGCTTTATCCAGCGTAATTTATAACGGCAGAGTGTTGCTGTTTTTCTAATGCTGGCGCAGAGTTGGACTATACTTGAGTTCGCATTATGTATGCGTTAATCGAAATACTAAGGATGGTTTTATGCAAGTCATCTTCACCAAAGGAACCCAGCGTTATGGTCAGTTGCGCTGCGTGCGCATGGACGGTAGTGCGACCCAAACCCAAATGCCAGAACAGGGCATTGCTCCCCACGATATGATCCATTATGTGGTTGAAAAACGTCTGCATATTCAAGGAGCTTTCTTCTCGCAGGTCAGAGCTGGCGCCGATATCAGCTTCGCCTTGGAACATAATGAAACCTCCCGCGCCATCGCAGATAAAACGGAAGTGTGGCAAACCGAATCCATAGTCGAGACCTTGCAGTCGCTACTCTGGTCGGGTGAAACGCCAACCTATGACGGCTTTATTTATCTGTTAGAGCAAGCCTGTAACAGCCGTGACCTAGCCGTTCCAACCGTTAGCCAATCGGACTTTGAACATATTCTCAATGAGATTATGGAGTTGAGTATCGAGTGGCAGGGAATGGGTGAAGGCCAGTCCCTGACCTTGAAGTTTTAAGCGGTTTAAAACTAAGTGATTTAACAACAACTGATTTAAAAAAAAGAGCGCAGTTAACTGCGCTCTTTGTGTTACTGCAGCCATAGCGGGATCATTCCCTATGACGGCGTTCTTGGCTTTGAGTTGAGCGACCTTGGTTATGTTCTACCGAGCGAGCGGTTTGCGCATTTTGGCGTGGCTCACTTTGTCTCACTCTCACGTCTTCGCGTTGTCTTGGCGCTGCTTGTCTTGGTTGTTCAATACGTTGCGGTTCTGCGCGTCTTGTCTCAGGTCGTGGCGTTTCAACTCTTGGGGTCGCAGTTCTTGGATTTTCTTGTCTTTGTGGCTGCGTCCTTTGTTGATCGACATTACGCGGCTGTGACTCCCGAGTTTGATATTGCCTTTGCTGTGACTCCTTCGATGGCATTGGCTTTGACTGCACGGGTCTCGATTGCGCGTCATTACGATCCTTGTGAGTCGGCGTTTGTACCATAGTCGCGGATCGACGTTCCTTTAACTCGGCCTGCGTTTTTTGATAACTCGGTGCGCGGTTATCACGTTCACGACTGGCGTTGTGATAGTCCTTATTGTCACGACTCTTATGACCCTGATTACTCATATTACCCTGATTGCTATGGGTATCTTGGCGTTCTTTTGACTTCGAGTATTGGCTATTAAAGTGCTGCTTGCTGCCGCTAGAGTGTGAATCTCTGCCGCGATACTTGTCTTCGTTGTAATAGCGTTGCTTCACGACGGGGTTGTGGTAACTCACGCCACGTCTATGTTCGGGTTTATGTTTCCAAGGCTGGGCACCATAACTGACTGTGTATCTTTCACGTGGGCGATAACGATGTGAATGGCGATAGTCGATCACGACCACTTTATGGTTGTGCCAGTGGAATGAACTGAAGAAGTAGTTAAAGGAAATATGGATGCCAGGTGACCAGTAGAAATGGTTATGACTCGGACGATAGGGATAGCCAGCATAGCCGCCAAATTCCCAATACACGGGGGGATAAGCCACACCCCAGCGCCATGTACCATAAACCACGCGCGGATCATAATAGGGCACGTAGACGATTTCTCGCTTAACGGGTTCTATGATGATCTGATTGTTGGCGCGGGTGATCGCCATGTTATCCATGTCTGCTAAGCTGTTCGCTTTATCAGCCTGTTGTCTTAGGGATTGAATGCTGTTCATCACTTGGCCTTCATCTTCTAAGAAGGCTTCACCGAGTCTTTGAGTCCAGTCGAGATCTTCACTCATTTTTTGCAGCAGCGTCGGAAAAGCCAGCAAAGCTTTGACGCTCGGGTCCCAGTCTTGATCTTCGGCCTGCGACATCAGTTGATCGACCGATGATTTGGGGCGCTGGGTTAACCAACGCTGTGCCTGCACGATTTCGAGTGGATAAGTTGAGGCAATAAGTATGTGGGTCAATAAACTATCGGGATACAGGGCAATAGGCGCCAGCATTTGTTCGAGTTCGGCTTGGCTTGCCGCAGTGCTCGAGCCTTGGCTCACAGATACGCCCGCAGCTTGTGCTGTAGTAGTGAAAGGCAAGGCCACTAATGCCGCCGTTAACACTAGCCAATTCCATCGATGTTGTCTGTTCATGGTTTGCTCCAATAATCCTGTTCGAGGATGTTATGGGCATCATAGGCGCTTGAATATGAACATAAGCTGAAAGCATTTTGCGGTTAAAAAGTTATGTTAAACCGCAATGTAGGAGGGGGTTTAAATTTATGATATTGAAATTAATGGTTAAATAGAATGTACGAAACTAATGCTGAACTTGGCGCCGCCCAAGGTTTCTGAACGTGAGACTGAAATTCTGCCGTTATAGCTGTCGACTAAATCGCGCACGATCGCAAGCCCAATACCATTACCCTGATGATAGGAGTCGGCGCGAATGCCGCGTTCAAAGATTTGATTTTGCAGCGCTTCACTGATCCCAGGCCCATCATCTTCGATGCAGATAAGCAGTTGATAGGCATCGCCGGTCACGGTTAATTTAACTGTGGACTTTGCCGCTTTGCAGGCGTTGTCGAGCACGTTACCGAGAATTTCCGTGAGATCCGCTTCATCACCTTTGAATACTGCTGCGTCTGCCATCTCGCCGCTGAGATTGATTTGCGGCTCACGATAAATTTTAGCTAAGGTGCGTAATAACTTAGCGGCGACTTCATCGACGCGAATGCCTAAATGCCACGAGGCCGCCGCTGCGGTTTGGGCACGTTTTAGCTGGTGGCCAATAATGCGGCTGATCACCGACACTTGCTCGCTGGAGGCTTCGCTTAAGTCGGCCTGACTCTTGATCACCGCCAGCGGTGTTTTGAGGCTGTGAGCAAGATCGGCCAAGGCATTACGGTAGCGTTTGCGTTGGGTTTGCTCGGTATTGAGCAAAATATTGAGCTGCCGCGCAACCGCTTGTAATTCAGTGGGGTACTGACTACTTAGCTGCATCGACTTACCTTGTTCGACGGAATGTAATTCTTGGGTAAAGCGCGCCAATGGCCGCAGCGTCCACACTAGCCAGCTCAGTTGGAACACCAGCATGACGAACATTAAGATTAGCAGCCAAGTCCAAAGCTGTTGATTAAATTGATCGATTTGCTGCTGAAATTCGCGCTCGTCCTTAATGATGTGAATCGTCACTGGCACGTTTTGATTTTGGCTGGCAAAACTGACGCTAAAGCTATAA
This sequence comes from Shewanella sp. SP1S2-4, assembly GCF_031932075.1. Lineage (NCBI taxonomy): Bacteria > Pseudomonadati > Pseudomonadota > Gammaproteobacteria > Alteromonadales > Shewanellaceae > Shewanella > Shewanella sp. SP1S2-4. The sequence goes on from NZ_JAUOET010000005.1 coordinate 101,622, forward strand.
ATCAAATGGGGTTGTTCGGCGAGCTCGATTTGCTCAAAGGCACTTTGACCCGTTGCTGGGATGGTAAAATGCGGCGGTGGCACCATGCCCATAAAAGATTGCGAGTGCCACACGATCGTTTGTTTGCCGCTGGCATCTTCAGTGGTCGCAATGGCATACAGCCCTGATTGAATGAGGTTAAAACGATTTTCGAGTACTAATTCTGGGATAGAGATTTGTTTATTCTCGACTTCAGTCACCGCGAGTATCGAATAGACATAGGCGCTGAGTTCATTTTTGGTCGCGCTTTTAACTTGTTCGGTAAAGGCATCGTTTAAGGCAACGCCGATCAAAGGTAATAACACTAAGATAAACAATAGCGCGCTAATCACTAAGCGCGCTTTAAGGGAGTTCAATACTTGCCACACAATGGCACGTTTACTCATCGGCAGTGGGCTCGGGCGTTAACGCTTTTAGGCGATAACCTTGGCCGCGCAGGGTTTCAATCAGGTTATATTGATTATCAGGATCGAGTTTTTTACGTAACCGGCGAATAAAAACTTCGATGACGTTTGAATCTAAATCAAAATCCTGATCGTAGATGTGCTCCGTCAATACGGTTTTAGATTTCACTTCGCCCTGATGCAGCATAAAAAATTCGAATAACTTGTATTCAGAGCCGCTGAGGTTAACCAGTTCTTCACCCTTACGCACTTCTAAGCTGCTGGTATTCAAGCTAAATGGGCCGTTATAAATTAAAGGGCTGGCTTTGCCGGCAGAGCGACGGATCAGGGCTTTGAGCCGCGCGACCAGTTCTTGGGGATGAAAAGGTTTCGTCAGGTAGTCGTCGGCACCGGCGTCGAGTCCTTCTACTTTATCTTGCCAACTGTCCCTCGCGGTTAAAATCAGGATTGGGAAGTCGCGTTCCTGTTCGCGTACGCTACGGATAAGCGCGATACCATCGAGTTTAGGCAAACCGACATCGATGATCGCCGCATCATAGTTGTATTCGAGTGCTTGAAATAAGCCTTCTTCACCATCGCTCGCCACATCGATACTGTAATGGGCATCGAGCAGATGTTGTTTTAAGTTCGCCTGCAGTTCTAAATCATCTTCAACCAATAACAATCGCATAGTTAGTTCCTCGACACTCGGCCAGTTGCGGCATCCACTGAGACTGAAAACACTTGGCCGTCATTATTGAGGAGCTTAACCCGATACCCTGAGCCGCTGGATTGCACGCTCAGAACCTTGCCTTGGTATTGGCGCTGCACCATAGCCACAGCTTGATCTGGGCTATTGACCGCCAGACGGCGCTGCTCATTCTTCGCACCTTGGTTGCGATCATTCTGTCTATCATTGCCTGCCATGCTGCCAAAGGAGGCCAATAAGCAAGCGATTAGGGCCAATGTCAAACCAAGTTTCATATCTGGTACCCGCAATGTTCGGCGATCTTAAGTTAATGGGTGAGATGGATAACTTATCGAGTCGACTAAGAATACCTCATCACCTTAACAAACACATAGAGATCAGCCAATTGGTTGGCACAATTCCATCAAAATTAACTTTGGTAGTCATTTTGTTATTCGTGACAGAACTGAAGCTCTGTCAGCGAGTCTATTCCTATGCTCGCATTCAATATGCCCTAGTGTCGACTAATCCAGATGAACTAAGGCTGAACGTATTGTCGCGCTAAGAACACTAAATGTTGATGTTCAGCTTATGTTCACCTTCATTGCACTTTAATGGCTCCAATTTGAACGGGTTATCCATGGGGTATTCAAGATGAACACACTCAATAAACAAGGTATGGCAGCCACAGTTAACTGTCGGGTTAACACCCATTTCGTTAAAGCGACGGCCATTGCTGCGCTGTTTTTAGCATCTTCTGCTGTTAACGCTCAGCCCCGCGAACTGGAGTCATCGCAAAGCTTAACGCCATTTACTGCGGCCAGTGTCGGCATTGCCAAAAAAGCTGAAAACAGCGAGCAAGCAGCCGAGCAGGAACAGCAAGCTTTAGCCCTGTTACAACAAGCTGCGCCCGCAAAAAATGTCACTGAAGCCGCTGCTGCAGCCGTTAAATCCTTGGCGCCCGCGTTATCCTCTAAAGCGCCGACGGCAAACCGCGTGCAACTAATGGGCGCATCGCCGATGACGCGTGAGCAAGTGACTGCGAAACATGCGAGCCAAGGCATGCCGAGTTCGAGCACGACCAGTGAAGATCCCTATCGCGCCCCTGTGTATCACAGCTTTTCGATTTTTGATGCCAGCAGTCGTTTGTTCGAAGACTTTGACTACGATGGGTTTTATCAAACCTTTAGCGTGACCTTCGACGTCGATGTTAACGGCGCGTATCTTAATGAAAGAGCTGACTTATTTGCCGAGCTGTATCTCAGTCGTAATGGCGGCCCTTGGGTGCATTATTACACCACGGACGTGTTTACTATTTATGGCGATTCAACACAGGACGACTATGAAGTGCTGACCACGCTCTACACGGGTTATGCGACGGACCACTACGATGTGTTGATTGATGTGTATGAAGTGGGTTACAGCGATATTGTCGCGACCATCAGTGCCGATGAAACTGATGGTTTGTATGCGTTGCCACTGGAAAGTAGCGATCGAGACCGAGAGCCTGAAGTCATCGTCGTCGAAGAAAGTGGCGGTAGCTTATCGGTATTGGGTCTGTTATTCCTCGGTTTGTGTGCAGGGCTGAGGATGAATCGTACTCGCGGCTAATCACCCTTTTTTCTCTCTGTGTTTATCTCAGGTAAATAGGGCTAGTATGGTCAGGTTAATTTAACTAAATGGAGATAAATATGATTGCTCAAGGTCAAACATTACCAGCAGCTACATTAGGCCAACTAACGAAAGATGGCATGGTGAATCACCAAGTTACTGAACTGTTCGCTGGTAAAAAAGTGGTATTGTTTGCTGTACCCGGTGCGTTTACTCCGACCTGTTCTGAAGCGCATTTACCTGGCTATGTCGTATTAGCTGATCAATTTAAAGCGAAAGGCGTGGATTTGATTGCCTGTGTTGCTGTGAACGATGCCTTCGTGATGAAAGCGTGGGGCGAAGCGCAAAATGCCTCTGAATTGATGATGCTAGCCGATGGCGATGCCAGTTTTACTAAAGCGTTAGGCTTAGAAATGGACACTGCTGGTTTTGGTGGCGTGCGTTCACAACGTTACGCCATGATCATAGATAACGGCGTAGTGACTCTGCTGAATGTTGAAGAGCCAAAGGCTTTTGAAGCCAGTAAAGCTGAAGTTGTTTTGGCTGCTATCTAAGCGTATTTAAGACATGAAGTTTGGATGTGACCAAAGCCAGCCATTCATTGGCTGGCTTTAACTAAATCAATTTATTGTACGATTTGAATGTTGTCTGCATCTATGGTCACTTCAGACCAATCTTTATCCACTTCACCACGAATAATGACCTGAGTCTCAGGTGTTACTGTGTTGCCGCGCCATAAATCATCATCAATTTCGACCTTAATATCACCCGTAGCGTCACGGAAAATATAATCATCGTGTCCAATGAAAGAAATGATATGGCCCGTTAACTCAATTTGGGCGTCATCACTGGCATTGAGCGCGCTCACCACATCATGAATCACTTGTCTTACGCTCGGCCCTTGGAAGCCACCCTGTATTTGAGGTTCACCCGTTGTAGGTTGAAAGCCTGCTTGGCTGGCTATAGTCGTGAATGAAAGTGCCATTGCGAAAACGGTAAGAGTCATTTTATTCATCTGTTTGTCCTTTCTATGGTTTTATGTAACTCAGCCTCAATGGCTATTACAGTGTTGCGAGCATAGTGCCAAGACAAGCGTGAAGCGGTTGTGAAGATTGGTTTTGCAACTCAGAATTTGCTAAAACGAGGTCATTTATCCAAGCTAACTTCAGTTAATGGGCATTATCTATAAACTGAACATAAGCCTGATAGCTAGCACCATCGTTTTGGGTTGAAAATGCCCAGCCCATTCGCTCGCAAATACGTTCAATAATAATTAATCCGCAGCCATAGCCTGATGTATCAGTACTTTGAGTGCTTAGTGGATTCAGTATCCATAATTGGTTGCTTTGCATCGTAATTTCAATGTTTCCGGCACTGTAATTGAAAGCATTTTTAATTAAATTACCTATCACTATGTCAATAAAGCTCAGTGGCGCCTTGATGCTCAAGCAATCTTTAAGCGTTAAGCTGTAGGTGATTTCTTGCTTGGCAAAGTGCTGCGCCATTTCAGCTAAAATGTGTTCAAGGCGTGGTGCTAAATCAATTTGGCTGTAGTGCTGGGATTCAATGTCTTCTTTTCCGAGAAGTAAAAAGGCCTCGGTGAGCGTTTTCATTTGATGCCCTGCGTAATCAATACGTGTAATGGCTTTTTTGACCATTAATTGTTGAGCCTCGGTTGTCGCATTGGGGATTTTTTTGAGCAATTCTACCGAACCTTGGATCACCATAATGGGCGTGCGTAGCTCATGGGAGGCAAAACGGCTAAATTCTTGTTCCCGAGTGAAGTAGGCGGCAATTTTAGCTTTGTTGCTTAATAGGGTTTGCTCAATCTGGCGGGTTTCACGGTATGAAGTACTCGGTGTTGATGTCGGTCTTTTTGGTGATAGTTGATTGATTTTATTTTCAATCTCAGCAAGTGGACTGGATAGCAGACGTACAAAATACAATCCATACGCCATGATAAACAGGAGCAAACCGATCCCCATAATAGAGATCAAAATGTGCATTCTATCTTCATAGCTATCAAGGAAATCGTCCGCGTCATCCTTATAAACCACATACAACAGCCCTTGCCCAGAAGGATGAGCGGATATTAAAAAGTGTTTATCTTCACCACCCAGCTGATGTTCGTAAAACCCTGCATTTTCATAATGTTGCAGCCAGGCTGGTACAAATTCTTTGCTCCAATATGTTTTCAATTCATTGATATCGGGGAGCTGTGCTTTATCACCAAACCTTTGATAATTCTTTAGATATTCGCGAGTCTCTGTGGCCAGCGTTTGTTCGAGGCTAATCTTCTCAATTTGTTCTTCGGCGATATATATGAGGCTCCAAAAAATGGCAAACATCAAGCTAGTTAATACTAAAAAAGTGAGGCGGATTTTTTTATATAAACTCGGAAAATGCTCAGGGGATAAGTCGGTAACCTTGGCCATGGATAGTCTCTAATTTTGAGTCTGAAAAACCTTTATCGAGTGCACTGCGTAAGCTGTATATGTGGCTGCGAAGTGAATCACTCGAAGGAGCATCATCTCCCCATACTGTATCTACCAATTGCTCTTTACTCACGATAGCGGGCGCATGTTTTAGTAACAGTGAAAGAATGGTGCGCTGAATTTTACTGAGCTTAATTTCTTTACCAGCACGGGTAACTTGATGGGTTTGCAAATTTAAACTGATATCACTGAAGCGCAAAATACCCACATCTAAACGTGGGCCACGATTATGCAGTGAATGTAGTCGTAAGCATAATTCTTCCATCGCGAAAGGTTTATTTAAAAAATCATCCCCACCTGATGTAAAAGAATCAATTTTATCCTGCAAACTATCTTTGGCGGTTAAAAATATAATCGGTGTATTACAATAAATTTCTTCACGCAGTTTTTTAACCGTATTAATACCGTCTAATTTGGGCATCATAATATCCATTATGATGACATCGTAATGGTTTTGTTGAATTAAATTGATTGCACTTTCCCCGTGATATGCACAGTCGGCAATAATACCTTCTAGGGTTAAATAATCCATGATTGTTTCAATAACATCATGATTATCATCAACAATTAATACTTTCATAGGTTAATTCATTTCTTCACATTTGCTTGACGATCTTCATACTAAGATGCCCAGCACTGATTTAACAAGACATAATAGGGAAGAAAATGAATAAACTCTTAGTCTGTATTACGGCCATTTTGCTGGCAGGTTGCGGTGGTAATGATTCATCAACAGATACCTCTAAACCCGATCCTATCGTTCCACAACCTACGTTACCCGCAAAAATTAACGGTACAGTAACAAATATTGCTTCTGACAATAATTCGATTACGGTCAACGGATATAACGTAAATATCGCTAATGCTAAGATTCACTATGGTCAACAGCCGTTAGAGGTAAATGCCATTCAAATGGGGATGAGGGTCAAAATTGATAATGAAGGCCAACAGGCTAAAAATGTCATATTAGATCCAAGCCTCGTGGGTGAAGTCAGTTCCGTTAATCAAAATACTATTGCCGTTAATGGGATTAATTTAGTCGTTAAACCAGCGGACGCTACCCAGTATAAAGTAGGCGATTGGGTGGCGGTAAATGGTTACCCAACGGTAATGGGAGAATGGCAGGTTAATTCTATAAACCTTATCCCCAATTTTGCGTTTGCTGAAATAGAGGGACGTGTCTCTGGATTAAACAAGGCCACGCAACAATTCAATATCGGTTCGGCAGTGATTAATTATGCCAACGCACGTTTAGAAGGCAGCTTACAGGAAGGCGCATGGGTCGAAGTGGAAGGCCAGCAAAGTGGTGCTTCATTTTTGGCCTCTGAAGTCGAGGTGGAAGATACGGCGTCTTTTAACGATATGGAGCTAGAAGGGACTATTACTTGGGTCAACCAAGATAAAACGCAGTTTGAGCTTAATGCCCGTACTCGACTCTATGTCACTACAAATACTCAATTTGAAGATGGCAAGCAAGCTAACTTGGTTGAAGGCAAGCTAGTCGATGTAGATATTCAATCTATGCCGCAGGGTTTATGGGCCAGAGAAGTTGAATTTGAAACATCACATGATAATGGTGGAATACCTCCAACCTTAGGTAAAAAGTTCGAGCTAGAAGGTCTGGCGACACTGACTACCAATAATCAGCTACAAATTAATGGATTTACATTTGATATTGATGCCAGAACTCAATTCGATGACGGTTTAACCTTAGCGACACTTGACCAAAAATGGATTCAAATAGAAGGTGTTGAACTCGCAGACAACCAGTGGTTAGTGAAAGAAGTTGATCTTGAAGTGCGAAGCAATGAACTTGATTTGTCGGGTTTAGTGATGCAAAAGACCTTGTGGGGCTATCAAGCGACTGATGCTTCATTAACGCCATTTGAAGGCAAATGGGTTGATGTCGAATGTCAGTTCGATGGCTCTAATATCCATAATTGCCGAATCGACGATTAAACACAAATAGAGAAATTAAGTGAATAAACGTGCGGTTTTAGGCCGCACGGTTTATTTGGCTTTGCCCAATCCCCAAGCTGGTTTCAATATCTTCTACACTCTGCTGTACTTCTTGGGCGATGACTTCACTCTGTTGTGAACTGGTTTGCGCCTGTTCTTTTAAACTATCCATAGTGCGCACAAATTGATCGAGATAATCGACTTGCTCCTTGGCATTGAGCGAGCCTTGTTTGGCGGTATTGGCCATGTCGCTCGCTTGATTTTGCACCGTTTGCGCCACTTGCCATAGGCTTTGAGCGCGCAGTTTTTGGCTGCTGGTGGCCTCTGCTATGCCATCGACACTCTCGCTGAGGGCATGATTCGATTGGGTCAGTTGCTGCAGAATCTTCACGATTTCATTTAAAGACACTTGGGTGCGCTGACTTAAATTTCGCACTTCATCGGCCACCACGGCAAAGCCGCGACCTTGCTCTCCGGCCCGCGCAGCTTCAATGGCGGCATTGAGGGCGAGTAAGTTAGTTTGTTCGGCGATATTGCCAATTACATCAATGATTTTCGACACATCCGTCACTGAGTTATTCAGGCTTTCAAGGGAAGCATGGCAAAGGCCAACGGCGGTTTGCGTCTGCTCAGTTGCGCTCAGCACTGCCTCTGCTTCGGTTTGGCTCGACTGCATTTGGCGCATGGTTTCGGCGGCGCTGTCTTCCACGAGTGCCGAAGTGTGGCTCACCTCATTGGCGAGGCTGCGGATATGTTCGGTCTGTGTTTGCGTATCGGCCACAATCGTCTGAGTGTGCTCTGTGTGCTGCGATAGCTGAGTAATGCGCGCAACCAGTTGGCTTAATGATTGAGAAACCTTAGTGATTTGTTGGCGCTGTGCCTCGTCTTCCTGTTCAAACCTTTGCAGCAACTGGTTGAAATGACCTGCGATTTGGCCCGTCTCGCAGCGCCGATTAATGTCTAAACGCTCGCGGCTGTTTGATTCGCTTAATTTCATAAAGGCTTGGTTGAGACGTTTTAACGGTTTGACGACGCGGTTTTGCTGCAGGATTAAATAACCAATCGAAAACAAGGCCATGATGGAAACCATAGTGTAGAGGATCAGTTGTAGCTCATATTTCAGCTGTTGATTCTTTGCTGCTTGAGCCTCACCTAAGCCAATAAGCTGTTGTTCCACATTGCTAATCGCTTGAATGAGTTGATCTTGCATCTCTTGGTTGGCTTGCAGCAATTGGTGGGTATTAGCGACTTCTTTATTGTATCGATTGGCGAGACTCAGCAGTTCACTACGGTCACTTTCGCCGACTTCAACCTGTTCCGGTTCGCTGGCACCGAGGGCAAATTCATCGGCTTCTTGCTGCTCATATACACCGATTAACGGCAGTGCGCTGAGTGCGTCGTGCCACGTATTGAGCTCTTTGCTGGTGCTGTCTAAAATGCCCTTGAGTTGCTGATTTTTGCCGATCAGATAGCCATCGGTCAGCTGGGAAAGTTGATAGACGATGGAAGGTAAATCGCGGCTCAATTGCAGATACTGTTCGGCGACCGCCGCATTTGTGGCTAAGCCTTTATCGGCATAACTGCCCAAACGACGGTTATAGTCGAGCATTTCAGATTCGGCGTGGGCCAGCAGTTGTCGCGGGTTGCCAGCGAGTTTACCCGCTGCGCGGTACTTGGTATCTAAATCTTGAATGAAGCTGCTGAGACTTGCTTGCAAGTCATTATCGGTAGCGCCCATGGTGGCGAGATTAAGCTCTGTGAGCTGGTTCTTAATGGCGCTGAGTTTAGTTTTCGCTTGTTCAAGTTGGCTAGAGTTGCCGCTGGCGAGATAGCCGTCGAGATCGCGGCGTACGCCGACGAGGAAGTCTTCTTGTATGCTTTGCAGTGTGAGTGTTTGTTGTTCTATATTTTGTCGCTGATCACTACTCCACAGCACTACGGCCGCTAATAATCCCGCGAGCAATAACAACAGGGCAGAAGCTGAGAGCGACAGCGTTGAAATTTTCATTTTGCAATCTTCATAATTGTCAGAGCCAGTTAACTGTTCTGAGTTTATGAATTTAGCGTGACACTAATATGACAAGCGCCAACATGAATGTCAGCGTTGTCATTTGATTTGCCGATATGTGATCTCGCGTTATTCCAGCGGCAGCCACACTTGGGCCCTTAAACCGCCTTCGGCGCGGTTGGAGAGGGTGACTTGCCCTTGGTGTCTATCGATAATCCGTTTGATGATGGCGAGGCCTAGGCCTGAACCGACACTGCCACGGGCGATATCACCTTGGGTAAAGGGTTGAAATAGTTTGGTAATTTGTGACTCGTCGATTCCTGGGCCATTATCTTCAACACTAAAACCGATACGTTTGCCATCGAACTGCGAGCTAATGCGGATCCAGCCAGAACCATAGCGAAAAGCATTTTCGACTAAGTTACTCAGTACCCGCTTTATGGCAATCGCTTGGAATTGAGCTTCTGGGCAGTCAGTTAACACCACTTCAATTTCGCCGGCGCGATTGGCCTCTGCTTGAGCGACATCTTGAATGAGTTTATTGATTTGGCCTAGCTCACGGCTGGTTTCCTGATCTTGGCGAATATACGCAATAAACTGGCTGATGATGGCGTCCATATCTTCGATATCGTAGACTATGCCATCTTTAAGATATTGATCTTCTTCAACCATCATCTCAGAAGCGAGCCGAATACGGGTGAGCGGCGTGCGCAAGTCGTGGGAAATCCCCGCCATCAATAGCGCTCTGTCCTGCTCCAGTTGTTTCATGCTGTGCGCCATCTGGTTGAAGGCGTTAGTCACTTCGACAATTTCACTCGAACCATTCAGCGGCAAGGGCTCGGGGAATTCACCGCGGGAAACGGCAATCGCGGCTTTTTGTAGTCGTCTAAGTGGGCGGTTTTGTTGGCGGGCAAACCACCAACCCCCAGCGACGCTGAGGGCACCAATGACCATTAAATAGAGGGTGAGCGGCGAAAGGTCTGAAACATTTTGGCCAATTAGCGGCACTTTTATCCAAATCGAGGGCGCCTGTGGCGGACGGATCCAAATCTGCAATACGCTGCCGTGGGTGACACGCACTTCGGCGTCGCCGCCGAGATATTCCGACATCTGCGCCGACCAGAAACCATAGTAAGTCGCTTGCTCAATACCGGCTTCGCGCGCTTGCTGTTGATTGTAGATCTTCATGCCATCGTCGTGGACTTTGGCATTGAGGGCGTCGACTATGGTTAAGTGCTCACGGCCAATATCTATGCCATCGACAAACAGTAATTTGACTTGGCGAGCAATTAACTGATTGATTTGTTGGTAGCTTGGCTTAAGCACATAGACGGCAACCGTGACGTAAGACACCAGCTGATTGATCAGTAATAGACAACCAATCAGCATCACGGTTTGGCTAAACGCGCTGCGAGGCACAAACCGCCACCAAAACTTAGGTTTCATCGTGGGCTCAATAACCGCAGCAGATTAAGATGGCAACGCGGCTCATCGACGCGCGGCGCCATCGGGCACAAACACATATCCTAATCCCCACACAGTTTGAATGTAACGCGGATTTGCAGGATCTTTCTCGATTAAGCGGCGCAGACGTGACACTTGCACGTCGATGGAGCGTTCTAGCGCAGAATAATCGCGGCCACGGGCGAGGTTCATCAACTTATCCCGCGACAAGGGCTCGCGTGGATGGGTGACAAGCACTTTAAGCACGGCAAACTCACCGCTGGTGAGTGCAATCGATTCGTCGCCGTGGTACATCTCACGGGTGGCTAAATCTAGCGAAAACTCACCGAAGCTGATTTGTGCTTCTTGCTGGGCGGGCGCACCGGGCACATCTTGGGTTTGGCGACGCATCACTGCTTTGATCCGTGCGAGTAATTCCCGTGGATTGAAAGGTTTTGGCAGATAATCGTCGGCGCCTAACTCTAGGCCAATAATACGATCGACTTCATCGCCCTTGGCCGTCAGCATCACGATAGGAATAGGATTACCTTGCTGGCGCAAACGGCGACAGATAGACAGGCCATCTTCACCGGGCAACATCAAGTCGAGCACGAGTAGATGGAAGTTTTCACGTTCTAATAGGCGGTCCATCTGCTCGGCATTGGCTGCGCTGCGCACCTGATAACCTTGCTCCATCAGGTAACGCTCGAGTAACGCTCGCAGGCGCATATCATCATCGACGACGAGGATTTTCGAGGTTTCTTGTCCCATGGGATGTCCTTTAATTGCTCAGATTGGTGCTTATTCTACTGACGAGAAACAGTTAAGATTAACCAACTGGCTGAAATTGAAAACGAATCTGCCTAATATAGCCGCATTCAACCTAGGCGACTAGCTCACCTTAGTGGCTTGAATGCGATAAATGCTGACATTTATTGCCCAATGTTAATACTAAGCAAATGAAATTGCATGGGAATACTCGCGTTTATTCACGCCAAGGGTGAAATTGTAACTAAATGGGCATCAGCAACTTTTGGCGCATTTATCCTTTGTTGCCACTCGCTGAGTGGCAAAAGGATTTTTATTAGTCCAAAATCATAACTCTCTGATTATAAAATATTAGGCGTTTATGCACTTGTCCATGAGTTATAAAAATGCTTCGAAATGGGGCTTATTAGTCCTGTTGATTGGATTGGCGCTAAGCGCGTTATTAACAGGGTTGACGGGGCGCATGAACGCCCAAACGATTGAGCAAGCCTTGCGCGAAAACGCGGAGCAAATCAGTGAGAACGTGATTAACCGTATTACCTTATATCAATATGGTTTACGCGGGGCACGCGGCACGATAGTCACTGCGGGTGAGCATGATATTAGTCGTGCTAGCTTCCATCGTTATAGTTTAACGCGGGATGTGGACCATGAGTTTCCCGGCGCCCGTGGATTTGGCTTTATTCGTCGAGTACCCAGTGCCGATGAAGCGGCATTTATAGTAAGAGTTCGTCAAGATGATTGGCCTGATTTTAATATTCGCCAACTTAACGCTCATGATGGTGAAAGATACGTTATTGAATATATTGAGCCAGTAGACCGCAATAAAGCTGCCGTTGGCTTAGATATTGCCTCAGAGGCACATCGTAAAGCCGCTGCCGATGCGGCGATGTTATCCGGTGAAGTGCGTTTATCTGCACCCATCACATTAGTGCAGGCTACGGGCAGGCCGCTACAATCATTCTTAATTCTGCAGCCTATTTATCGCACGGGTTTAGTACCTAAAACACAACAGGAAAGACTTTCAGCTGGGTATGGTTGGAGTTATGCACCCTTAGTGACGAATGAAGTACTGACTGGGTTAGCGCTAAATCAAAAGATGACTAAGCTGCTCCTTAGCGATATCACCCAAGCTGAGCACCCCATCAGTTTTTTTGAAACACACCCTGATGATGCGTCTCCACTATCTGCATATCGCCATAAAATGACGAAAGACATTTTTGGGCGTCAATGGCAGATAGAAGTCATCGCTTATCCATCATTTATTAAGTCACTGCGTCTTAATCAGCCCAGTTTAGTGCTGTTGAGTGGCAGTTTGTTTAGCCTGCTTTTAGCTGCGTTAATTGCCATGTGGTCTATTAGTTTGCAGCGTAAGAAACAAGTACAACTTGAGCAGGCAAGGCGCGCTAACATGCTGGAGCATTCCCTCGATGGCATTATCAGTTATGACACTAAAGGCCAAATTACCAGTTGGAACCGAGGTGCGGAGCAGTTATTTGGTTATACCGAGGCGCACGCTCTTGGCCAGTCGTGTTGTAAATTGATTATTCCTGCCAGCATAGTGCAGCAAGAAAGAGCATTATTCGCCGAAGTGTTAGCGGGGAAAACCTTATTAAATCGGATATCTAGCCATCAACGACAAGATGGTAGCCATTTATCAACCTCGACAACAGCCATGCCTATTTACGACGAACACGGCAACATAGTAGGTATGAGTCAAACGATCCGCGATATTACGGCGCAGCAGGAAGCTGAGCGATATATATTGAGCTTAAATGCGAGTCTCGAACGGCAAGTAGCCAAGCGTACCCATGCGCTGCAGCAGGCGTTACTCGAAAACCAAACCTTGCTCGACACTATTAATCAACAGCTACTCTATTCCGTTACTGACCCCAATGGCGTCATCTTAGAGGTGAATGATAATTTTTGCCGTATTAGTGGCTATGCGCGTGAGCAACTGGTGGGGAAAACCCATGCAATACTCAAGTCAGGTGAACATGATGCATCTTTCTGGCGAGCTATGTGGCAACAGATAAACGTGGGACAGTCTTGGCACGGTGAAATCTGCAATCGTGATAAGCACCAAACGTTGAAATGGTTCGATACTGTGATTGGTCCAGTATTTGATGAATACGGTAAAATTGAACGTTTTGTGGCATTAAGGATTGATATTACCGACCGTAAGTTGACACAGATTGAGAAAAATAACTTAGGGTCATTACTGACTAACGTGCTCGATGCCGCCTCTGAAATGTCCATCATAGCCACTGATGTACAAGGGAATATCACCATTTTTAACCGTGGAGCAGAGCGCTTACTCGGTTATTCAGCCGAGGAAATGATAGGTCAATCTACCCCTGCGCCTCTGCATTTGCCAGAGGAGGTAATGGTCAGGTCTGCGGAGCTCTCCGCTGAATATGGTCACGACATTCAAGGCTTTGATGTTTTCATCTATAAGGCAAGAGCCGAAGGTTCGGAAACCCGCAATTGGACCTATGTGCGTAAAGACGGTAGCCAGTTTCAAGTGTCACTTTCTGTCACTGCGATGCGGGACAGTGTTGGCGAGATTATTGGTTATTTAGGCATTGGCGTCGATATTTCACTGATGTTACTGCAGCAACAAGCACTGATGACGGCCAGTAACCATTTAAGTAAGGCCGCCGAAGTGGCTCAGTTAGGTATCTGGACTTGGAATCTGCTCGGTAATTCGCTTGAATGGAATGAACGTATGTTTGCGATTTACGATCAGCCTGAAAGTCTTCGTGAACAAGGATTAACCTATGAGCACTGGTCGATGCGGGTCCATCCTGACGATATTGCTTTTGCTGATGCTAAATTGAAAGGCGCTGTTGAAGGAACGGCGAAATATGACCCTATTTTTAGGGTGGTAAGGACAGATGGCTCGATTCGCTTCGTTCAGGCAGCCGCCCAAGTAGAGCGCGATAAACAGGGTCATGCGATTAGAGTGATTGGGATTAATTTAGATATCACTGAACAGCAACAATTGGAAGAAAGCTTGCGAGAAGCTAAGCAGGAGGCCGATGCGGCGAGTGCGGCTAAGTCTGCATTTTTAGCCAATATGAGCCATGAAATTCGCACCCCAATGAATGCCGTATTAGGCATGCTGCAATTAATTCAATACACCTCTTTGTCTAAGCAGCAGCAAGATTATGTTAATAAAACTCAAACGGCCGCTAAGTCCTTATTAGGACTGCTGAACGACATTCTCGACTTTTCTAAAATTGATGCTGGCAAGTTAGTACTCGATCTTCATCCCTGTTCGATTGAATTGCTGATGCGGGATCTTGCCGTTGTACTGTCGGGTAACCATGGTGATAAAGATGTCGAGGTGATGTTTGATCTCGACACGGCTTTGCCTCCTTGGCTGTTAGCAGATCAACTTAGATTGCAACAGATCCTCGTTAACCTCGCAGGTAATGCCCTTAAATTCACTCACCACGGTCAAGTGATTGTCGGCATTGAATGTTTACGACATGAGGCAGATACAGTCACAGTGCAAATTTCAATTACCGATACGGGTATTGGTATCAGTGACGAGCAGATTGAGCGGATTTTTACCGGATTTGAACAGGCAGAATCCTCAACATCACGCCGTTTTGGGGGCACAGGGCTCGGGCTAGCAATAAGCAAAAGGCTGATCGGCCTTATGGGCAGTGAGTTACATGTGACCAGCAAGGTGGGTGTTGGAAGCCGTTTCTGGTTTGATGTGACGTTTCCTATCATACAAGTCGAAGAAACTCGGCACGCAGACCTTAGCGGATACCGAGTGTTAGTGGTTGATGATAATGAATTGACGGTAGAAATTTTAGAGAAAATTTTGACCGGATTTGGGTGTGAGGTTGAAACTGCCTTAGGCGGATATGCTGCTCTAGAGAAGGCTAAACAATCCCATGAAAAATCGGCACCGTTTGATGTGGTGTTGATGGATTGGCGTATGCCAGACCTTGATGGGTTGCAAACCGCCGAAATGCTGCGTAACTCAGACGCGAATAACCAGACTCCGCTGGTGGTAATGTTAACGGCTTACGGTCATGAAGTGATTGCCGAGAGTCAGCAGATTAGACATGTCCCTTTCGTTAATTTCCTCACTAAACCTGTGACATCGCAGATCTTGGCAGAAGCTGTGTTAAATGCCATCGAAGGTAAGACAATGGAGGCGCACCCTCAGCCGCGTTCACAACGATTTTTAGCAGGGCTAACCATATTAGTGGTGGAAGATAATCAACTCAATCGACAAGTTATCGATGAGCTATTGAGTTATGAGGGCGCGAATGTCGTATTGGCAGAAGGCGGCATGGAAGGTGTTTCCTTGGTGCTCGAGAGTGGTGACTTATTCGATATTGTCATCATGGACATGCAAATGCCCGATATGGATGGATTGGAGGCGACTCGACGTATCCGCGCAGATGGACGTTTTGCAGCATTACCGATACTTGCGATGACAGCTAATGCTTCACAGTCCGATAGGCAAGAGTGTCTCAATGCGGGTATGAATGACCATGTTGGCAAACCCATCGATATGCCACTATTACTACCGAGTATTTTGCGCTTAGTTGGCCGTGAGGATATGACCTCTGCTGAATTTGAAGGGCACTGGCCTGAAGCGACGCAGGATCAGAGTGATGAGCAATTACTCGATGATATTCGCCTGATCCTGCGTCGTTTTGGGGGGAATCAGTCTTTCTTCCAAAAAATGGCCAAAAGTTTTGCGCCTGAAATGATGAAGCAACTCGCGCTCTTTAAGCTGTCGACTAAGATATTTGATCACTCAACAGCGGCGGCGATTAGCCATGGTATTAAAGGCATTGCCAGTAATTTTGGTGCTCGGCGTTTAGCTGCGCATGCGGCTTACTTAGAGAAACAGTTTAAGCAAGAATGCCCTGAACTGATAGATATTAAGCGCTGGACGGATACGTTAGAGGAACTCATTAATCAGAGTAGTCAGCAGCTTTCAACCTACTTTGAGGTGGAAGAATTTAATGCAGTTATTAGCGATAATGTAGAAAAAGCCGTGTATTCTTCGGTATCGGTGCAAAGTGTTAAGACGGACCTTAATACCCTAATGAACCTATTAAAAGAGAACAATTTAGAGGCTATGGCCTTAACTGACCAGTTAGCTGAATTGCTGTCAGGCCATCCACAATGGTCCATATTGCATGGGCAAGTGCAAGCGCTCGATTTTAATCAGGCATTAGATACGCTACGGATTATCATGTTGGAGGAGGCGTAATGCATCTTGCAGAATTAATTGCTCGGCCCCAAAGTGAGAAAGGTAAGATCCTCATCGTTGATGATCAGCCGCTCAATATCAAAATATTGCATCAACTCTTCAATGAAGAGTATGAGTTGTTTATGGCGACTAATGGTGAGCAGGCGATAGGCATATGCCAGAAGGTACAGCCAGATTTAGTGCTGTTAGACATTGAAATGCCTGGTATGTCGGGTTTTGACGTTTGCCAACATATTAAAGCCGATCCTGAAACCGCGACTATTGGGGTTATTTTTGTCACGGCTCATTTTGATGAAGTGCAAGAAGTTAAAGGTTTTCAGCTTGGAGCAGTCGATTTTATCCATAAACCTATCAATCCAATTATCACCACTGCGCGGGTAAAAAATCAGTTTACCCTCAAGCGACAATCCGATCTGTTGCACTCTATCGCGCTGCTTGACAGTTTAACGGGTGTCGCCAATCGACGTCAGTTTGAGCAGCGACTTCCTGAAATATGGAAACATTGCTGCCGCAACGAGTTAGCCTTATCTGTGGTGATGCTAGATGTGGATTTTTTTAAACGTTTTAATGATCGTTATGGTCATCAGGAAGGTGACCAATGCTTGCGGCATGTTGCAAAAGCCATAAGCGATTCTCTGCTGCGCGCGACTGACTTTGTTGCACGTTATGGCGGGGAGGAGTTTATTTGTATTCTGCCAGAAACCAAGCTTGCCGGTGCCATTCATACGGCACAGAAGATAGTAAATGCAGTACAAGCTTTACATCTTGAGCATCTCGAGTCGAGCTTCCAAGAAGTGACGATTAGTGCGGGTGTTGCGAGCGTGCTGCCCAAAAGTGATTTGACTTGGCAAACGCTGATCGAAACAGCGGACCAGCAATTGTACTTGGCGAAAGAGAATGGACGTAACCAAGTAGTAGGTCTAGGGCTTTAGCCTGTGAGTTTGTATGTGATTTTTAGCGTGCATTTTGTGAAATTGCCGCTGTTTTTTGCTCAGCATGTGGATAATAAAGAGTTATGAAAGCGCATTTGATCACCCGACAGGGTTGGCAAACTTTAGATAAAGAATTGAAGTATTTGTGGAAAGAATATCGGCCGCAAATTACCCTTAAAGTCCAAGAGGCGGCGGCGCAGGGCGACCGTAGCGAGAACGCTGATTACACTTACAACAAGCGTTTGTTAAGACAAATTGATGGCCGAGTCAGATACTTAGTTAAGCGGTTAGAAGAATTAAAAATTGTCGATTACTCGCCGCAGCAGGAAGGTAAAATATTCTTCGGCGCTTGGTTCGAGCTTGAAAATGAAGCGGGTGATCGCGTGCGTTATCGGATCGTCGGTAAAGATGAACTCGATACCAAATTGGGCTACATCACCATCGACTCGCCCATGGCGCGTGCCTTAATCGGCAAGCAAGTGGACGATGAGGTGGTAGTGCAAACGCCATCGGGTCCAAAAGAGTGGTATATCAATCAGATCCGTTACACTCCTTTTGAAACCACTCTCGCCAGCGAGGCAGATTAGCGACAGGGTTGCTGCCGTGACAACCGCTGCGGTCACCATGGCATGACGGGGAAAGATCAAAGACTCTGCTTTGACCTAGGCTTTAGCATGAAACATACGGGGCGCCTGTGGTATCTTTGGCGCAATAACGACTTACTTTACAGTTAGGCACGACACTTTATTTATGCAAACTAATGCACATAACATCGCTCAGATTATCGCTCAAGAACTGAATGTTCGTGAGCAACAAGTTGCCGCAACCATCACTCTGCTTGACGATGGTGCGACAGTTCCCTTCGTTGCCCGTTATCGTAAAGAAGCCACGGGCGGATTAGACGATACGCAACTGCGTACCTTGTACACACGTTTAGGTTACCTGCGTGAGCTGAACGACAGACGCCAAGTGATTCTGTCTAGCATCCAAGCTCAGGGTAAGTTAACGCCAGAATTACAAAGGGCTATTGACGACGCCGACAGCAAGACACGTCTCGAAGATTTATACCTGCCCTTCAAACCTAAGCGCCGCACTAAGGGCCAAATCGCTATCGAAGCTGGGCTTGAGCCATTAGCCGATGCCTTACTGGTTGATCGTAGCGTAGATGTCGAGACTACAGCGGCGGGTTATATCAATAGCGAAGCGGGTTTTGCCGATGTTAAAGCTGTGCTCGAAGGTGCGCGTTATATCCTGATGGAACGCTACGCCGAAGACGCTGAATTACTGCGTAAAGTGCGTGAGCATTTAAGCCAAAACAGTGTGTTAGAAAGCCGTTTAATTGCCGGTAAAGAGAAAGAAGGCGCGAAATTCCGAGATTATTTTGAGCATACCGAACAGTTAGCTAAGATCCCATCACACCGTGCGCTGGCTATGCTGCGTGGCCGTAACGAAGGTTTCTTAACCTTATCTATGAATGCAGACCCCGCCGCCGAAGCGGGCCAAGGTAGTTACTGCGAAGTGATTATCTGTGATCACTTAGGGCTGAAATTAGGCGATAGCAGCGTTGATCAATGGTTAAAAACCGTGGTGACGGCGACATGGCGCATTAAGATTGCGCTACAGATGGAAACCGAGTTTATTTCGCAAATGCGCGAACGCGCCGAAGCCGAGGCCATTAAAGTTTTCGCCCGTAACTTAGGTGATTTATTGATGGCCGCTCCAGCGGGCGCGAAAGCGACCATGGGACTCGATCCAGGTTTACGTACTGGCGTGAAAGTGGCGGTGGTCGATAACACGGGTAAGATGTTGTGCCATGCGACGATTTTCCCGCATGCACCGCAAAATCTGTGGGAAAAGTCGATTCGTACTCTGGCGAACTTAGTCAAAATGCATAAGGTTGAATTGATTGCGATTGGTAACGGCACGGCATCACGGGAAACCGACAAGCTGGCCGCTGAGCTGATTGCCGCCGTGAAAGATACCCATCCACACTTGACCAAAGTAATGGTCAGCGAAGCGGGCGCGTCTGTGTATTCGGCATCGGAATTGGCGGCGCTGGAGTTCCCCGATCTCGATGTCTCGATTCGTGGTGCTGTGTCTATCGCCCGCCGTTTGCAGGATCCGTTAGCCGAACTGGTGAAAATTGAGCCTAAGTCTATCGGTGTGGGTCAATACCAACACGATGTGAGCCAAAGCCAATTATCGGGTTCACTGGAAGCCGTGGTTGAAGACTGTGTAAACGGTGTGGGTGTGGATCTCAACATGGCCTCTGCGCCTTTGTTGTCGCAAGTGGCGGGTTTAAACAAGACGTTAGCGAAAAATGTGGTCGATTACCGCGATGCCAATGGTCAGTTTAAGAATCGTAAAGAGTTACTGAAAGTGCCACGTTTAGGGCCTAAAGCCTATGAGCAAGCGGCGGGCTTTTTGCGTATTCGTGAAGGTGACAACCCACTCGATGCCTCGTCTGTACATCCAGAGGCTTATTCGCTAGTGGAAACTATCGCTAAGACTAAGCAAGTCGAGTTGGCGAGCCTGATGGGTAACTCAGATCTACTGCGCAGCATTAAGGCTGAAGAATTTATTACTGCGGAATTTGGTTTGCCGACTGTGACGGATATTTTAGCTGAGCTGGATAAGCCGGGACGCGATCCCCGTGGTGAGTTTAAAACCGCCAAGTTTAAAGATGGCGTGGAAGAACTTAAGCACTTGAAACCTGAAATGGTGCTCGAAGGTGTGGTGACCAACGTGACTAACTTTGGTGCCTTCGTCGATATTGGCGTACATCAAGATGGACTGGTGCATATCTCTTCACTGACCGACAAGTTTATTAGCGATCCCCACACAATCGTGAAAGCGGGTGATGTGGTCAAAGTTAAAGTGATGGAAGTGGATGTTGAGCGTCGTCGTATCGGTTTGAGCATGCGTTTGGACGAAGCTATCGACCAAAGCAAGTCGCAGCAAAGACCGCACAATCCTGCCAGAACTCATAACAGTAAGGCACCACAGTCAGCGAAACCTGCTGCGCGTCCTACGCAAAAGCAAGCACCTAAAGCACCTGCGAACGCGGCCATGGGCAATGCCTTTGCCGATGCCTTCGCTAAGCTGAAAAAGTAAGCGTTAACCGTTAAGACTCGGACTTAAGCCATGTCCGAGTCGACTTTTTTACATGTTACTCACAAAATTGTTGCATCAATGTCGTCTTAGGGAATATAAAGTCGGCATTTAATGCAACGTTAAGCAAAATCGGTTGTCATAGCACAGCTTATTCATCGATTTTTTTTCAAATTGACACTCCAACGCTGAGTGGCTCTTTATACGTTTTGGGGTAACACATGCAATCTGGTTTATCACCTCGCGGGCACAACAATGCCCATGGGCCTTTCCGCGCCATCTTTATTTTCTCGCTATTAGTGCTTTTTATTGCCACCGCGAGCCGTATCGCTTTAGGGCTGTGGCAAGCCGATCGCGTGGCCGCTGTGGATGGTTGGTCGCATCTCTTAATCCAAGGTTTACGCGTCGATATCGCTACCCTGTGCTGGTTATGGGGTATTGCTGCCTTAGGAACCGCATTGTTTTCGGGTGATCATTTTATTGGCCGTCTGTGGCAGCCGATTTTACGGGTGTGGTTAACTGTCGGTCTGTGGATCATCCTCTTTTTAGAAGCATCGACCCCTGCGTTTATTGAAGAATACGGTATTCGCCCGAATCGTTTGTATGTGGAATATCTGATCTATCCGAAAGAAGTGCTTTCTATGCTGTGGGCGGGTCGCAAACTTGAGCTGATCTTCTCCGTGCTATTAACTATCGGTACGCTTTGGGGCGGCTGGGTGTTAAGCGGTAAGCTCACTAAAAATCTACGTTTTCCGCGCTGGTACTGGCGTCCAGTATTGGCAGTGCTTGTTATCGCCATGACGTTATTGGGTGCGCGTTCAACCTTAGGCCATAGACCGATTAACCCTGCTATGGTGGCGTTTGCCGACGATCCATTAGTGAACTCTTTAGTCATCAACTCAGCCTATTCATTAGTGTTTGCCATCAAGCAGATGGGCAGTGAAGAAGATGCCTCTAAAGTGTATGGCAAGTTAGATAACGCTGAGATTATTGCGACCATAAGACAGGAAAGTGGTCGTCCTGACAGTGCATTTACCTCAACGGATATCCCATCGCTAAGCTTTAACCAAGCCAGTTATACCGGAAAGCCAAAGAACTTAGTGATCCTACTACAAGAGAGTTTAGGCGCTCGTTTTGTGGGGAGTTTAGGTGGTTTACCGCTGACTCCGAATATCGATGCTTTATCCAAAGAAGGTTGGTATTTCGATAATTTGTACGCCACTGGTACTCGTTCAGTGCGCGGGATAGAAGCTGTAACGACAGGCTTTACCCCGACGCCAGCTCGTGCTGTGGTGAAACTGGGTAAGAGCCAAGTTGGCTTCTTCAGCATAGCTGAATTACTTAAAAATCATGGCTATACAACGCAGTTTATTTATGGTGGTGAGAGCCATTTCGACAATATGCGTAGCTTCTTTTTGGGCAACGGCTTTAGTGACATCATAGATCAGAAAGATTATAAATCTCCGGCCTTTGTGGGCTCGTGGGGCGCCTCTGATGAAGACTTAATGCGCAAAGCGAATAGTGAGTTTGAGCGTCTACACAGTGAAGGTAAGCCTTTCTTTAGTCTAGTTTTTAGCTCGAGCAACCACGATCCATTCGAATTCCCTGATGATCGTATCGAGCTGTACGAGCAACCTAAGCAAACCCGCAACAATGCAGCGAAATATGCCGATTATGCGATTGGTGAGTTTTTCAAATTGGCGAAAAACGCGGACTATTGGAAAGACACGATTTTTATCGTGGTTGCCGACCATGACAGCCGAGTGGGTGGTGCAGATCTGGTTCCAGTATCGCGTTTTCGGATTCCGGGTTTAATCCTTGGGGATAATTTAGCGCCAAAACGCGATCATCGTATTGTGAGCCAAATTGATTTACCGCCAACACTTCTATCATTGATTGGTATTTCAGACTCTTATCCTATGCTGGGCCGAGATTTGACTCAGGTCAGCGATGATTGGCCTGGACGCGCGTTAATGCAATACGATAAAAACTTTGCCCTGATGGAAGGTAAAGATGTAGTGATCCTGCAGCCAGAAAAAGCGGCTCAAGGTTTCGAATATAACGAAAAAACTGAGCAGTTAACGCCTTATGCGCCAGCTGCGGCAGCGTTAGAGAAGAAAGCCTTAAGTTGGGCATTATGGGGCAGTTTGGCCTACCAGCAAGAGCTGTATCGTTTGCCTAAATAAGCGTTAAACAGCATAAGAAATGCCGCTATTTAGCGGCATTTTTGTTTATTATTTTTGTTCATCTTGTGCGGGAAAAGATTAATCCGATTGGAATAAGTTAAATCCACGTCGACATGATAGATTCTTGCTCTGGCTGAGTCTGTTGTTGATAGAACTGACCAATACGTTGTCCAAGCTGTTGATAAAATTGAGTCGGTTCTCCTTGGAGCGATTGACGCGCCGCACTACTGGTATTCGCTTTGGCGTTACTGCTGGCATAATTTGCCGCACCTTGACTGACCTTTAAGCGGATATCCTTACGTTGCAGCGCCGCTTGACCGCGTGCAGCAACTTTAAGCGTCTTAGGTAACACCCGCTCGGCCACCACAAGGGGGGCTTTTTTCTCTTGCTGTTGTTGGCTTTGTTGCTGCGAGGATTGCTGTTGCTGCTGTTTTTCTTGAACTTGTTGCTGATTATTCTCGAGCGTTTTGGTTTGTTGCTGAGTTTGATCCGCTGTGCGTTCATTCTGCGGATTAAAGGCGCGTTCTTCATGACCTTTAGTGGCAGCTTGTGGGGGAATGACCACAGGTTTCAGTTGGTTGTCGACCCGAGCCGAGTCCGTCGCGACATTACTGGTCGCTAGTGGGACTTGGGGGTAGTTACTGACAACTAACATGGAAAATTCCTTGGTACACTAATGGTTAAATACTAGCCATTAATCGCTCAAAGATAAAGCGTTAGCGTGTCTGTAACGCTAACCAAGGCATAAATACCTGCAAAAACTCCTGCTGATGGGAAATAAAGGGCGCGTGAGAGGCTTTGGCAAGCATCACATCTTCAATTTGCGGCGTGATCGGCATCTTAGGTGGTACGCGTTTGGGCACTAGCCCATCGAGTCGACCCCAGATTCTTAGCCAAGGTTGCTGTAATTCTGTCAGTTGCGGTCTTAAGTCGATGTCAGTCAGCATGCTTAAACCTTGATTTAAGGCTCTGGCATCGGGTAATGGGCGCGCAAGAACAAGATCGCGCAGCCGTTTGATATCTTCTTTGGCGGTTTCGCTACCCATGGCCTGAATCGCTAGAAATCTCTCAATAGTTTTAGGTAAATTTTGCCCAAGTTGTTCACTAAATTGACTCAGCACTTGGGGGGGGATGCCCGGCCATGCTTCATCCTCTCTCGCCATAAAGCAGGGTGATGAAGCGATAGTGATCAAGCCTTTGATTTTTTGTGGATAACTCAGTGCTGCCTGAGTCGCCACGAGCCCACCGAGTGACCAGCCGGCCCAAATAGCGTGTTCTGGTAATGCGACGACTAAGGCATCGACCCAAGCTAATAGATCACCTTCCACCATCTGACTATGGCCGAAGCCCGGCAAGTCGACATAGTGCACCCTATACTGAGACAGTGACTCATGTAATGGCGTAAACACAGCGCTATTGACTCCCCAACCGTGAAGCATCACCAGATCTGGCCCTTGGCCTCTGATTTCAATATGCAAATTTGCGTGGTTTGTGGATGTCACTTGGCTCACTTGAGTGCCTCAAAAATGGATTAGGTGAAGGTATGTCGCGCTTTGTTAAAAGGATTTGGCCGCCATCCGCTTGGCGGATAGTGTGTTTAGGCTATCAACTCAGCACAAGGTGGTTGGCGGGCAGTTTACCTAACCGTTGCCTGCTGTGCCACCAATCCATATCACTTCCCGAGACTGGCATTTGCGCCGTTTGTCTTCAATCTGGCTTATATCATGGGCCTATTTGCTTAGGTTGCGGTAAGTCGATGCAAATAGAAGTCGATTATTGCGGTGAATGCCAAAAGCGCCAGCCACGTAAAGTCATTGCGCCTTGTAGTTATCATCAAGGTTTGGGTGCTTGGGTTGGTGCGATTAAATATCAAGGTCAACTTGCCGCTTTGCCCGTGCTTTGTAGCGCCTTAGTGGCACGCATTAAGGTATTAGAACAGCAAGGATTAATCTCGCTGCCTCAAGCGATAATGCCAGTCCCATTGCATCCCAAACGCTTACAACAACGGGGATTTAATCAGGCGTGGTTAATTGCTCATGAGCTTTCACAGCTCTTACAACTGCCATTAGTGAGCGAGGGATTAACGCGCCAGCAAGACACTCGGCCGCAGGCCGGACTTTCGGGTGCACAGCGACGACGCAACTTACACGGGGCCTTTATGTTAGCGGATGATTTTGCGTTCCAGCGGATTGCACTGGTGGATGATGTGGTCACGACAGGCACCACAGTCTCTGAAATTGCCCGCTTATTCGAAGCGCGATACGTACATGTGCAGGTATGGTGTTTGGCAAGGGCTGAGGCGCCAGGCTTGTTGGATGATATTTAAAAACGGTTAAAAGCATTGCTCCATTATATCTTTGTGTATGTCAAAATTATGTCAAAAATACTGAGTAAAAAAGAATAAGTTTTACTTTTGCGACAAGATGTAAGTATCTGTATCAATGGGTTTTGTTTATTTTTTGTATTGAGATACCTTCCTATATTATTTCGTTTGGAGGGTATTTATGGACGCTAAACTGGCGCGATCAAATGCAGATACGGCATCAACGCTGAAGGACGTTATTCAGGCGATAAACTACTCTTTAAAGCTACATGGTTTTTGTGGTTTCTGGTTTCAAGGAGTTCCACATTGTGCGTATGAAAATTATCACTTTCCAAAAGATACCAATCTGTTCTCTCCTACGGCACTAAGAAAACCTATCGCCAGCATAGCTTCTTCCCCTGTTATGGCTGAATTACAGCGTTTTTATTTAAATCAGATAGCCTCCCATGATTTCAATTTTGGTTTTTCATTGGATACTTCAAAATCTTATATGTATAGATTCACGAGTGAAAAAAATGATAAGACCAGCCTACTGTTTAGTAAGCATAATATTCAAAGTGTTTTGAGCTGGCCCATCTCTTGCCACTCTAATCGTCATTGGGCTGGCCGCTTCATACTACTCAGCCATCTTAGTGCCTCGGAGGTGGTGTTAGAGGGATTGGCAGACACTTTAAAGGAAGCCCAAAACAAGCTGTTTGAATGTAATAAACAATTGTTCAATCCATTTCTACAAAGCTCGCTACTTAAAGATAATGCGAGAGATATCCTGCTCATGGTCGCAAACGGCCTTCAGAATGACGAAATTTCAACTCAGCTCCCGATAAGTGTCAGAGGAGTTGAATATCATATGGAAGCTATGCGCAAGAAATTTGGGGCTACAAATAGAGCAAACTTAATCCATTTAGCCCATCAATATGAGTTGATCTAAATATGTTGATATTACTGGTTGAAGATAATCGACTTCTCTCTAACAACATCATTCAATATCTTGAATTGAGTGGCATAGAGTGCGATTACGCTTTCAACCTAGCTCAGGCTGATATGCTCATTAGTCAGCAGCAATTTGACGCTATTATTCTCGACCTAAATTTGCCTGATGGTGATGGGATTGAAGCATGTGAACGCTGGAAAGCACAGTGCATTACTTCGCCCATAATAATGTTAACCGCACGTAGTAGTCTGAATGAGCGCTTGAATGGGTTTGCTGTTGGCGCGGATGATTATTTAGTAAAACCATTTGCAATGGAGGAACTCGTCGCGCGATTGAAGGTGGTTGCTCAGCGTCGTCCGGCGCCTCAAAGGCTAGTCATTGGGGAGCTAGAAATTGATTTTGGAAACCATAGGGTATATCGCCAAGGACAGCTTCTTGCTTTACCTAAAACAGGCTGGCAGATCCTTGTTTTATTAGCTCGGCGTAGCCCAGAAACAGTGAGTAGAGAAGAGATTGAGCGAACGATTTGGCCCAATAGTGCTCCTGATAGTGATAGTTTACGCAGCCATATTCATCTGTTACGAAGGGTGATAGATCGACCCTTTGAACGACAAATATTGCATACGATTCGTGGAGTCGGTCTAAGCCTTAGGGATGATATCAATGCAAGCTCCTAAGCTTAGCCTCAAGCGGAGCTACCAAGTATGGGGTGTTATTTTTCTATTAATAACATTAGGTATTAATAGCTTTATACCACTGTGCATGATGTGTGCAGGTATGATTTCTATGCATGAGGTCACCATACATAATGCAGGGCAAGCTGCTGAGTCATTACTGACTATGGCGGAACATGCTCAACCGCAAAAACAATTACTTAATCAGCCGATTCTAAAAACTGATAACTTAACCGTCTATCTTAATTGGTCAGATATCCCTCCGCTGATTCGACAATTAAGTAATGATGAAGTCTTAACTGATGCGAATACAATTCTGTATGAGCATGCAGAAGGTCCCTTTGTTGATGCTTTGAGTGTGTACTACACACAGAGTGGCCAGCCACTCTATGTTTGGCTGCAGTACAGCGTTACCCATGACTTGCAATTTGCACCTAAAAACATGACTGCAATCTTGCTTCTAGTATTGATAACCTTCTGTGCAAGCGCAGGCCTTGCGTTTTATATGCAAAGTAAAGTGATTACACCTGTCCATCAAATTAGCCATGCGATTAAGCAGCATGATTGGGAGGGAGGAGGGAAACTTAGCTTACCGAAACAAGAATATGCTGAATTAAAGGCTATTGTTGATGCTTTAGATAACTCAATTTTACAACTTCAAGAGGCTCAGCAGCGGGAGCTAAATTTTCTGCGATTTGCTAGCCATGAATTACGTACGCCTGTTGCAATATGCCAGTCTTCATTCGAAATCCTCGCTTTACAACAAGGTGAACTCACTGGAGCGACTTTGTATGCTTCTCAAGCGACTGGACAAATGAAGTCTCTTATTGAAACACTGCTATGGTTAACAAATAAAGAGTGCTCCAGCCTAGAAAAAGAAAACGTAGCTCTGTCACCTTTACTTCTCAGTATTATCGAGGAGCAGCAACAAGTACATGGTCATGAACAAAAAATACAGTTATTAGCTGATGATACTTGTTTGCTAGTTCAGCTCCAGCCTTTAAAAATAATAATAAGTAATTTATTAAGGAATAGTATTGAACATGGTGGAGTCGATATTAATATTACTCAAGATGCTTGTTGTATAGCAATAACCAATTCCTACAATAGTAAGGGCCGCCATGGATTTGGTTTAGGGCTTTTACTGGTGAAACGTCTCGCGAATCAACTGGGTTGGATTTTTACTCGCTCATCTGCAAATAATTTATTTACTGCTAGGCTGGTAATATCTAATAACTAAAGAATGGGAACTATAGATTTACTGCATTAAACCACACACTTTTAAAATTCAAAAGCGCCGTTGGGCTTAGATCACATAGTCATCATGCTATTCGTAGTAACTTTATTATATAAAGTTTACTGGTCGATAAGTATTTTAAAATACTTCCTAGAATACATGATTGAGAGGGACTCTATGTGTAAAAAAAGTGTGGCATCTATTTTAGTCAGTGCAATTATTTTCAGTGGTTCAGTATATGCTGATGTGAATAAAACGAGCGTGGATTTAGGTTATAAGTTTTATACCAGTGACGCAAAAAATGATAACCCAGGTGTTTTTAATCAACCTTTTGTAAAGTTGAATCATTTAGGAATTGCTGATTGGGGTACTTACTTTGCTAATCTTAAGCTCGAAAACCCTGCTGAAATCGCGGAAAATCAGAAGAACCTTGATGGTAAAACTACCATTAAGTCATTATTGATACTTGAAAATAAGCTGGGAGAGTCGCAGTTCAACTTCTGGACTCAGAACTTTATCTCTGCGAGTGAAACGCTAGTTGAAGATAATCTTTACTTAGGTATTACCCATAATGCAAAAATTCAAAATTTATCACTAAACTATGGTGTCGGTTTAAATTATACCATTGGTAGCTTTTCCCCCACATCAGAGAAGTTTAATGATCTGTCAGGTTATGCCGTGGTTTTAAATGCAAAGTACCCATTTGAGTTGCTAGGGTTAAAACATAGTTTAAGTTTGAATTATGAAGCACAAATTGATAGGGATGAAGCGCATCAAGCATTATTTTCATATGACAGCTATGGCCATCAGATAATTACAACATTACAAACAAGCCTCACAGATTCAATATTTTCAAAGTTATATATCACCCATTATGATAGCTGGGGTTCGCAATATAATGATGGGATTGAATACGGTATATCTGTTGGTTATCAGTTTTAACGGTTTATCAAATAGGTTGAAATTTTGATAAGTAGAATCTCATTTAATTTGGTGCTGTTCTAATTTTTATCAAAAATAATAAGGGAATTGTAATGCATTATAAAAAATCCATTATTGGTATTGCTGCAACGGCAACAGCAATTATTGTCGGCTGTCAAGTTACCCATCAAATAGTAAAAAGCCAGGGAACCGCTCAAGGCAAGCATGGTGAAGTGCAGGTCGAAACCACATTCAAAGACGGACACATTGTGGCGATTGATGTACTAAAGCAAAAGGAAAATAAGGTCCTTGCTGGTGCCGTATTTAAAGATGTTAAACAGGCGATTATTGATAATAACTCTATCGAGGTTGACGGTATTGCAGGCGCAACCGTAACGTCTAAAGCGCTTAAAGAAGCTGTGGGTAAAAGTATTGAAGCCGCAGGTGTTACGTTAGTTGCTGTCGCTTCAGCTAAAAAAAATGAAGCATTAACACCAGCAGAATATACCTATGATGTGGTGATTATTGGCTCGGGTGGTGCAGGTTTCAGTGCTGGTTTAGAGGCTATGGCCGCAGGCCGCTCCGCCGTTATTATTGAAAAAATGCCAATTATTGGTGGTAACTCATTGATCTCGGGTGCTGAGATGAATGTGGCTGGTAGTTGGGTACAAAAAAATATGGGTGTTACCGATAGCAAAGACCTGTTTATTAGCGACACGCTAAAAGGCGGCGATTTCAAAGGTGACCCTGAAATGGTTAAGACCATGGTCGATAATGCGGTTGATGCAGCTGAGTGGTTAAGGGATTACGTCAAAGTAGAATTTTACCCAGATCAATTATTTCAGTTTGGTGGACACAGCGTGAAACGAGCGCTAATCCCTAAAGGTCATACCGGAGCAGAGGTGATCAGCAAGTTTTCTATTAAAGCTGAAGAAGTTGGCTTACCAATTCATACCAATACTAAGGCTGAAAAGTTAATTCAAGATCAAACGGGCCGAATTGTGGGTGTAGAAGCGACTCATAATGGCAAAACGGTAACCTATTATGCAAAACGCGGTGTTGTGATTGCCACGGGTGGCTTCTCGTCTAACATGGAAATGCGTAAAAAATATAACCCAGAGTTAGATGAACGTTATGGCAGTACTGGTCATTCAGGTGGTACTGGTGACGGTATTGTGATGGCAGAAAAAATACATGCAGCAGCTAAAAATATGGGATATATCCAGTCATATCCCATTTGTAGCCCAACCTCGGGTGCGATTGCCTTGATTGCAGACTCTCGCTTCTTTGGTGCGGTGTTAATCAACCAGAAGGGTGAGCGCTTTGTTGAGGAATTGGAACGCCGAGATGTGATTTCACAGGCCATTCTAGCCCAACCAGGCCGTTATACTTATGTGCTCTGGAACCAAGCTATTGAAGATGTTGCCCATACTGTTGAAATGCATCAAGGTGAACTGAAGGAATTCACAAAAGACGGGCTAATGTATAAGGTCGACACCCTAGAAGAAGCCGCCAAAGTCTTTAATATTCCTGAAGACAAGTTGTTATCAACGATTAAAAACGTGAATCGTTATGCCGCAACAGGAAAGGATGAAGCCTTTAATCATCGCTCAGGATTGGTTGATTTAAGTAAAGGACCTTATTGGATTTTAAAGGCTACACCTTCTGTGCACCATACAATGGGTGGACTAGCGGTTGATACACGTACTCGTGTACTTGATGAACAAGGAAAAGTGATTCCGGGCTTGTTTGCTGCGGGTGAAGTGACTGGTTTAACCCATGGAACCAATCGACTCGGTGGAAATGCTTACACTGATATCATTGTCTTTGGTCGTATCGCGGGACAAGAAGCGGCTAAATAGTTTGTATTTTATGTCTGGCTTAAAGCGACCCAATTGGGTCGCTTTTGTTTGTAAATGATGCAGTTCACTCGCGTACAACACATTCGTTTAAAGCTTGTTTATGATGAATAAATCGTGATCGCTATGGCAAAAATCCATAAACTTGCTATCCAAAGGACTACAAAGCGAAGGTGAGTCGGAGTATCATACGGCTAATTCTTACTAAAACACTCAGGTATCCCCTGACGGAGCAGGTTTTCATGATTACCATTTCCGATGCGGCTCAAGCCCATTTTGTTAAGTTGTTAGCAGATCAACCTGAAGGCACTCATATTCGCGTATTTGTGATCAGTCCAGGAACCTCGCAAGCCGAGTGTGGTGTGTCTTATTGTCCACCGGATGCCGTGGAAAGTGATGATATTGAAATCGAGTTCACTGGCTTCAATGCTATGGTCGATGAGAAGAGTGCACCTTTCCTTGAAGATGCCACTATCGATTTTGTGACTGACCAATTAGGTTCACAACTCACGCTCAAAGCACCTAACGCAAAAATGCGTAAAGTGTCTGGTGATGCACCTTTAGTCGAGCGTATCGAATACGTGATCCAATCAGAAATCAACCCTCAGTTAGCCGGCCATGGTGGTAATATCATGCTGGTTGAAATCACTAAAGAAGGCGTGGCTGTACTGCAGTTCGGCGGTGGTTGTAACGGTTGTTCTCAAGTTGATATCACCCTGAAGGATGGTATCGAAAAACAATTGTTAGACATGTTCCCAGGTGAGTTGACTGGCGTACGTGACGTGACAGATCACCAACATGGTGAACATTCTTACGCTTAATCTTGTTTGTTAAGCTGAATGAAAAACGCGACCTCAGAGTCGCGTTTTTTATATTTGGCTTTCGCTTTAAGTGCAGTTGCTAAGTTATAACTTAGGGTTGAGATTATCAGCTAAGAACTTATCTAAGGCTTTAAACGTCGCGAGTCTGTTGTCGTTATTGCTCAGGTAATGATCACCATTTTCCAACTCAATATACTCCACTGGTTTATTTAGTGATTTGAGCTCGTCATACATTTCTCGGCTATGTTGAACCTTGACGACTCTGTCCTTATCGCCATGTAGCAGTAATACTGGGATGTTAATTTTATCTGCTTTACTGATAGGTGATCGCTCATAGAGGGCATCGAGATCATCTCCTATTTGCTCTTTAACCACTTCATAGTTGGTATGTCTGCGGCTTGATTTTACGAGGTAGGCCACATCGGTCACACCAGCCACACTGATGGCGCAACGGTAAAGATCGGGAGTCATAGCAGCCCCCATTAAGGCCGCGTAACCACCATAACTCGCACCGGCAATACAAATGCGTTTAGGATCGCTAATCCCTTGAGCAATTAGGTAACGAGTCCCGTCTTCAACATCGTTTTGCATTTCGAGTCCCCAGCTTTTTAGGCCAGCCTTCATAAACTCATAGCCGTAACCTGCCGACCCCCTGAAATTCATTCGAAATACCGCATAACCCCGATTAGCGAAAAACTGTGCCCAATAGTCAAAGTCGTTACTGTCGTAACTAATCGGGCCGCCATGGGGGAAAATAATCGTCGGTAGCTGTTTAGCTTCGAGTCCCTTTGGTACTGTTAGGTAAGCATCGATTTTGAGCTTATCCCTTGCTTCATAAGTTAGATGTTGGGTGTTGGCGAGTAGCTCACTATTGAGCTTGCCGTATCGGTTAGCGATGGGATAAAGCGTTTTTTCGTCCCTATCGCCGAAATAATAAGTGCCAGGCTCGGTCGAGCTGGTGGAATACACTATGTAGCGGCGTTCATTTGCACTGAATTGAGTAATATAGTTGTGAGCATCGGGTAATACAGCCTTAAGACCATTTTGTAGTCCAACATATTCTGTTTCCCAGAAGGTGTATTCCTCGCCGTCGCCTTCACTGATACCAATGACTTTTTTCTTTAATTGCGAGTAGAGTAAATCCCCTTCGACGTCAGTTGCTTCATTGGCGTAAACCAACTCTTTTGTAAGATTAGGGTCGGTCAGGTTCACTTTAAAAATGGCTTCGAAACCTTGGTGATAGGCGCGAACGTAGAGGATATTAGGGTCTGCATCAAAACCTAATGGCCAAACAGTGTCCTCAGAAAAAGCTTTAAAGGTCCAAAGCAAGCGTGAATCACTCTTTTGCTCGGCCTGTTCATAAATGCGGTACTCAGTATCATCGTTGTAGATAGAAATTCGGACTTTGTGCTGCCTGTCGGTAATCCAACTGATGATCTTCTTTTTAGCATTTTGGGTGTAACTGGATTTCCCCTGCGCTAAATTGACTTTCAGAACGCTGTCTTCGCCTACGTTTTCTCCCATTCCGTCTAATGACAGTAAAATATTATCGGGATCATCTTGCATAAGATCGATAATTTGTCCCTGATGTTGCGGGATCCAATTAAGACGGTCTAAGACGCTGCGCGGAAGGACACTCGAGGTCTTTTTCGTGGTCAAATCATACTTAACAAGGCGGGTTTCGGTTGTAGGTGTACCGTAACGGTTAGCCGGAAACTTAGCACTGATCAGTAAGATATTATCGTTTGCCCACTGCAGAGACAGGATGACAAATTTTTGGTTATCCGTGTGCAGCGGAATGCTTTTTTCGCCTGTTTCTATATCTTGGATACTAACGACAGTACCTTTGAGTTTGGCTTGATCGACCCGTACAACAGAAGCGATTTTTTTGCCATTAGGCGAGAGCTGCACGGAGCTAACATCTGGGATGCTTGCAAAGGCTTCAACGGGTAATTGTGGCGCAGTGTTGGCAACCGTATAGTTACATAGCCACAGCAATAGCAGCGGTAAAATCCTTTTCATTATCGATTCACATCTTTGTTACATTTGTAGAATCAACATAATAATGATTTTGAGATTAGTAAACTACTGTCTTTACAGATTTATTTATGTAAAAAGGCCTGACTGAAATAATAGTGCCCAGCAAGCGTTAGGCTTCTGGCGACCATAAAGGCACTCATTGCGGCCCAGAGAGCGTGGTTACCTTGCTCTGGTAATAATAGTTGCTGCAGTAAATACCATGTCGGGAAAAATGCGCCGAAGGTGGCGAGTATCATGCTATTACGCATCACTTTACCTTTAGCGGCACCTATGTAGACCCCGTCGAATAAATACGAGCTAAAGGACCATAAAGGCAAGAATATTAGCCAGATAAGATAGGTTTGCGCAGTGGCTCTGACCTCATTAATGCTGGTCAATAACGCGATAATATTACTGCCAAAAAGACTAAATACAGCGCAGAATCCTAGCGCTGTTATGGCCGACCAGCACCAAGCTAATATTACAGCTTCCCTTAATTGTTCTACCTGTTTTTGCCCATAGGCACGGCCGACTTCTGCCTCGGCATAATAGGCTATACCATCTAGAGCATAGGAGATTAATAGCAGCAAATTCAATAACACGGCATTGGCCGCAACGGTATTATCACCTAGACCTGCACCATGGAATGTCATAAAGGCAAAAGCTGCCTGTAAGCAGAGGCTACGGACAAAAATATCTGTGTTGAGCCTCAGTAATTTGCCATAACCCGTTAATGTGACATGAGGAAATAGCTGGGATAAGTGAAACTCGGGTGCGCGCTTGAGTTGTTGTAACACCATAGTGAGTGCGACTGAGAAAGCGGTGATATCGGCAAAGACTGAGGCAAGGGCAGCGCCTTTAACGCCCCAACCTAAGCCGAGGACAAACACCACATCGAGAATAATATTGGCAAGGTTGGCTAAAATCAGCTGCCA
This sequence comes from Shewanella sp. SP1S2-4, assembly GCF_031932075.1. Classification (NCBI taxonomy): domain Bacteria; kingdom Pseudomonadati; phylum Pseudomonadota; class Gammaproteobacteria; order Alteromonadales; family Shewanellaceae; genus Shewanella; species Shewanella sp. SP1S2-4. The sequence goes on from NZ_JAUOET010000005.1 coordinate 136,216, forward strand.
CATGGCGGCTTTAGGTTGTTGTCGCCCTAAGAGCCAACCTAACATCACTAAATTGAGCAGGGCGAAGGGCGTTGACCAAATCCGTACCTGAAAATACTCGCGGCAATAACGTTCGACCTCGCTACTCGCTTCGGATAATCCTAACGCTAAATTCAATATCGGGACTTGCAGTGCGATAACGCCTGCGCCCAATAATATCGCTAGCATAGCGCCTTGGACTAAGAGCTTGTGCTGGGCGTGAAGATCGTCAGCACCAAAGGCTTGCGCGACTAAACCTGTCGTCGCCATACGCAAAAATCCCAATAACCAAATGATTAATGTGATAATCGTTGACCCGACAGCGACTCCCCCTAAATAATAGGCTTCACTCAGATGACCTATGACAGCCGTATCGACTAAGCCCAACAGTGGGACAGTGATATTGGAGAGTATCATCGGCAGGGCGAGGATGAGTAATTGACGATTTTTCGCGCCGTTGAGCATCAGGTCGAGCCAAGTTAATTTAGCTGTATTCATTAATTTCAGAGGTGTTCACATTATGGTTAAACGTGTGCTGTTGGCACTCATAGGGCTAATGACGTTTTCTGCCCATGCCGTGGTCATTCTGCAATATCACCATGTATCTGAGACCACTCCGGCGGCCACAAGCGTGACGCCCGCGCAATTTCGTGAGCAAATGCAGTTTCTAGCCGATGATGGCTTTAAGGTGATCCCGCTTTCTCAGGTGGTTGAAGCGATAAAGCAAAAACAAGATTTACCGGCCAAAACAGTCGCGATTACCTTCGACGATGGTTATCGCAGCATAGCCACGACGGCGCATCCTATCCTAAAGGAATTTGGCTTTCCCTACACCTTGTTTGTGGCAATTGAGCCGATTAAACAAAAGTTTACTGAGATGATGACCTGGGATGAGCTGATAACGCTATCCAAGGAAGGCGCCGATATTGCTAACCACAGTTGGGCCCACGAACATTTGATTCGCGCCTTAGAAAATGAATCACAGGCGCAATGGTTAACGCGGATAAAAGCCAATATCTTAGATACAGAAAAGGCGATTGCAGATGCCACTGGGCACAATTTTAAAATGCTGGCTTATCCCTACGGTGAGTACAATCAAGCCTTGCAGGATATGTTAACCGAGAACGGCTTTGTCGCTTTAGGGCAGCAATCGGGAGCCGCTGGGCCCTATTCGCCGTTAACGGCACTGCCGCGTTTCCCTGTTGCGGGACAATATGCGGATTTAAAAAGCCTTAAGGCCAAGCTATACAGTTTAAACATGCCTGTAATTGCGCAGAGTCCTAGTGATCCTGAGTTAAAGGGCGGCCATTGGCGCCCAGAGCTTAAAGTCACCCTCGATATGAGCGATATCTCGGCTAAGCAAGTGATGTGTTATATCCAAGGCCAAGGTTCAAAACAGCCGACTTGGTTGAGTGAGAGCGAGTTTAGTGTTCAAGCGGATTTAGCTTTACCTGCGGGGCGTTCGCGTTATAACTGCACTGCGCCGAGTAAGGCGCGCAATGGCTACTATTGGTTTTCTCAACCTTGGGTGAGGCCAAAGGATGATGGCTCTTGGGTCAAAGAGTGATCAACGGCTAGGTTTGTATTGCGCCACTATTTTTCTAAAATCGCTAATCATTTCATCATTTAACACCTGCGGCGGTTTGCCTAATGCGGCCGTAGGTTTAAACACTGCGACTCGCGTTCCCTGCGGCGACACCAACACATAACCCGCACTATGGTCGACTTGGTAGTTTTCCCCTTCACCGACCATGGCATAGGTCAGTCCTAAGCTGCGGGTGAGCGGGAAGATTTGTGTCTGCTCGCCCGTGACCGCTTTAAATTCTGGATTGAAAAAATTCACATAGGTCAGGAGTTTATCCGGTGTGTCCCGTTTAGGGTCGACGGATAAAAACACCACCTGCAATGGCGCAATTTTGTTTAGATCGGGATAAGCCGCCGCGAGTTTATTTAAGGTCGTCGGGCAAACATCGGGGCAAAAGGTAAAACCGATAAAGAATAAGCTCCATTTCCCCTGCAAGCTGGCGTTGGTAAAAGCCTGCTGATGTTGATCGACCAATTCAAAGGGCGCTAATTCATAGGCTTGCGGAAACAAAAAACCACTCTCTAGCTCGATAGGTTTCGGGGGATTAAATTTCACCGCAAATAGGCCGCCAAGGCCGATCAATAATATGGCGATGACTAAAATTCTTTTCTGCATTATTGGCTCCATAACGACAGGTTAGCGCGACAAACGAGTTGCATACACTAGTTCCACAAATAGTGGTCGAGCAGTAATGCCATGAATAACAACATCAAATGATAGATAGAGAAGCGGAACACTTGCATCGCTAAGCCATCATGATCCCGATATTTAAGTTGCCATGCTTTATAGATAAATCCGCTACTGAGCAAACTAGAGCAGACGAAATATACAGGCCCACACATGCCAACCAGTACAGGTAATAGGCAAGCAATCGCCAGCAATACTGTGTAGAGCAGAATACAGGTTTTAGTAAACTCGACACCGTGGGTAACCGGCAGCATGGGAATATCCACTTTGGCATATTCGGCGCGTCTGTGAATGGCCAGAGCCCAAAAATGTGGCGGCGTCCATGTAAAAATGATGATCACTAACAACAGCGCATGGCCGTGAAATTCGTTCGTCACTGCAGTCCATCCCAGCAAGGGTGGCATAGCTCCCGCAAGGCCTCCAATCACAATGTTTTGTGATGTTGCGCGCTTCAAATAGGCCGTATAAACCAAGGCATAACCAATCAAGCTGGCAAAGGTGAGCCAAGCTGTGAGTGGATTTACTAAGGAATATAAGACGATAAAGCCAAGACTACCTAAGCTAGCGGCGAAAATTAACGCGCGGGTTGCCGAAATACGCCCTTTGGGTAGTGGGCGATTGTAGGTGCGTGCCATTAAGCCATCAATACGGCGATCGATCAGATGATTTAACGCCGCCGCCGAACCCGCCATCATGGCAATGCCCAGCATGCCTGCGAGTAAAGGTTGAACGGGCACAGCATGGGGCACAGCCAGACACATGCCGACTAAGACAGTGAGCAGCATGAGTGCGACCACTTTAGGTTTAGTCATTTCAAAATAGGCGCGCCATGTCACGCTGAACGTGGGTAGGCTACTGGTGATTGAGAGTGGTTTTGCCATCTTGGAGCCCTCGCTTAGGCTTTGCGCCATAAGAAATAGTTGATTGCGACTAAGGTCAGCAGCAGTAGTGCCGCCCCGCCGTTGTGAGACACGGCAATACCCAGTGGTAAATGCATTACTACGTTAGAAATACCTAAGCTCACTTGTAGGATCACTAACCCTGCCAATAAGAGGCTTAAGGCCCTCATTCCTGCCGCGCCAACAAATAATCGATAGGCGAGCACGAGTAATAAACTCGCGGTAACAATAGCGCCAATTCGGTGGGCGATATGGATAGTCATACGGGCTGGGTAATCGAGCACTCCAAATTCGAAACTAGGGTGTTGGCCTTGGAATGGTGAAAAGGCCTCCGCTATTGCCAAGTTATCCACCCAGTTGCCTTCGCAAATGGGTAAAGCGGTGCAGGCTAGCGCCGCATAGTTAGATGAGGTCCAAGCGCCCAGCATAATCTGACCCACAAGCACGAACAGGCTCACCAGTGCCAGCGGTGCCAGATTGCGGGCATAGGTTTCGCTATTAAAGATCCGCCGCGGCCGCGTTCGTAGATAGAGGAGTAACAACAGTGAAATTAGGCTGAAACCACCAATAAGATGCGACATCACCACTATGGGCATGAGTTTCATCGTCACTGTCCACATGCCGAGTGCGGCTTGAAAGAGGATCAGCAGCACTATGATGAGCGGTAACTTTTTCGGTGCTTCTGGCGTTTTCAGGCACAAAACTAAGATTAACAACACCAGTAAGCCAAGTCCGCCTGCGATATATCTGTGGATCATCTCCAGCCAGGCTTTCTCTGGGTGGATATCGTGATCGGGATAGATGGTTTGGGCATGGGCGATTTCATGGTCTTGGGTAGGCACCTTGATATGGCCGTAGCAACCCGGCCAATCGGGGCAGCCTAGACCTGCATCCGATAGGCGAGTGTAAGCACCCATTAAAATCACTAATAGGGTAAAGACTAAGGTTAAGCGTAGAACCCAAGTTAGCTGCATCAATCTACCCTCGACAGTTTTAACAACTTACGCAGATCCGCAACCAAGGCCTTGCCTTGAGCTAAATGCGCTTCTCTACCCTGCACTTGGGGATAGCGCAGCACTAAGCTGCCTAAGGGATCGACTATGATCAACTGCTGTTCATCTAGCCAGTGGCTTAAGCCAGCATTGGCGGGACGAGTGTTGAAGTTAAAGGCGCTTAAAGCATTAAGATCGCTGTCGGGATGAGTGAGAATGAGTGGTTCGACTCGCGCCTGATCTGGCCCTAGCGCAGTGTGGCTTTGGCGTAAAATATACAGGCGTTCGCGGCAAGCATCGTCGCATTGGGCGGGCAGTAAATATAGCAGTTGCCATTCTTTGGGATTGGGGTTTTCAACCCCAAGGCTGGCATAACTGGTCTCAGGATTGATCAGCTCGCCATGATTAGTGGCGCCGCCGTGGTATAAATTCAGGCTCAGCACTAGCTTGGCTATCACCACGGGCGCGATAAACGCCAGCAACAATAAGCCCAATGCCTTGTGTTTCGATTTATTCTGGGAGTTCATGCTTGCTCCTCTCATTCAAATTATCCCTAATTTATTGTTTTATATTTATTTAGTTTTATTAGTGTCTTGCTAAGTATGGTACGAATTTCCTTATTTGCTCCTTGAGTTTGCGACTGTTTGGGCGCTATGGCGTTTTACATATTTAATCCCTTGCCACAGCATTAGCCCTGCAAATACGGCTGCCATCGAAAACCACTGCAACGCATAACCCCAATGTTTTTGCGCCGACAGTGGGAAAGGTTGCCAAGGATGGGGCAATGTGAGGGAAGGTAATTGCTCTGGTTGCAACACGACAGGTAACACTGGGTGCCCTAATACCTTAGCCATTTCGGGCATATTTAAATTTTGAAAGCGAATACTTGTCCCTGTTTCTGCCATTAAAGCTTGGCTCAAGGGATTGATTTGCTTTTGATAAAGCCTGCCTTCGATATTTAATGCCCCGCTTAGGGGAGTGATGTGGGGTAACACATCCCGATGGGATCCAGCGGCAACAAAGCCTAACTCGACCAGCAACCAAGGTGTTCCAGCTTCCACTTGCAGGGGCTGAAAGGCTAAATAGCCCACTTGGCCCTGATAAATTTGATTATCCAGTAGCCAGATTTGCGAGCTCGTGGGTGTGGCGTGCACTTGAAGTCGATAACCTGTCACCCCTTCTTTATCGATTTTGAGTTGGAGCTGCTCAAAACTTAATGGTAGCAAGGATTGTCTTGCCTCCATTTGGGCTAACAGCCTAGTTTTTTCTTCGCCGCGGGCTAATTGCCATAGACCCAACTTGACCAAAATCCCGAATACAGCCACAGTCAGTATCAGCAAAAAAACCGTTAATTTATTCAGCAGGACATAAGGATATTGCATGAATACCCTGTTTATTTTTAAGTTGGCCTTAGTTCTGCTGTTGCTGTTTATCATTTTTAATTTAGGTAGTGCCTTGTTTATTATGGTGAAAGGCGACAACAAAATGCCTATGAGCCGCTATCTTGGTCGCCGGGTGCTCTTCTCTGCGCTCGTTATCCTGCTATTGCTGGTGGCATTAGGGACTGGATTAATCAGCCCCAATCCCACGCCTTACTAGCGCCTTAGAGTACGTAGACGAAAATAAACAAACACAGCCAGACCACGTCCACAAAGTGCCAATACCAACTGCCCGCTTGGAAGGCGAAATGCTTATCTGCGCTAAAGTGCCCCTTCAACACTCTGAAAAACAACACTAATAAGAATACCGTTCCTAGGGTCACGTGCATGCCGTGAAAACCCGTTAGCAGGAAGAAGGTATTGCCATAAATCCCAGAGGTTAAGGTGAGTCCCATTTCCTGATAGGCGTGGATATACTCTTCGGCCTGTAAGGCAAGGAATCCCATACCTAAGAGTATGGTGATCCCGAGCCACAGCGTAATGGCAGAACGCTTGCCTTTCTCTAAGCTGACATGGGCAAAATGTAAGGTGACAGAAGAGGTTAGCAGCACAATAGTGTTGATTAATGGCAGACCAGTCCATGGCATAGCCTCGGTTTTTGTCCCATCAGGTGTGGTGATCAATGGCCAAACGGCTTCGAACTGTGGCCAGAGCACTTCGTGGGTCATGGCATTATTCGAGGCGCCGCCAAGCCAAGGCACCGCGACCATGCGGGCGTAGAATAATGCCCCGAAAAATGCCGCGAAAAACATCACTTCGGAGAAAATAAACCAACTCATGCCTTGGCGAAAGGATCTATCCATTTGATGGGAATAGAGTCCTGTCATGGATTCGTTGATCACGGTTCTAAACCAACCCACTAGCATAAAGAGGATTACGGCGATGCCAGCGAGCAGTATATAGCCGCCACCGGAGGCACCCGATTTGAGTTGTTGTACAAAGCTTCCTGCACCAAAGGCGATTAAAAACAGCCCTATAGCACCAATGATGGGCCAAGCGCTTTGGGCGGGGACATAGTAAGGTTCATGTTTTGTAGTCATTTTGCAGCTCCTTGCTCTAGGGCAGACGCTAACTGCTTGTCGGTAATGTCGTAGAGGGTGTAAGAGAGGGTCAGAGTGTGGATGGACTCAGGTAACTGAGGATCCACAAAGAAAATGAGTGGCAACTCTGCGCTGGTCGAAGCCGCTAAGTGCTGTTGATTAAAGCAAAAACATTCAGTTTTATTAAAATAGGCAGCACCTTGGCCTGGGGATACCGAAGGTATCGCCTGACCGATTATGGCTCTGTCCGAGAGATTGCGTGCCAAAAAAGCCGTGTGGATAAGTTCGCCGGGGTGGACTTCGAGCCGCTTGGTTTGCGGCTCAAATTTCCACGGCATACCCGTTTGCACTTGGGAGATAAATTCCACAGTAACAACCCGGCTAGTATCAACAGTAATAGCTTGATAATTGCTGGCGGTGCTGGAGGTTTTACCGTTAATCCCAAGCTGCTCACATAGCACATCGTATAGCGGCACCAGCGCAAACCCAAAGCCAAACATACCGATACAACCCATGACTAATAGGCTGATGAGTTTACGATTTGACTTAGGTTTTTCTGGCTGGCTATGGTTGGTCATTTCATTTCACCTCGGGTGGTGTCGTGAAGGAGTGGTAGGGTGCTGGGCTTGGCAATGTCCACTCTAAACCCTCACTGCCTTCCCAAGGTTTAGCGGGGGCTTTTTTGCCGCCACGGATGCACTTGATCACTAGTACTAAGAAAATCAATTGCGATAAACCGAAGGCAAACCCACCAATAGAGACGATTTGATTAATATCGGCAAATTGAATCGAGTAGTCGGGAATACGCCTTGGCATACCCGCCAGCCCAAGGAAATGCATTGGGAAAAACAGTACGTTGACCGAAATCACCGAACACCAGAAGTGCCATTGTCCCAGTCGTTCGTTGTACATATGCCCCGTCCACTTAGGTAGCCAGTAATAGGCCGCCGCCATGATGGAGAAAATCGCCCCAGTTACGAGCACATAATGGAAATGCGCCACCACAAAATAGGTGTCGTGGTATTGGAAGTCGGCGGGCGTAATGGCGAGCATTAACCCCGAAAAACCGCCAATGGTGAAGAGTATGATAAAGGCCACGGCGAACAACATAGGGGTTTCGAAGCTGAGCGAGCCGCGCCACATAGTCGCCACCCAGTTAAATACTTTCACCCCCGTTGGCACCGCAATCAACATAGTGCAATACATGAAAAACAGCTCGGCAAACACTGGCATACCTGTAGTGAACATATGATGTGCCCACACGAGGAACGACAGAATTGCAATACTCGCAGTTGCATAAACCATTGATGCATAGCCAAATAAGGGTTTGCGACTGAAGGCGGGCACTATGGCTGAGATGATACCAAAGGACGGCAAGATCATGATGTAAACTTCGGGGTGGCCGAAGAACCAGAAGATATGCTGGAACATCACAGGATCGCCACCCCCCGCGGCGTCGAAGAAGCTAGTGCCGAAAAACTTATCGGTCAGCACCATAGTTACAGCGCCCGCAAGTACGGGCATCACAGCGATCAGCAGGAATGCAGTGATAAGCCAAGTCCACACAAACAGCGGCAACTTCATCCATGTCATGCCGGGCGCACGTAAATTCACTATGGTTACAATCACGTTGATTGCGCCCATGATCGAACTTATCCCCATGATATGAATAGAGAACACGAAGAGTGCCGTGCTGTCAGGACTATAAGTGGTAGACAGTGGCGCGTAGAAAGTCCAACCAAAGTTAGGTCCGCCGCCTTCCATAAACAGCGAACTGAGTAGGATGGTAAAGGCGAAGGGTAAGATCCAAAAACTCCAGTTATTCATCCGTGGCAGCGCCATATCGGGCGCACCAATCATCATAGGGATCAGCCAGTTTGCTAGCCCAGTAAAGGCGGGCATTACCGCGCCGAATACCATGATCAGCCCATGGACTGTGGTCATTTGGTTAAAGAAGTTGGGCTCGACCAATTGTAATCCGGGCTGAAACAGTTCAGCGCGGATCACCATGGCCATAGCGCCACCGGTTAAAAACATAATGAAGCTGAACCATAAATACAAAGTACCAATGTCTTTATGGTTGGTGGTTAGCACCCAGCGCATGATGCCCTTTGGCGCACCATGATGATGGTCATCATGGGCTGCGGTTTGATCTTGAGTCGTTGTGCTCATCATAATCCCCTACTGTCCATGGCTTGCGATATCAGCAGGTTGCACTGTATCGCCGGTATTGTTGCCCCAAGCATTGCGCTCATAGGTAATGACTGCTGCGAGTTGCTGTGGGCTGAGTTGTTTGCCAAATGCTTGCATAGCCGTGCCTGTTTTGCCGTGCATCACAATATCGAGATGATTGGCGACGGGCCCAGTGGCGATAGCACTGCCAGCGAGGGCGGGGAAGGCGGGTGGTATGCCAGCTCCCGTCAACTGATGGCAGGCCGCACAAGTGGTGGTGTAGACAGTTTCACCTTCGGCCATCAGTGCCTCATGGGTGAGAGTGGGGAGGCTCGCCGGATCCACTATGGTTGCGGAGTCGACAACTGCTGCGGGCTCAGTTGTAGGTGCGGGAGTTGGGGTCGTATTGGCTGGTGCGGTAGCAGGTGCCTGTGTGCCTGCACTACCGTTCATGTGCTCGTTGACGTCTTTGGCCTGTACAGCATCGCCAGTATTATTGCCCCAAGCATTACGCTCATAGGTAATCACAGCGGCAATTTCTTGTGCAGTCAATTGCTTACTAAAGGCTTGCATAGCCGTACCCGTTTTACCGTTGAGCACAATTTCAAGGTGGCCGCTGAGCGGTCCCGTTGCTATCGGACTGCCTTTGAGGTGTGGGAATACGCCTTGTAACCCCTCGCCATTGGGCTGGTGGCAGGCTGCGCAGTGCCCGAGGTAAACTTGCTCACCTTGGGTCATCAGATCATCTTTGCTAAGGGTCTGTGATAAAGCGGCTTGAGCGGCTTCTGCCGCCGCGCCTGCGGCTTGTTTCTGCTCCGTCACCCAAGCTTCAAACTCGGCTTCGGGTATGGCTTGCACTACGATCGGCATAAAACCATGGTCTTTACCGCAAAGTTCGGCGCATTGACCACGGTAAATACCGGGTTTGTCGATGCGAGTCCAAGCCTCATTGATAAATCCTGGGTTGGCATCTTTCTTCACGGCAAAAGCAGGTACCCACCATGAATGGATGACATCTTCAGAGGTCATCAAAAAGCGGATTTTGCGATTTATCGGCAGAACGAGCGGCTTATCGACCTCCAATAGGTAGTGTTCACCCTTGGTTTCGGTACCGTCGATTTGTGCTCTAGGGGTTGCGAGTATGCTGTAAAAATCAATGTCTTGATCGAAATAGCTGTAATGCCATTTCCATTGGGAACCCGTGACTTTAACGGTCAGATCGGCGTCGCTGGGATCTTCCATCGCAATTAAGGTTTTTGTCGCAGGAATCGCCATTAAGATCAAAATGATAAATGGCAGAATCGTCCAAGCGATTTCAACTTTAGTGCTTTCGTGAAAGTGGGACGCGACAGCGCCTTTGGATTTTCTGTGGTTGATCATGGCGTAAATCATCACGCCAAAGACCACAAGGCCAATGGCGCAGCAGATATACAAGATGGTCATGTGCAAGTGATAAACCTTGCCACTGATCTCGGTTACGCCAGGGGTCATGTTGAACCGCATGTCCGCGGCGGCCAACGGTGGTGCGAATAACACCACGAGTAAACAATACAACAATTGCTTCACAAGACTTCTCCTCTGCCAATTGCGAATAGCAACTACAAAGAAGAGCAACACAGTAAGTCTCAACTCTATGCAAACTCTTCAGTTCCCAAAAAAGCTTTTTTGACTTCAACGTGCGTTGGCGGCTGTTACTTTTAATTAAGTATTATTACTGCTGGTATTAGCCACGCTGGCACATACGACTGAAATAAATCTGTTCTCTATTTTTAGTGGCATTTTGAACTCGATTACGGCTCGATTTATTTGCCACGGGCGGCGATATATCATCGCCGACTAAACCAACCATACTTGCTGTTTAAATATTGATCAAGATCACTTATTTATCTAATTGTCTGAAAAATTGCCAAAAAAAAGCCTCACATTCATAGGCGAGGCGGCTTTCAAGGTAAAAAATTAAATGAATATTTAATGTACAGCACTAAAAAAAGATTGTTGGCCGAAGAGGCTACCTTGCTCAATGCGTACGTCGCCATGTAAGTGACTGTTTACGTCTTCTAGCACTATGCCCATGGCGCGGGCACTTTTAGCGACAATTTGCAGGCGACGATTATCGCGTGCATCCAATGATTGGGTCCAGGTAATAACCGCACTGGACGTACCACTTGTTAAGGCTTTTTCCATTGCCCACAGGGTTTCCACTTCATCTTTCGCGTGCACCAGCAAGACTCTGTCCATACGCACGCCTGCATTGGCGAGCATTTGTTTGTAGCCAATACTCGGTGGGTTGATGAGCACTAACCAACGGCCCTGTTGGCTTAACTGGGCGAGTTGCGCACTCAGATGGATTAATTCTTGGCGGCCTTGAGTCTTAGTTGGCATGCAGGCGATAGGTGCGTGGTGCCAGTCATAGTCGGCATCACGGACTTCATCGAGCCACAAGCCCGGATGGCGGGGTGCATTGCCAAGTAGTTTGTTCATAGCCAATCTCCATTACGGATCACACCGACGGCGAGTCCTTCAATTGTTAAACTTTGATAGCCTAAATCCACTTTTATCGGGGAATAGTCTTCATTTTCGGCGTGTAGATAGACCACATTGCCTTTTTTTTCGAAACGTTTAACAGTGACATCGTCGTCGACTCTAGCGACAACCACTTGACCATTTCTAGCTTGTTGTACTTTATGAACAGCCAGCAAATCTCCTTCGAGAATGCCGATATTCTTCATGCTGTCGCCTTTAACCCGCAGTAAGAAATCGGCGGCGGGATGGAACATGCTCGGGTCGACTTGGTAGTACTGTTCGACATGTTCTTGGGCAAGAATAGGTTCGCCAGCAGCCACTTGACCGATAAGTGGTAAACCTGTTTCAGTTAAATCTTCGACTTCCGCAGGTAGGCGAATGCCCCGCGATGTGCCTGGCATGATCTCAATGCAGCCCTTTTTCGCCAACGCTTTAAGATGCTCTTCAGCCGCATTGGCGCTCTTAAAACCTAAACGGGTCGCGATTTCTGCCCGAGTGGGTGGCATGCCAGTATCGGCAATATTTCGTTTAATTAGCTCTAAAATTTCAGCTTGGCGTGGCGTCAAAGGTCTCATGGTGTTTCCTGTTTTTCTATACAGTTACTGTTAGTATATACAGTATTATTTGCAGCGCAAGTATTAACCACTTTTTAGCTATGTTGGAGAGAATTAGCGAATATTACCCATAGTCTGGTATTCTACCGGGCTAGTAAACGTACTTAATTGCATAAGAATAATGCCTAAACACGACTCTCTTTGGTTGAAATCATTACGCTGGATCCAAAAACACTTAGTGCACACTATTGTTGTGCCTCAGGATCCCTTTGCCGATCTGAATCTGGATGCCTCCAGACCCCTTGCTTATGTGATGAAAACGGAATCGCTGAGTGACATCGCTGCCCTGAGTGAAATAACGGCTAAGTTAGGACTACCGAGCCCCTATGAGCCCTTAGTGGCGAATGGTGTGATTGCGCCTCGGGTTGTCTGCCTCCAGGGGCGTAAGCCGCTGTTTGGCGAGCGTGCCGGTAACGAGCCTTTCCTCGAATGCTTTATGCGTTTGTTAGCCGTGCATAAGGAGCGCCCTGAATTAGACATTCAATTGGTACCCGTGAGCCTGTATTGGGGCCGCACACCAGGGAAAGAAGATGACACTATGAAGGCGGCTGTGTTTGAGCGGGAAAACCCGACTTGGCTGCGCAAATGCTTGATGATTCTATTCTTAGGTCGACATAACTTCGTGCAGTTTTCGAATGCGGTATCCCTGCGTTATATGGCCGACGAGCATGGCACCGACATGGGGATTGCCCATAAGTTAGCGCGGGTCGCGCGGGTGCATTTCCGTCGTCAACGCAAGGTGATGACAGGGCCTGTGCTGCCAAACCGCCAAGCACTGTTTCATTCGTTGCTCAAATCTGAATCGTTGCGTAAAGCGATTCAAGAAGAAGCCGTCAGTAAGAAGATTTCAGAGACCCAAGCGCGCGAGACAGCCATTGAGTATCTCGATGAAATCGCTGCAGATTACTCAGATAGTTTAGTGCGTATTGCCGAGCGTTTCTTAACTTGGTTATGGAACAAGCTTTACAGCGGGATCAATATCAAGGGTGCCGAGCAAGTTCGCCAGTTGCACCACGATGGTCACGAGATTGTTTATGTGCCTTGCCATCGCAGTCACATGGATTACCTGCTGTTATCGTATATTTTGTACTATCAAGGTATGGTTCCGCCGCACATTGCCGCAGGTATTAACCTCAACTTCTGGCCCGCTGGACCTATGTTCCGTCGCGGTGGTGCCTTCTTTATCCGCCGTAGTTTTAATGGCAACAAGCTGTATACCGCAGTATTCCGTGAGTATTTAGATCAACTGTTTGCTAAAGGTTATTCGGTGGAATATTTCTCCGAAGGCGGCCGCTCACGTACCGGTCGTCTATTGGCGCCCAAAACTGGCATGATCGCCATGACGATGAACAGCGTACTGCGCGGTATTGAACGTCCTGTCACACTTGTGCCTGTGTATTTAGGCTATGACCATGTGATGGAAGTAGCGACTTACCATAAAGAGTTAAGCGGTAAGAAAAAGAAAAAAGAATCTGTGTGGCAGGTGTTCGGTGCCATTCGCAAATTAGGTAATTTTGGCCAAGGTTACGTGAATTTTGGCGAGCCTATTACCCTGCAAAATTTCTTAAATGAGCGTGCGCCAAACTGGCGTGCTGAGTTGGCCGATGATCCCGAGCAGAAACCAAGTTGGTTAACGCCAGCGGTAAACGTGCTGGCTAATCGGGTGATGACGCGTATCAATGATGCCGCAGCCGCGAGTTCAGTGACTTTGACCAGCTTAGTTTTGCTGGCGACAGATCAAAACGCCTTAGAACGTAGTCTGCTGGAGCGTCAGCTTGATTTGTATCTGACCCTACTCAAAAAAGTGCCTTACACTTCTTATACATCTGTTGCCGAAGGTGATGGTAAGCATTTAGTGCAGCAAGGTTTAGAGCTGAACAAGTTTGTTGTAAGTGCCGATCCTTTAGGGGAAATAGTGTCTATCGAGGCGAGTCAGGCAGTGTCTATGACTTACTATCGTAACAATATCATCCACTTATTTATCGTGCCGTCCTTAATTGCGAGTTGTTTAACGCATAATGAGCAAATCCCGCGTCAGCAAGTGGTGTCAATCGTTGCCGATTTTTATCCACTGCTGAAAGCCGAACTCTTTATGGGCATTAAAGATGTACCTGCATATGTCAATCAAGTGCTGGATTTCTTCATTGAACAAGGGTTAGTGGTTGAGACTGATACCTTAACCGTCGTGCCTGAACACACTAGCCAACTATTATTGTTAGCCAGTTCCGTGAGCGAGACCTTGCAACGCTATGCGATTATTTTCAACCTGTTAGCGAACAGACCTAAGATGGAGCGCTCAGAACTTGAGTCTGAGAGCCATTTACTCGCCCAGCGTTTAGGGGCTTTACATGGCATTACCGCGCCTGAGTTCTACGATAAAAAACTCTACGGTACTTTGAGCGTGAAGCTCAAAGAATTGGGATATCTTGCGGATAGTGAAGATAAGTCCAATATCAATCGCATACGAGATCAGGCCAATAGCTTATTACGTCCGTCAGTGAGACAAACGATAGTGGCGAGTGTCACCGCGGAGCACACAGTTTAATGGCAAATCATATGAATGCGGCTAAGCATAAGCCCGCAGGTAAGTCCTTGCTCGGTGGTGCCATGATTATTGCTGGCACGACCGTAGGTGCTGGGATGTTTTCTCTGCCCGTGGTCGGTGCAGGTATGTGGTTTGGCTATTCGATTTTAATGTTATTGGGTATTTGGTTTTGCATGTTGATGTCGGGCTTATTGTTGCTCGAAACCAATTTGCATTTCGAACCCGGTGCTAGCTTCGATACCTTAAGCAAGCAAACTCTTGGGCAGTTTTGGCGGATAGTGAACGGCGTTTCTATCGCTTTCGTGTTGTATATTTTGACCTATGCCTATATCAGCGGCGGTGGTTCGATTGTGAATCACAGCTTGCAGGGCATGGGAATTGAGTTACCGCAAAGTGTGGCAGGGCTAGTATTTGCCATAGTATTGGCGAGCATAGTGTTGATCAGTACTAAAGCCGTGGATCGCATTACGACGATTATGCTCGGCGGTATGATCATTACCTTCTTCCTCGCTATCGGCAATTTATTGATCGAAATTGATGTGACTAAGTTGCTCGAACCCGATGGTAATAACAGCTTTTCACCATATCTGTTGGCGGCGCTGCCCTTTGGTCTTGCCAGCTTTGGCTACCACGGTAACGTTCCCAGCTTAGTGAAGTATTACGGCAAAGATTCCGCCACCATTATCAAGGCGATTTTCGTCGGCACCTTTATCGCGCTGGTGATTTATGCCTGTTGGTTAGTGGCGACTATGGGCAATATTCCCCGCAGCCAGTTTATCGATATTATTGCCCAAGGCGGCAATATGGGTGTCTTGGTGGGCGCTTTGTCTGAGGTGATGGCGAGTAGCTGGTTAAACAGTATGTTGACCTTGTTTGCCAACTTGGCCGTGGCCTCATCTTTCTTAGGGGTGACCTTAGGTTTGTTCGATTATCTCGCCGACTTGTTTGGTTTTGACGATTCACGCTCGGGCCGGATGAAAACCGCGTTAGTGACCTTTGTGCCGCCAACGATTTTAGGATTACTGTTCCCCGACGGCTTCTTAGTGGCGATTGGCTTTGCGGCATTAGCGGCGACAGTGTGGGCGGTAATCGTCCCGGCGCTGATGGCCTATAAATCGCGGCAGTTATTCCCCGAGAGCACAGGTTTTAGAGTGATAGGCGGTACACCGTTAATTATTCTTGTGGTGTTATTTGGCATAGTCACGGGTGCTTGTCATCTGCTCGCGATGGCAAATTTATTGCCTCAGTATTCCTAATTTGTTTCGATGATTTAAGCCCTCTGCGTGAGGGCTTTTTTGTCTTTAGCGGTTGAGTTTTGTCTTACAGATCTTTTTAACCTGAATACTGGACAGAAATACAAACTCAGGCTTAACTCGAATGATTGTTAAAACAAAGGAGCCGATAATGAAAATGACTCAGTACGCACAAGGACATGCATGTTGGGTTGAACTCGCAAGCCACGATTGGCAAGCTGCTAAGGCATTTTATCAAGCGTTATTTGGTTGGGACTCAGTTGAAATGCCGATCCCAGAAGGTCATTTTTCGCTATTTAATTTAGCAGGTGATGATTTAGGTGCCATGTACCAAATTCCTGAGTCTGAGTCGCAGATCCCCAGTCATTGGCGTGTCTACTTTGCCGTCGATGATATCGATGCCAGCATTGCAGCGATTCAAGCGGCGGGCGGCCAAGTGCACATGGGGCCGCATATTGTGGGTGATGCGGGCGTGATGGCGCAGGTGAGCGATCCGCAAGGCGCACGCTTTGCCTTATGGCAAGCGAAGAACCACATAGGTGCTCGCCGTCAGGGTGAACTCAATACCCTTTGCTGGGTTGAGCTGGCTTGCAAAGAGCCGCGTACTGAAGAAGCCTTTTACTGCAAAATCTTCCCTTGGACCAACATGCCAAGTGACATGCCTGACATTGAATACTCAGAATGGCAGCTTGATGGTCAATCCATCGGCGGTATGATGACGATAATGCCCGAATGGGGTGATATTTCTCCCCATTGGTTGCTCTATTTTGTGGTGGCGGATTGCGATGCGTTTGCTGAGAAGGCCCAAGCCTTAGGTGCGCAAGTGTGCATTCCGCCTAGTGATATCCCCGATGTGGGTCGATTCTCTGTGATAGCTGATGCTCAAGGTGCCACCTTTGCGGTGATCAAGCTTAATCAGATGTGACAGCTATATTTAGGACGAGTCACATTTAAGATTAAAAACGGCGACACTCAGTCGCTGTTTTTATTCGTCTAACCATTTGTTTAATTAGCATTATCGATCATGATTGTCTCAGGGCAGGAGCCTCTGCCTGCCTTGTTAGCTTTGGCGAGTAGGCTAGGCAAGGAGTCTGAGGCTTTAATGACCTCGGGCAAATTAATGCGGATTTCACTCAGTAATCCCTTGCCACATTCTAGACTCATTTTAGTGTGAGCACCTTGACCGAAGCTGATATCAAAACTTTGGTTTAACTCACTTTTACTGACACTCTTACCTATGTTTTCATGAATAAATTTTTGTACCCATGCCGAGGCATTGACCGCTTGGGTCAGCTGGGTTGCCAATAAAAAGTACTCGTTAGGGTCTTGGCTACGGCAAGTACCGTGTTTCCACCATTCGTGGCGTTCTAAACAGGTGCCATATTGGGCGCTTGGCATGACTTCTTCTAAATTTTTGCGCACCGATGGATTCAGTTCAAACTCAGGATAAGTACAGAAATCATTCGGCTGCAGTTTGACTGTGCTGCAATAGCCATAACGTGTGCCGCATTGTTGTTTATTCGGCCACAGCCCGTGCAGGCTGAAGTGTTGCCACTGGCTCGATTCTGGCGTTTGGCTGAGGGCGCGGCATTCGGCTTTGCGGCGGCCATAGAGTTCACAAAAGGTGCTTTGCCAGCTTAATGCCAGCACGTTGGTGTCAAATTCACCGCCGATTCGGCATTGATCCCCTTGGCGTTTCTCTGGTGTGCCATGCTCCTTAAGGCCGTCTCGGCTTTTGGCTTTGATATCCGATGCCGTGGTGGTTTGCGCGGGTTCTACCGCCGTTGCAGGTGTCGATACATTACTGCCGGCAACATTGGAAAGATACTGACCACAAGTGCCACTGATCCAACGCATGGGAGACTTCACTGCGTTGGTGCGCACTCGCAGCCAATCAGGTTTGGCGCTGTTGCCGAGGATTTCGAGTACTGGGTAGCGCTCACCAATATTGCTCTGCCGTTGATCTGGATTCGTCTGCTTATTTTTCGATTGAAATAGCTCACAGCGTTTATCGGCAACGAACTCACCGGTTGCGGGCGCGGCAAAGGCAGGTGCTGCTGAAATGATTAGCGCAGCGCATAAACCGAACGCCGCAAGTAACGTACGCGATAGGCTTTTAAGGGAAAGTGCTTGCGGCCATATCCGGCGGATGGTCAAACAAAATGGCTTAATCATGTGATGGAATCCTTTCTGCTGCAGTAAGTCGGGTCAATCCTGTGGTGCGCTAAGTTAATGGTACACATAAGCGTTATAAACTAAGAGGCTTATTTTACTCAGAGTGTTGTGTGGCACGGCTGCTAAATTAGATTTTTAATCTGATTGAATGAAAAATCCTCTCAAACTCTAATAGCTTGAGGGGATTTTTATGGGTGCTCTCTTGCCGTTAACTTACGTGCGCAGCTTCTTTGTTTAATTTACGCGAGTAAATCAGTAGATAGAGTGCAGGCAGGACAAACAGCGACAGTATAGGCGCTGTGACCATACCGCCTACCATAGGTGCGGCGATTTTTTGCATTACATCGTTACCAGAACCTGCGCCCCACATAATGGGCAGTAGGCCGAAGAAGATGGTTGCCACTGTCATCGCTTTGGGGCGAATGCGCATGACAGCGCCTTCAATCAAGGCTTCTTTCAAGTCATTGACGCTGTGGTAATTATCTTTTTCTTGCCTGTGTTTGATGGCGTTATTGAGGTACACCAACATTACCACTCCAAACTCGGCGGCGACACCCGCTAAGGCAATCATACCGACAGCGACGGCCACTGAGATGTTGTAATCCAGCAGATATAACAACCAAGTGCTACCGACCAATGCGAAGGGGAGGCTGAGCATAATAATGCTGGCCTGAATGGTGGAGCCGAAGGTCATCATCAGCAGGATGAAGATGACGGCTAACGCCATAGGGATCACTTGTTTAAGCTTAGCATCGACTCTTTGCATATATTCGTACTGACCCGCAAAGCTATAGCTGTAACGGGGCGGGACGACGAGTTCGGCGTCTAAGGCAGTTTTCGCGCTGGCGATATACTCACCGATAGAGGTGCCCTCAATATCGATAAACACCCAAGAGATTAAGCGGCCATTCTCACTCTTTAACATAGGCGCGCCATCGTTAATTTCGATGTCGGCCAAGTTACGTAGCGGCAGATAATGCCCCGACTTAGTGATCACGGGTAGCTCGCGCAGTTTCTCAATATTGTCGCGCAGCTCACGGGGATAACGCAGATTGATAGGATAACGTTCGGCACCTTGCACCGACTCGCCAATGTCCATACCGCCGATGGCGTAACGCACCACATCTTGAATATCCTGCAACGTCATACCGTAACGTGCGGCTACATCCAGTTTCGGACTGATATCGATATAACGGCCGCCGCCACTGCGTTCGGCGTAGGCCGATTTGGTGTGCGGCACTTTGCTTAAGATAGCTTCAATCTTAGTGCCAATGCTTTGCAACTCGTTGACATCGGCACCAGTGATCTTAATGCCGACAGGGGTTTTGATCCCCGTCGAGAGCATGTCGATACGGGTTTTGATGGGTTGCACCCAAGCATTGGTGAGTCCCGGTACTTTTACGGTTTGCTGCAGCTGGGCAATAATGCCATCTAAGGTCATGCCTTCACGCCATTCGTCATGGGGTTTAAGCATGATAGTGGTTTCAAGCATGGTCAGCGGCGCGGGATCGGTCGCGGTTTCGGCGCGTCCTACTTTGCCAAACACGCGGGCTACTTCGGGCACGGTTTTGATCAAACGGTCGGTTTGCTGCAACACTTCGGCGGCCTTACTGGCACTGATGCCGGGCAATGCCGTTGGCATGTAGAGTAAATCACCTTCTTCGAGGGCGGGCATAAACTCGCTGCCCATGCGGGTCATAGGATACCAAGCGCTGGCCAGCGCGACTAAGGCTAACATCAGGGTGACTTTAGGGAATTTCAGTACCAGTTTTAGTGACGGTTGGTAAATTGCGATCAAGAAACGGCTGATGGGATTGCTACGTTCGCTGGGGATTTTGCCGCGAATAAAGTAACCCATCAAAATCGGCACTAAGGTGATTGATAAAAAGGCCGCCGCTGCCATGGCGAAGGTTTTAGTGTAGGCCAGTGGCGCGAATAATCGACCTTCTTGCGCCTCGAGTGCAAACACAGGTACAAAGCTTAAGGTGATAATAATTAATGAGAAAAATAGCGCAGGGCCGACTTCAATCGAGGCCTCGGCGACGATGCGCCAATGCTCTTTTGTATCGGGTTCGCGCTCATGTTCCGCTTTAAAATGCTCTAAATGTTTGTGCAGGTTTTCGATCATCACAATCGCGCCATCCACCACGGCGCCGATAGCAATGGCGATGCCGCCAAGGCTCATGATATTGGCGTTAACACCCATCTTATTCATCACAATAAAGGCGATTAGGATGGATAGCGGCAGGGTGATCACGGCCACGAGTGTGGAGCGCGCATGCAGTAAAAACAGCAAGCAGACTAAGCCGACCACCAACATTTCTTCGACGACCTTGCTAAACAGGTTGTCGACGGACTTAAGGATCAAGTGGGATCTGTCATAGGTTGGGATAATCTCAACCCCATCGGGCAGGCCAGCTTTGAGTTCTTCGAGTTTTGCTTTCACTGCATCAATTGTCGCTAAGGCGTTTTCGCCGTAACGCATCACCACAATACCGCCAACGACTTCACCTTCACCGTCGAGTTCTGCTATGCCGCGGCGTGAGGCTGGGCCTTTACGCACAGTGGCAACATCTTTGAGGGTTAAACCTGTGCCAGAAGGACTGGTGATACCAAGGGGGATTTCACGAAAATCCTCTAGCGTCTGGCGATAGCCTTTGGCGCGCACCATGTACTCGGCTTCGGCCATCTCGATCACTGAGCCGCCAGCTTCGCTGTTGGCTTTGTCTATGGCTTGTTTAATGGTGGCGATATCGAGCTTATAGATCGCCATTTTGTCGGGCTCAAGCACTATCTGATAGGTTTGCTCCATGCCGCCGACGGTGGCGACTTCAGACACGCCTGCCACGCTTTGCAGCTCTAGCTTGAGATACCAATCCTGCAGACTCTTGAGTTGCGATAAATCTAAATTGCCGGAGCGATCGACTAGCGCATATTCAAACACCCAACCGACGCCAGATGCATCGGGGCCGAGGGAAGGTTGCACATTTTGTGGTAAACGGCTGCTGATCTGACTTAGGTATTCAAGCACCCGTGAGCGAGCCCAGTAAATGTCGGTGCCATCTTCAAAAATCACATACACGTAAGAGTCGCCGAACATGGAATAACCACGCACGGTTTTAGCACCAGGTACGGCTAACATGGCGGTCGACAAGGGATAAGTCACTTGTTCTTCAACCAATTTTGGCGCTTGACCCGGATAAGGGGTTTTAATGATCACTTGCACATCGGATAAATCCGGCAGCGCATCGAGCGGCGTTTTTCGCAGCTCCTGTACGCCCCAAACAGTGATCATGATGGCGATAATCAACACCATAAATCGCTGCCTGATGGACGCCTCGATAATATATTTCAACATAACGCGCTCCTAGTGCTGATGACCGCTGCTTAAACGCATTAAACTGCCCTTGAGGCTAGCCTCGGAGTCGAGTAAGAATTGCCCCGAAATCACCACACGTTCACCTTCATTCAGGCCTGAAATAATCTCGGCCTTGCCTTGGCTCATCATGCCGACGGTTACGGCCTTGGCAGTAAAGCTGTCGTCGCTTTGCTTAACGATTACGCGGTTTTCTTTTCCCGTTTGGATTAAAGCTTCCTGCGGGATCACTAGCACATCTCTACTCGGGCCACCAAATAGTGAGACTTTGGCGAGGGTTTTAGGTCTTAAATCGACGTCGTTATTGTTGAGCACCACTCGTACTCGCAGGCTGCGAGTGACAGGATCAAGTTCAGGGTAGATGTAATCGATTGTGCCTTCGACGCCGCTGATATTCATGGCGGGGACGGCAATTTCGGCCTTCTGACCTTTGGCAATCCAGCTTTGCTCATTCTCAAATACGTCGGCAATCACCCAGACTTTAGACAGATCCACCACAGACATGACTTCGGTTGACGGCTGGATATACATGCCATCGCGAACATCGAGGGCTTTCACTATGCCGTCTTCTTTGGCGTAGAA
Organism: Shewanella sp. SP1S2-4; assembly: GCF_031932075.1. NCBI lineage: Bacteria > Pseudomonadati > Pseudomonadota > Gammaproteobacteria > Alteromonadales > Shewanellaceae > Shewanella > Shewanella sp. SP1S2-4. Next base: position 158,116 of record NZ_JAUOET010000005.1, read on the forward strand.
AGGTACCCGATATTGAGTTTGATGTGATTCCGCTAATTGTTTGATTTGCCTGTCGTTAAAACCGAGGAAAGATAAGCGTAAGCCCGCATTACGCACCAAATCTTTGTAGCGACCTTGGCCGTTTGCTTTAGCTGTGTCTATCGCAAGCAGGTAGTCATCTTGGGCGTTGATTAAATCGGGGGAGTAGATCTCATAGATTAGCTGGTCTTTCTTGACGGTATCACCCACGGATTTGATCATCAGCTTTTCAATCCAGCCGGTAACACGGGCATGGATATGGGTGATCTGGCTTTCGTCATAGTCGATTTGACCGACGGTTTCGACGAATTTCCACAGTGTGTCGCGTTCAACCTTGGCCACCTTTAACGCCAGTGCTTGCTGCATACTGCCGGAAACATTGATGTTGATCTCTTGGGTATTGCCGCCCGTTTCAACTTTTTCTAAGTTCATGCCGCAGATAGGGCAAGTGCCTGGGACATCACTAATAATGTGGGCATGCATAGGGCAAACGTACTTGATTGTTGTCACGTTATTTTGGGTTTTAACTAAACTGTCGGCCTTAAGTGCAGGAGTATCAAATACTTGACTCGAAGCCTTGGCAGCAGAGGTTTGCCCATGCTCAGAGGCCTGATGATCGGCGGCTTGATGCTGTGCATGCTCGGCAGCAGGGCTCTCGGCATCGAGTTTTTCGACCAAAAACATATTGCACTTAGGGCAGCGACCGGGCTCATGGCTGATCACTTCGGGGTGCATAGGGCAAGTGTAGGTTTTCACTTGATTTAACGGATTATGCTTAGGCGCAGTTGCAGAATTTACTGCCGCTTCGGTCGCCGTGGGCTCTTGTGTGTTAGCCAGCTGGGCATGGCTCAACCAAGGCGTACTGATGAGTAAGCTACTCAAGATCAGTACGGCCTTAGGGGCCTGCTTTTTTACTGTATTAAATTGGTTCATATGCCTCATCTCCAGCCTAGCTTAGTGGTGTTCGTGCGCGTTGTGCATCGTACCTTCAGCCGTTTTTACTTCCGTCGCCTTTGGCTCTAAGTCCATGCCACATTTAGGGCAAGTATCGCCTTTATTGCCAGTCACTTCGGGGTGCATAGGGCAAACATAGGTTTGTGCTTGTTGCTGAGGATTTACATTGTCGTGTTGATGTTCGTGCGGCGCAGCCGTGGCAAACACGCTAGTGCTGCTCAGCAAGAATGCGATTAAGGCGAGGTTAGTTAGTGTTTTCATATTATTCACTCCATCGGATTAACGGCCGAATATGAGCGCATAAACGTCTGTGAGCACAGTGGTTCAAAGCGGTTCGCTTCGATAGACGGATTGATGCCACAACTTGGCATTCAGCTCAGTTATTAACGTTTTGCTAGACTCGGGTGCACGATTTAACGATAAGGCACCACAATAAACGGCTAAATTTGGCGTTAGCTTAGGGCTAACCGAATTGTCGTTTTAGCTTGGCTTCTTGAGGGCGATTTGCCCATTAAGCGCAAAGTAGGCCTAGGCTATCGGAGGTTTAAAGGCCGAAGACAAAGAGATCGAGTGGAAATGAGGCATAGGAGTGGCCATTGCAGTATCGCTCATGCTCACACTTGGCCAGAGGTGTGGGCTGAATAGAGTGCCAGCGACTGAAATCGTCAAACAATGACCACAATCATTTGAACATGATGTGGTGCCATCACAGCAATGCTGTTTCGCGCCGGGAAGCATTTTATCGTTGCAGCAATCCGCGTTGGCCATTGAATGTGAGTCAGAAGGGTTCTCTGTGTTCATCTGCATCATGGCAGCATGGTGCATTTGGGGGGAAGCTTCATGATTCATCGCACTCATATCCATAGTGTGTGGCACCATGGCGTGACCATTAGACACAACACTTTGCCCGACGAGTGCGAGTAAAGTGAACATGACTAAAAAGTAACGACCGAGTGTGTGATGCATAAGTATTCCAAATGATGAACGGCTCGAGTCTAGCATAGAGGCATTATGCTGTAATGATTTAACTCACATTTCAGCACATGCCTCAGATTAAATATTTAACTCGTCTAAATTAGAAAGCGGGATTGCTTACTAACATTTTCGCCATCAGCTGGCTGTGGCTTTGCAGTGGATATTCGCCCGCTTTGTCACCATTAATACTGAGTTGAATCGTTGGATATTTAATAAATTGGCGCGCTTCAGCTTCAGTCATTATTTTGGGCTGGGTGATTTGGTAGCTATCACTCGCCTTCACATCCAGCACTAAGTAAAGCGGCGCTGATTTAACCCAGTTACCACTATCATCGGCGCGATAATCAAATATATCCTGATATTTTAGCTCGAGCAGTACTTTCCCTGCGGAGAGTTGGATGGGTTTAAAGGGCGTGGTTGGCACACCATTGATACTGATAACACTGAGCGCATCTGTGCTTTTTAAGCTGGCGGCTGTAACTGTGGTGCTACTTAATAAGGCACCGATAACGAAAGTAAGACCTAGTAAGCTTTTGTTCAATAAAGTGGTTTTCATAATAAACTCCAAAAATTCTCTGTACCTAGTTGCAGTGCGAATATGCAGCGGCGCAAGCTAAGGTGTTTAGTCGGTTTTACGTTGTAAAAAACGAGTGACGTTTACAGTGAATAGGAGTTAGGAGGCGGTGTGGTGAGCCCGAGGTCGGCAGTTTGCATCGCCCAGCCTTGGATGGCAATACGCTTGCTTGCTGGGTTGGCGAAGGCCAGTTCTAGCACTGCAGGCTCAAGGTAAAGTGATGATAGGCAATGGGTTTGACAATGACTTGTCATACTATCTTGGCAGTGTTGCAAGCAATCGGATGCAGAACAATCTGGCATGGTGCAGTTCATTTCTGCATCCATCATCAGCATGGTTTGACTGCTGTGGCCATTGGTATTGGCTGAAGTTGGCATAGCACTCACCATCGCCGATTGGGCGATTAGCGAAAATAGCACTGCTATGGTGATCCAAAATTTAGCCATGATAACTCGGAAAATTGATTGCTACCCTTAGAGACCTTAGCTAACCCGATAAAGTTTCATATCGCGTTCAATTTTTAATTTCTAATGATTTATTTCCTGGCCACTTCTAATAATTAAACAAAACGTCGATTAGATCACATTTCTATTTTCTAGAAATGATTTGATAGTTATTGATTCTCAAAGGGGAAATCCCATCGCGATAATCGCTAACTTGCGATTATGGGGTGATTGCATTAGCTTTAGTTAAAGTGCATTGCAGCTCAGCTAGCGGTTTTTACCAAATGTCGTCCTAATAGTTAGAGCTAAGTCTCATTTTGCGCTTTTAAGGTTAATTTAATCGGCAAATTTCGGCTTAAAATCAAATTTCTAATAAATGAAAGAACATAAACTAGTCTTATAAAAACTAATTTTGACAATTTTTGGAGATAGAGTGATGAACTGGCGTGCACTATTTAAACCTAGCGCAAAATATTCAATCCTGGCGCTACTGGTCGTCGGTATTGTTATCGGTGTTGTGGGCTATTTCGCAACCCAAACAACCTTACATGCAACCAGCCAAGACGCATTCTGTATGAGCTGCCACAGCCAGCATTCATTGAAAGATGAAGTGATGGCGTCTGCCCACGGTAACAACCGTGTGGGTATCGTGGTTCAGTGTCAGCAATGTCACATCGCACAGGAACCATTCCAATACCTGAAGAAAAAGATCATCGTTTCTAAGGACGTTATTGGTTTCTTAACTATCGATGGCTTTAACACGCAAGCATGGTTAGATGAAAACCGTAAAGAACAAGCTGAGTTAGCGCGTGATTACCTACGTGCAATCGATTCTTCAACCTGTCAAAACTGTCACAACCGTATTTATGAAAACCAATCAGAAAATATGAGCAAAATGGCAGTGAGAATGCACAGCAATAACTTCAAGAAAGCCCCTGAAGACAGAAAAACCTGTATCGACTGTCACAAAGGCGTCGCTCACCCTTACCCTAAAGGATAAGGTTTAACGATTAACTTACGTTATCGTTAGTCATTAAAAAGCCCTCTGTTGAGGGCTTTTTGCTGTCCGTGTCTGAGTACCTGATGGTGTCTAAATGTTAGGTTAACTCGCTGGAGTAATCACTTTTTGTCGATAAGCTAACAGGCTAAAAATACCGAAGATAAATACTTGCAGATAATCAAGCTTTGTTAATGGCAGTAAGGTCTTAAATAGCATGTGGAAAATGGCCACTTGGAAGCAGTGCATCATGCAGGTTATGCCAAACAGGATATTCAAAATAATTGCCACATTACCTTCAAATGGCATAACCAAGTTGTAGGCCATCATCAACCAAGCGATGAGGGTAATGGCTTTACCTAGGTTAATCAGCAAGGGCATGGCTTTCATCTTCGATAGGCTCGGCAGTGTTTTCGGCTTGATATTGATATAAGCGGTAACTCACTTGCCCCGCATTCTTTTCTTTCAAGGCGTGCCAGCAAGGTGGAATGGCCAGTTGGGTTAATTCAGATTCGATCTCGACATAAATCAGCGCGCCATCATTGAGCCAAGCTTGAGTATCGAGCAGTTGAATGGTCTTTTCTGCCAATCCTTTGCGAAAGGGCGGATCGATAAACACCACATCGAAACCTTGCTCGCAGCCCCTTTGCAACACCACTAAAGTATCGGCGTTGAGCACTTCGGCCTTGTCGCATTTTAGGGTTTGCAGATTTTCTTTTAATTGCATGGCTGCGCCGCGTTGCAACTCGATAATCTTGGCGAAACTGGCATAGCGAGATAGGGCTTCGAGGGCTAAAGCGCCGCTGCCGCCGAAACAGTCGAGCACTCGCGCATTAACTAAGTCATTGGCAAGCCAGTTAAACAGGGTTTCGCGCACTCTGTCTGTTGTCGGGCGTAAACCTTCGAGATCTTGAATAGGTAAACGACGCGAACGCCATTGGCCCGCGATGATCCGCACTTGACCGCTACCGGGTTTATTTTTGGCTGTTGGACTTTTGGTCACATTATTTTTGACCGTTCGATTCTTAACCAAAGTGCCCCCGTGATTTTGCCTGAAGAAAGAAAGTGGTAGACTATGCCACCTTAATAAAGGCCACTATTTTATATCAAAGTCTCACTAAAAGGTGAGAAGGCTGAGTGAGCTTAGCTAATTGCCGACTTTTTGGGCGTAATTGCCGAGGCAATCTGGTATAACATCAGGGTCTTATTCAAAATTCAACACTGAAGTAGAGCGCTGGAATCACACATGGCAAAGAAAGGTTTTTTCTCCTGGTTTCGTAAAGATAAGTCACAAGATGAGGTCGTCGCTGAAACTCCAGTTGTTACTCCAACACAAGACACTGAAGCAGCAGAGCGTTTAGAACAGGAACGCGCAGAGGCGCAACGTTTAGCTGCTGAGGCAGAGGCTCAAGCGGCCGCAGAAAAGCTGGCAGCAGAACAGTTAGCTGCCGAGCAGGCGCAAGCCGAGCGTATTGTCCAAGAACAAGCCGCAATCGAAGCCCAGCGTTTAGCCGAGCAACAAGCCGAAGCGGCGCGTCTAGCGGCTGCTCAGTTAGAAGCGGAACAACTTGCGAACGTGCAAGCAGAGCGTATTGCTCAAGAACAAGCGCAAATTGAAGCCCAGCGTTTAGCCGAACAACAAGCCGAAGCGGCACGACTGGCGGCAGCGCAACTAGAAGCTGAACAACTTGCTGCAAATAACTTAGCCGCTGAAAAAGCCGCTGCAGAGCAATTAGCCCAAACGCAAGCTAAGGCTGAAGCCGAGCGTATTGCTCAAGAGCAAGCACAAATCGAAGCTCAACGTTTAGCAGAACAACAAGCCGAAGCGGCACGACTGGCGGCAGCTCAGTTAGAAGCTGAACAACTTGCTGCAAATAACTTAGCCGCTGAAAAAGCCGCTGCAGAGCAATTAGCCCAAGCGCAAGCCAAGGCTGAAGCCGAGCGAATTGACCACGAACAAGCACAAATCGAAGCTCAACGTTTAGCCGAGCAACAAGCCGAAGCGGCACGACTGGCGGCAGCTCAGTTAGAAGCTGAACGACTCGCTGCTGAACAAGCTGCAGCCGAGGAAGCTGAAAGTGCTCGTGTTGCCGCCGAACAAGCTGCCGCTGAAGTGTTAGCTGCGGAGCAACTCGCTGCTGAAGCATTAGCACGTGAGCAAGCAGAGGCGTTAGCGCAACAACAAGCCGAAGCTCTGCAACCCGCTGAGCCTGTTGTTGAATTGCAGCCTGAGCCGCAGGCGAGACCCGTTAAGGAAGGGCTATTTGCTCGTTTGAAACGTGGCTTGATGCGTACCAGCGAGAATATTGGCAGTGGTTTTATCGGCCTGTTCCGCGGCAAGAAAATCGATGATGATCTGTTTGAAGAACTCGAAGAACAGTTATTAATCGCCGACGTTGGCGTCGAAACAACCACGCGTTTGATCAAGAATTTGACCGAGCAAGCGTCGCGTAAGCAATTGAAAGATGCTGAAGCTTTATATGACTTGCTTCGGGAAGAAATGCAGAAGACGCTCGATCCTGTTGCAATTCCGTTAGTGCCAGACAATGCAAATGGCCCATTTGTGATCTTAATGGTCGGCGTTAATGGTGTGGGTAAAACCACTACTATCGGCAAATTAGCCAAACAATATCAGAGCCAAGGTAAGTCAGTGATGTTAGCCGCGGGCGATACCTTCCGTGCAGCGGCGGTAGAACAGTTACAGGTTTGGGGTCAACGTAATGATATTACTGTGATTGCCCAACATACGGGTGCCGATAGTGCCTCTGTACTGTTCGATGCTTTGCAAGCGGCTAAAGCCCGTAAAGTGGATGTGTTGATCGCTGACACTGCGGGTCGTCTGCAGAACAAAGCGCACTTGATGGAAGAACTGAAGAAAGTGGTGCGAGTGATGAAAAAGCTCGACCCTGATACGCCACATGAGGTCATGCTGACACTAGATGCGAGCACGGGACAAAATGCGATTAGCCAAGCGCAATTATTCCAAGAAGCCGTAGGTGTAACGGGTATTACCATCAGCAAGTTAGACGGAACGGCTAAGGGCGGCGTGGTGTTTGCGATTGCCGACAAGTTTAATATTCCGATCCGTTACATAGGCGTGGGTGAGCAAATTGATGATTTGCGTACTTTTAATTCGAAAGAATTTATCGATGCCTTGTTCACTCAAGAAAAAGCGGATAGCTAATTTATGATTGATTTTCAGCAGGTCAGTAAGATTTATCCTGGCGGCCAAATGGCGCTGGAAGATGTGAATTTTCATCTACAACAAGGTGAAATGGCATTTTTAACCGGCCACTCGGGTGCGGGTAAAAGTACGCTGTTGAAATTAATCACGGTTATCGAGCGGGCGACGACTGGTCGTGTCGCCATCAATGGCCACGACATCGCCAAAGTCAGCCCTAAGCATGTGCCTTATTTGCGTCGCAATATCGGCATGATTTTTCAAAACCATCACCTATTGATGGACCGAAGCGTGTTCGACAATGTGGCCTTGCCGCTGGTGATTGAAGGTTTCTCCCACGGTGAAATCCGTAAGCGAGTGGCCGGCGCCCTCGACATGGTGGGTTTGTATGGCAAAGAGCGCCATAACCCGATTATGTTGTCCGGCGGTGAACAGCAACGCGTCGGCATTGCCCGTGCAATTGTCAACAAGCCACCCTTACTGCTCGCCGATGAACCAACGGGTAACTTAGATCCTAAATTATCGATGGATATTTTGCGTCTGTTTGAAACCTTCAACGATGCAGGAACCAGCGTGTTAATCGCTACTCATGATTTAGGCTTAATCGCGCGGATGAAATATCGCACTTTCACCCTCAAACAGGGTCGTATGTTGGGCGCACAGGAGTTACATCCTAGCGTGCATACGCGCGCGCCGACGAATAGAGGTGAAGGGCAATGAGCGACAGCGCTAAATTAACCCGCAGTAAGTTACCTCTGTCTGGGCGGATTGTGATGTTCTTTATTCGCCACGTACAGCAAGCTATGGCGAGTATGGGAGAACTCTGGCGCAACCCAGTGTCTTCCGTGATGACGATGGCGGTATTAGGTGTGAGCCTGAGTTTGCCTGCGGCATTGCAAGTGTTAGTTAAAAACGCTGAGACCATTACCAGCTCGTGGAACAGCGCAGCGGAGATATCTTTGTTTATCGAAGACAATCGCAGCGAGCAAACGATTCAGAGCCTCCTGACGCGGATTCGTACTTATTCCGAAGTGGATAAAGTGCAGTACATAGATAAAAACCAAGCCCTAGAAGAGTTTCAACGTCTGTCTGGTTTTGGCGAGGCCTTGGCCTATTTAGATAAAAACCCTCTGCCAGCGGTCATTACCGTCACACCGACACCGCGTTATTCAACGCCAGTGGGCGCCCGTGAACTGTTAACTAAACTAGAGCGCGAGCCTGAGATTAGCTTTGGCCGCTTAGACATCGAATGGCTAGAGCGGTTACAGGCGGTAGTGCGCCTACTCGAACGCACTGTGATGGCGATTGCCGCATTACTCGTGCTGGCTGTGGTCTTAGTGATAGGTAATACGATTCGCTTAGCCATTATGAATCGACGCAGCGAAATAGAAGTGATGAAGCTTGTTGGGGCAACCGAAGCCTTTATTCAGCGTCCATTCCTCTACACTGGGATTTGGTACGGGGTGATTGGCGGCATATTGGCTTGGCTGATCACTAACTTATTAGTGTGGTATCTCGATTCGGCTCTTGCCGAGCTGTTGGGCTTGTATGGCAGTCAACTCGAGATGAAATCGCTCACTTTTACTGAACTGCTGCAATTGGTTGGACTTGCCTCATTTTTAGGCTGGTTAGGTTCGTATTTGTCTGTACGCCAGCATTTACGGTCGATTGAACCTTCATAATAATCAGTCGATTAAACTAAAAAAAGTGATGAAAAAAATGCTGAGGAATGAACTTTTGTTCACTTGCAATGTCTACTTCAGCGAGGTAAAAAGGGTATCCGCAAACGAGCTGAGGTTGACATACTCTGTCAATTAGCCGATAGTTCGTGAGCTTATTCTTAGGGTATTTTGTTATTGAACCTTAGAATGCACTCGTAAGTAGTCTGATAAATGTAGGAGAGCGAATGACCTTTCAAACGCAATCAATGGCACTGACAGTCCCACAGGGCGCCAGTAGTCTAGAAGCTTATATCCATTCAGTGACTAGCATCAGTATGCTGGACGCTGAGGCTGAGTATGAGTTAGCCAAGCGTTTACAGGAAACTGGTGATCTACAAGCTGCGAAGCAACTGATTATGTCGCACTTACGTTTTGTAGTGCACGTTGCTAAAGGCTATTCAGGCTATGGCTTGCCACAGGCAGATCTGATCCAAGAAGGCAACATAGGCTTGATGAAAGCGGTTAAACGCTTCGATCCGGATGTTGGCGTGCGTCTCGTCTCTTTTGCTGTGCACTGGATTAAAGCTGAAATTCATGAATATGTGCTGAAAAACTGGCGCATTGTTAAAGTCGCGACCACTAAAGCGCAACGTAAGTTGTTCTTTAACATCCGTAAAGCGAAAAAACGCTTAGGTTGGTTCAGCGATGCAGAAGTCACTATGGTGGCTGAAAATTTAGGTGTATCTAAGGCCGATGTGACCGAAATGGAATCACGTATGGCTGCGCAAGATCCGGCATTTGATTTAACCAATGATCAAGATGAGGAGCATGATTTTGCCCCAGTCCATTACTTGGAAGATCATTCATCGGATTTAGCGGAAAACATTGAAAACGACAACTGGGAATCGAATGCCCAAGGTCGGTTATTATCGGCCATCAAAACCTTAGACGAACGCAGCCAGCATATTCTGCGCGCCCGTTGGTTAGATGACGATAAAACCACACTGCAAGAACTTGCAGAGACTTATCAAGTGTCGGCTGAACGTATTCGCCAACTTGAGAAAAATGCCATGAACAAGCTGAAAGCTTGCATGGAAGCCTAAGTCGCATCACATGTAAAGTGACTGTGATTTAGCCATAAAAAAACCTGCTACGGCAGGTTTTTTTATGGCTAAATTTGGCTTGATGACCTTGATGATAAATCAGTGTTTAACAAGATTAGCTATCAAGGCTTTTCTGTTTACTTTCAGTCCTATTTGTTCATTATTTTCTGGCCATGAATAATATTGTCTTGGGCGTTTGAAGCGGGCGATTTTGTTGGCAAGGAATAGTTCGAGCGTATTTGCAATCGACTCTGGGTGGTGGGTTAAACTGCCGCGAATGATGGCGGCAGGGAGATTGCCAAATTGTACATCTGGTATGGCAAAAACGATTGCATCGTCTATTTGTGGGTGCTGTTTAAGCGCGGCTTCGATTTCTTCTGGCTGGATGTTTTCGCCGCCGCAGATGAACATGTTATCGACGCGGCCAAGGATGCGTAGATTACCATTTTCGTCCCATTCGCCCCTGTCTTTGGTATAAAACCAACCGTCGGCATCGAGTGGTTTTTCGATTCCCTTATCCGTGAGATAACCCATAAACAGGCACTCGCCGCGCACCCAAATCACACCGTCTTCGATTTTAAGCTCACGTTTGGGAAGCAATTTGCCACTGCTACCATCGCTTAACGCTGGGCCTGTGGTGATCTGCGAGCCCATTTCCGTCATGCCGTAACTCGTGTAGCTGGCGATATTGCGTTGCTTAAGCTCGACGAGTAAGTCTAATGAAACTGCACCGCCGCCCAGCAATAATGCTTTGATGCTTTTAAGTTTGCTGCTTGTATCGGCTAATAACTTGCTCAGTTGTGCTGGCACCAAAGAGAGGTGGGTTAGCTTATCTTGGTCAATTTGCTGACTAAGACTCAGCGCGTGATCTGGCATCACAACAGTGGCACCGGCTAGGGCACAGCGGTTCAATATCGCTAGACCGCCGATGTGGAATAAGGGCAAGGAGAGCAGCCAAGCATCACCTTGTTCGAGCGGGATTAAGCTGCGAGCGCCTTCGGCATTGGCAATATGGTTGGCTAAGCAGTGAACCGCCGCTTTTGGAAAACCGCTAGACCCCGACGTTAAAATCACATTGGCGGGTCGGGTAACATCGATAGATTGGGCTAACTCGTTGCTGAGGCGATTAAAATCTAAAGCTAATTGGCTGCAATTCTGCAGATCAGAAATCTCAGCACGCCAAACATAGTGGATCTGATGTTCATCGATTAAGCCTTGGATCTGCGCGAGAGGAAAACGGGGTGAGATAGGGAAAAAGATCGCCCCGATATCGATGCAGGCCCAATAGAGGCAAATCATCTGGAGATTATTCACTGCAATACAGGCGAGTGGCTCACCCTCTGTAAGACCTGCTGCTCTTAGCTGCTGACCTAGAGCGATAACGCGCTGGCTAAGCTCAGAGTAACGAATGTCTTGTCCCGCCAACTTGATGGCCGTCTGCTGTGGAAACACCAGTGCGGCTTGGTGCACAGGGGACTGTGCTAGCGACTTCGATAGGTGGGTAGCAGACAAACTAGTTTTCCTCACGCTTGGCTGCACCCAAATCACTTTGCTGCGTTGAATCAATGGCGTGTTGTGCAATGAGTTCAAGTTGGGCGAGTGTGAGGCAGTGTTTTTTACCCGATGACACGACTAAATCTTGGCTAAAGGCGCTTAGGGTATCGAGTCCTGGGATTTCATCGGGTGTGAGAATCGCGGCTAAATGGGCCAGATCGCTAATGCCTAAACTGCTTTCAAGACTCGAACTGATAATGCAACGCACGCCATAGCTTTGCGCCGTATCGATTAAATTAGCTAGCTTTTCAATACTGCCGAGCAGCATAGGTTTGATGACGAGCGCAGTCAGGCCATTTTGCATCGCAAACTGATAATCGGGATCGTTAAGTGATTCATCGAGGGCGTAGGGCATACCAATCGCTTGATAAAATTCCAGATTATCCTGTGGATTCTGGCAAGGTTCCTCTATGTATTCGATGGTGTCTAGGGGCAAACAAGCGGCAAATTCGATCGCTTGTTCCAGTGTAAACCCTCGGTTTGCGTCTAAACGTAGCTTGAGATCGTGGCGGGTGCGTAAAATGCCATAAATCAGGCTCAGTTCGTCTTCGATTGAGGTCTGCGCGACTTTAACTTTCACCGAATGAACATGCATGCCGAGCGCCGCAATCTTGTTATCGAGCAAGTCTTTGCCCGCATCTGTTGGATGATAAATCAAAGGGACTGTGGCAGTTTGTGGGCGGATAGCATCGAGCTTACCCATTAACTTGGCATGCAACAGACTTAAACCAAAGGCCAAGGAAGGGTAAGGGCTTTGCTCGGCGTAATCCAGCAGGGTATCGATATGCTGACCGTCGAGTTGGGGTAATAACTCAGTTAACGCCGTTTGCACTTGAGCCAGTGTTTCGCGGCTAAATCCCACTAAGACTTGTTCATCGACATCTATGCCTGAAAGTGGGGCAATTTCAACTTCGACTTGTCTGTATTCGCCACCAACATTAGCGCTGGCGCAGGCTTGCAATACTAATCCAGCCCTGTGGTCGATGCGTTGCTTGCCTACGGGCAATAATACATCGAGCGGTAGTCGATATTGATACAGGTTAAGCGAAGTTAAGATCATATATTTCCTACATTTTAATTCTGTTATTTACCCAAGCAGCTTAACTATTTTTGTGATTAATGCCTCGGGAGCTGCTTGGTGTATGTTGTGTCCGGCGTCGCTAATACTGTGGACTAGAATAGGTGCGTGTAATTGCCACTCTTGGGCGAGGGCGTGAAACTTGGCATCTTGGCTGCCCGCAAAGAAATGGCATTCACAGGCAAGCTGCGAAGGCACATTCCACATCGATGCTTGGCGCGCAAGTGAAGTGGCTAAGAATATCTCTTTAAGCAGCTGCTTAGGATGCCGATCTAAGACGGCAGATCTCTGCTCAATTAAGGCTTTACGTTTGGTCGCAGTCATGTCGGCAAACACGGGCTGCTGATACCACAAGTTTAAAAAATCTTTGCTAGCCAGATGCAATAAACGCTCGGCCCACTGGGCATCATTCTTGGTTCTGGTCGTTTTTTCTTGCGGGTCTGCGAGCCCCGGATGGCAAGACTCGAGGTTCAAACTTAGCAAGCGCTGCGGATAGGCTTTTGCAAGGTGCAAGGCAATACGCCCGCCTAAGGAATAACCGTAGAGATGAAACGGTTCGGGACTTGGATTAAGGCTATCGAGCCGCGCTATTATGTTTTCGACGCAAAAGTCGAAATCGAGTTTAGCTTCAGTCGACCCTTCAGCTTGATTATCTCCATGGCCCGGCAGATCTAAGCAAATACAATGGAAGTGCTGGCTTAGCGCAGGCATGAACGGCAACCAGTCGGCCTTAGTACCCAAAAAGCCATGCAGTAGCACTAAGGTCGGTAGTGAAGGATCGCCGTAACGGGCCATGGTTGGCATTAGCTTTGTTTCACCCAAAGGTTGAGCGCGGCGATTTGGTCGCTGGCTTGGTTTTGGCTCACATTGACTTCAATGATCGAAGCCCCCTGAAAATCCAGCGCTTCATTATAACTATCTTGAAAATCGGCTAAATTATCCACTTGATTATAGGGCAAATTAAACATGGCTGCGGCGTAGCCAAATTCTAAGCCGTGGCTGAGTCGATAATAATCACTGCGGACTTGTTCATTGGGAACCGGTAATAAGTTAAAAATATTGCCACCATCGTTATTGAGGATCACGATCACCAGCGGGCTGCTTAAGCCTTTGGCGATGGCCAGCGAGTTAAGATCGTGCAATTGCGATAAATCACCGATGATCAAACTGGTGGGTTTGCCTTCGTGGGCCGCAATGCCGCAAGCGGTGGCGAGCAAGCCGTCAATACCAGAGGCGCCACGGTTGGTATAAGTGGTCGCTGTGCAGCAACTGACAGGGGCGTACATGTCGTACAAGCGTACAGGCAGGCTGTTGCCGATAAAAAGCTGCTGTTCTAAGGGACGAGTGTTGGCGATAGCGCGTATCACCTGCGCTTCACCAAATTCCCCTTGATCTATATTGCGCACAAATAAGTTATGCAATTCATCGTTATAGGTGATTAAGGTATTCGCCCAGTTTGCCGAGGATGAACGATACCAGTTCAAGGCCGCAAACTGCTCTGCATTGGCATGCCAAATGTGCTTCGCATTGTGGCTCGGGTCAAGCCTGTCTTGTTCTGGTAACACCTGCCAATAGCTATGCCAATTTTGCTCGGCGAGATAGCCTATCACCCGTTTTGATAATAAACGGCCGCCAAATACGAGTACGCGATCCGCTTCCTGTAATAGATTGCGTGCCCTTGGATGTTGAAGCAGTTGATCAATATTACCTATTGCCGCGGGATGCTGACGCAGTTGCGACTGGGCATCGGTAAGCAAAGGCCAGCCGATTTTTTGCGATAGGGCAATTAGTTGCTGTGGATCTTGCTCGGGTGTGAGTGTGCCGACAACGATCACGCCTTTACCGTGGACGAACCGCATAATGGCATCGTCACTGGGGCTGCTCAGCTGCTTGCTCTTGCCATATTGGGTATATGGGCGGGCGAGCTGCAGCCAAGTTTGCAATGGTTTGAGGTAGGGTGATTCGGCATCGAGAATCGCGCCACCGAGTTCACTCGGATACAAGGGCTCACGGTACATGCAGTTGATGTGCACCGGACGAGTTTGATTCGCCACTGCTTCATCCACTGTGGTGAGCAATGCCTGCGGTGCGATATGCATGTCCGGCGTTGGCAAATTAACTTGGGTGGCGTAATTCGCAAAAATCCCCGGTTGGACTATGGCTTGATTGGCACCGCAGCCGAGTAATTCCGGCGGACGATCGCCGCTTAAGACGATCAAAGGCACATGGGTTAGCCAAGCTTCAACAATCGCAGGATACAAGTTGGCGACGGCGGTGCCCGAGGTGGTGATGATAGCGACCGGTGCGCGGCTGGCTTTTGCCAGACCTAAGGCCATAAAGCCGAGTCCACGTTCGTCAAAATGCAGGTGACGCTGGAGTTTAGTTTGCTGGGCGGCGGCGAGGGTTAACGGCGTCGAGCGCGAGCCCGGTGCCATACACACATGTTGCACACCAAGACGTGCTAACTCCTCAAGAATAAGTGCGCCCCAAATAAGATTAAGAGTGGCTGTATTTTCGGTCCGCATAGCTGAATCTATTAGGATAAAGATGGGCTTAGTGTAACGTGTTTATGCTCCAAGATGTATGCTTGGCTTAACAATTCTCGGCGGGTTTGTGTGGGAGCTGAGGTGGAGCCTAAGCTAAGGCAGGGGATGCCTATCACCTCTGTACAGTGGCTAATCTAAGCGTTGCGTAAGCGGCTTTGGGCTAAATAATATGGTCAACAATCTTTTTAATTTGCCCACTTAGCCACACTAAATCATCACTCACTTTGCTTGGCTGATTTTTTTGCACTAAGAAAATGGTTGGCGCTTCAGTATGAGCATATAAACGTTCGGCTTCGTGTTGTGACAGTTGGCATGTGTGCAGTTCAGCCACATCACTCACCATCTCGTAAACCACGCGGTAGGGTAATAACGACAGTGCCTGACTCTCACCTAGGTATTCAAACAAACTTGAAATACTGGTAATGGTAATTTCAGTATTGAGTTTAATGTTACTCTTCAGGCAAAACTCTTGGTAAGGACTGAGCTTAGAGCTGGGATTACCGAGGTCGGTATTGACGTAGGGATATTCTGCAATCGTCTCTAAAGTAATTTCTCGTTTGAAAATAGGATGATTACGGCTCGCAATAAGGTAAACCTTATCCATGCGTTGCAAAGTGGTCGTCAGGAGTTTATCACCAAAGGCGGCCACATCTGCCGTACTTTTATTGCAGCAAATACCCAGTGTAGTATCACCGTTAACAATATCTTGGGTCGTATGCATAGACCAAGGCGTGATATTAATGTGCATCAGCTTCTGTTCATCTTTAATGGCTTGCATTAATGCTTTCGGAAAAGCGTAAGCAATTAAGCCGGGAGCTGCAATTTCTATATGCGTCTTTACTAAGTTAGCATTTGCGGCTCTGGCCTTATGAAACTTTTCAGTACATTCAATGGCTTCTTTCGCGATTGGATATAAATGGGTCGCAAACTCATTAGGGAATAGTCCGTATTTACGACGAATAAAAAGTTCATCACCAAAAATTTCCCGTAGATTTTTAAGGCTACGACTTATTTTAGGAGCTGGAATATCAAGGGCCTTAGATACATAAGTTGCAGACTTGTTCTCATATAATGAAACGAGTATTTTCAAACTCAGAATATCCAGGCCATCCATGTTACTAATGTGCATTTTTTATATTCCTTTTGTCGAGCAAATACTTTAAAGAACGATTAATTATGGCGTCATTAAATAATTTTAATGTGAAACATATCTCAACTTCAAAACTATAATATCGCAGTCTGCTAGTGTCGTTTTTAGATTTAATATTTTTTATATTTCAAAATGCGATAAAGATAAATTTGGAATTTTAAAAGGTGAAATTCATATAGTTTAATTTCACATTGGCGATTATCAATTATCAATTTTTACATTCAAGATTTGCGCTAAATAGTAATGAGATCTGATTCTTAACTTGTTGTTTATTATTAAATTGCCATTGTTAAATGTGATCTTGGTCAAAAAAAATAAAACGCTTCACGTTAATACTGAAGTTGCTTTAAAGGAGATAACAAAAAATAAATAGGTTATTGGAGGCGTTATGAATACTTCAGTCATTCTCAGCTATGCGTTTATGTATTTCGTGCTGTTTGTAGCAGTGCCATTTGTTTTTGTCATGTTCGTCATGACCTGCATTAAGTTTTTTAAAGCGGGCCCCGATGAGGCAGAACATCATGAAATGAAACTTAAACCAGTACTGTTCGATAAACAAAGTTTTAACTTTTTTAAATCTTTAAAAACCGTAGTGGAAGGCAAATACGATGTTTGCTGTAATGTCCCGCTAGACACTGTATTTGAAATGGACCAGCATGATGCTGATTTAAATCATGAGTGCCGACTAGACTATGTGTTAATAGATCATGACTCATCTGAAGTGAAAATGGTGATCAGTGATTTTGGCAAAGAAAATAACTCGCCAATGAAAAAGCTGTTTAGTAAGTTCAATATCAACTTTATTGAAATGAACCAACATAAACAGTGGGATACACAAAGCCTAAAGCAAGCGTTAGCCGTCTGATCCGACCGTCGGGTTCGGGTAACTCCGAACCCTGACACTCCTCTTCTTCCTTCCCCAAATAAATGTGAGGACTCCCTATGTCCAAAAGACAATGGCTGTGGTCGATTCGCTTGGGTGCAATTGCATTGCTTTTAAGCTTTGGTGCGACAAGTGCCGAGTCGGCCCTTCAAATTAACAGTGACATGAGTTGTATGAAGTGTCACAAACGTAACGGTCAAATGTTAGGGCATCACGGCCAAGATGCGATGAAAATGACCTGTTCAACCTGTCATGGCGAAAAAGGCGACCACCCTAAAAAGCCGAATGATATCGTAGTGTTTGGTCTGAAAGATGGCTCGGAGCTTGATACTCAGCTCGCCGTTTGTCACAAGTGCCATACACAGCGAAAACTGGGCGAAACCGAATGGACGCATAATGTGCACGCACAAAAAGTGCCCTGTGCCGCCTGTCATAAATTACATAGCCCAACCGAACCTATGGCGGATATGACGCCAAAAGTTCGCAGTGAGCTGTGCCGCAATTGCCATAGTGGCCAGTAGGGGTAGGTTATGGAAAATTCAAAAAGAAGATTTCTAAAAGGCACATGTGCATTATTTGCTGGCGCTACGGGCGCATCACTGCTCGCCACAGTGAATGCCGCTGAAGGTGCTAAAGCAGAGTCGGATATTAAATATGCGATGATTCATGATGAAACTAAGTGTATTGGTTGCCGCGCATGTGAAGTGGCATGTCGTGAGACCAATCAAGTGCCAGAAGGGGTTTCTCGGGTCAGGATTGAACAAACTGGACCGTTCGGTGAGTATCCGAATGAGTATTATCACTTTAGCCGTATCTCTTGCCAGCATTGTGAAGATGCACCTTGTGTCAACGTCTGCCCAACGGGCGCTGCCTTTATTGATAAAGAAACCGGCATAGTGTCAGTCAATGCGTGGAAATGTGTCGGCTGCCAATATTGTATTGCGGCTTGCCCTTACAAAATTCGCTTTATTAACCCAGTCACCCACGCGGCGGATAAGTGTGATTTCTGCCGTGAGACGAATCTCGCTCAAGGAAAACAGCCTGCCTGCGTTGAGGCGTGTCCGACTAAGGCGTTAGTGTTCGGTAATTTAAAAGATCCGACGTCTGAGTTAGTACAAGTGCTGCGCGCTAATCCAACTCAACGCGCGAAAGTCGCCCTCGGAACGCGACCTAAGTTGTTCCGTATCCTGGCGAAATCCGGGGAGGTGATACTATGAGTGCCCTACATTTTGATACCTTAGTCTGGCATTGGCCGATTGCGATCTACTTGTTTTTGGCGGGTGTATCAGCAGGGGCTATGTTCTTCGCCGTACTGTTGAAACATTTTGTTTTGAAGCAAAACGCCTATCAGTCTGGCTTTGTGCGAGCCGCCTGTATTGTCGCCCCAGTCGCCGTGATGGCGGGCTTAGGCATATTGGTTGCAGACTTAACTAAACCCCTAGATTTTTGGAAGATTTTGGTGTTTTACAATCCAAAATCTGTGATGTCGATGGGTGTACTTATTCTGTTGATTTACCAAGTGTTTATGTTTATGTGGATTGGGTTAACTTTCCGTAAACCTGTCGATGCTTGGTGTGAATCGCGTTTCCCTATCGTCCTTAAACTGACGGCATTGCTAGCTCGGTTTGAGGCGACGATTACGGGATTACTGGTCATTCTATCCTTAGCATTGGGCGCGTATACCGGCTTCTTGTTATCGGCGTTACCTGGTTATCCCATGCTGAAAAATCCTGTGCTGCCTTTACTGTTCTTGGCATCAGGGCTGTCTTCCGGTGCGGCATCTTCTTTACTCGGTGGCGTGTTGATGAATGGCAAACCGAATGACAAAGAGGTGCACTTTATCCACAAAGTGGAAATCCCGCTGATCTTAGTTGAGATTGTGCTGCTGTTTACCTTCTTCGTTGGCTTATTGCTCACCGGAGGACAGAGTAAAATTGCCGCCTTTAATGCCTTAGGTTATGGCTTCTGGGGCTGGATTTTCTGGGTAGGGATTATCGGACTCGGTTTATCAGGACCCTTAGCAATGAACCTGTTTATGACCACGACGTCGAAACGCAAGTGGGCTTATGTAGCAGGGACGGCTTGCTTGAGCTTAATCGGGGTGTTATTGCTGCGTAACTTCATACTGTACACAGGACAAATGACGATCGCTTAAGGTGCGAACGCTTCATTCAAGACGAACAAGATGATAATAATCAAGGAAATCGACGGATCGCGGAAACAATGTCAAAGGAAAACATTGTAGATGAGGCCCTTGCGGCGCTGGCTGAGCTCTCAAGGGGTAAGTCTAGTCGCGGTTGGTTGTGTAACAGGGAGGTCGCTGGGCAAGGATGCCATATTTTACACTTCAATATTTTGCCCTGCCTCCAAATGGGCCTCGCCACCTCTATTCCTTAGGGTGGCGTTTCTTGCTTTAGGGGCCACTCGATTTTCCTTTACTCGCCTAAATTATTAATCCACTCACTCATCACTACATGGGTTTTGATCTTGATGATATCTGTGTGAGTGTCGATATATTCACGGATCTCATGCAGGCGGCGCATCGAGGGTGCATGCACGTACACGAGTAAATCCATATCACCGGAAATACCACGGCAGGTAATCACTTCGGGGATCGCTTGGAATACGTGTACCACGTCGGCGCAACGTGGACATTGATGCTGGATTTCGAAATAAGCCGACACCCCTTCTTTTTGCGACTCACTCAAGAGCACTTGATAGCCACGGATCACCCCAGTCTGTTCGAGTTTTTTAATCCGCTCGGCTACCGCGCTGCGGGAAAGGTTCACCTGTTCGGCAATATTCGACACGCTCTGGCGTGCATCCTGACGCAAACTATGAATGATGGCGGTATCGAATTTATCCAAGGGTGACTCCAGTGAAAATGGCTATATTGGATTTGTGTGCAATTTTGCCATTGGTTTGAATGGCAACAGAATTTACTGAGTATTTGAGCTTATAATTTCACCACACCTTAAGCTGGCCGTCATTTTGACGGAAATAACGCTATTTGCCGTGATTTTGCCGGTATTGGACGTGGAGAACACTGAAATTAACGGCAGATTGTGGGGCAAAATCTCACTATACTGACAGCTCAAATACCACAGAATATTAACAGATGAATTCAAATAGCGGAACTATAGGTCGTTGGCAAGGTGCGGGTCTGATGGCGACCACTTTGCTTGGTACTGGGGTGTTTATTTTGCCTCAGATGACAATTGAAAAAGCGCAATCTGGCGCGCTAGTCGCATGGATATTACTTACCTTAGCCATTATTCCTGTGGCGCTGGTTTTTGGCCGTTTAGCGAGTGTATTTCCCCATGCCGCTGGCCCCGCTTACTTTGTCGAAAAAGCCTTTGGTCGCACCGCTGGACGAACAATTGGACTGATCTTTTTACTGGTTGTACCCATGGGCGCGCCCGCCGCGATTTTGATGACCTTTCAGTTTGTGAATGCCTTAATGCCGATATCGGGTTGGTCCAAGGTCGGTGTTGAAGTATTAGTGATTTTTGGCCTGTTCCTGATTAATTTAAGGGGGATTCAAGTGTCGGCCAAGCTGCAATTTGGCTTAACGCTGTGCATAGTGGCCGTCGTGGTCCTCTTATTTGGCGCAAGCAGTTTTCAGCCAGGTCACCTGACAACACTCGCCAGCCATGGTATGCCTGAAATGCCAACCGTGATGATTGCCGCTGGCATCGCTTTTTGGAGTTTCTTGGGCATAGAAGCGATGACGCATTTGGCTGATGATTTTCGTCGTCCACAGCAGGACATGATCCCCGCTATGATGATGGGCACTGTGCTGGTGGGGGTAATTTATGTGGCTTGTACACTATTACTACTGTTAGTGCCGACGGATAAAAGCGTCGCCATGATCGGCGTGTTTGATCAGTTGCTCGGTGGTTACGGCGCGCAAGTGATTGGCGTGTTGGGGATTGCAAGTGGATTGGCAACCGTGAACGTGTATTCGGCCAGTGCGGCACGTTTAGTGTGGAGCTTTAGTTGTGAAGGCATTTTGCCGCGCTTTTTTGCGGTGAAGAATGCCCACGGCGTACCTATTCGCGCACTGGCTGCACTGTTATCTGTGATGGCGAGCGTGATAGTGCTGACTTATCTTACTGGACAAGAGTTAGAACACCTTATTGCATGGAGCAACGGCGTATTTGTGGTGATCTATTTGATGGCTATGTTAGCGGCCGCTAAGTTATTACCGCGCCATAATTGGCCACTAGTAGCGCTGGGTTGTGCGTTTTGCTTGGCATTAGGTTTTGCCTTAGGTGCGAGCATGTCCTATGTATTGGTACTGATATTAGTGGTGGCGCCATTTCTGTGGTGGCAAAAGACTCATATCAGCCGCAAACAAGGTTTAGCGATTCCTGAGTAATCCTGAAAAAAGTTCAATCAAAAAGCCCTGAACTCTTTTAATTCGAAAGAGATTGCAGGGCTTTTTTGTGCGTTTTGATTCGTCTGCGGATTAAATTTTTTGATCTAATTTAAAGTCTAACTGCACTTGCTGATTGAGTTGCGCAACGGCTTTGCCTGCATCAAATTTCGGTTTGTACTTCCAATTCTGCACCGCTGATAACGCCGCCTTATCGAAAACACGCTTAGGGTTCGCATCCAATACCCGCACATTACTCACAGTGCCGTCGGCCGTAATATCAAACCCCACAACCACATAACCTTCTTTACCACTTTGCGCCGCATCTATGGGATAACGAGGCGACACTTGCACAACTGGCAGAGCTTCGGCTGTCATCGCAGATTGTGTATAGAGGGTGGTTTGCGTTGGCATTTCGGGCATGAATGTCTCAGGAGTAAAAGTTAACGACTCGCTGTTTTCACCGGGGACACTCACACGCTCCCGCGCAGGAATGGGCTTTGGTGGTTCGGGCTTAGTTTTTTCTTTTGGCGGTATCGGCGTGCGTTCTGCCATCAGTATATTGATTTGCGGCGCATCCGAGGCTTGTCCTGCGACAGTTTGTGGATTGTTGATGAGCTGCGCCATAAAGACGAACAGCCCTAAGGTGATTAAAGCACTAGCTAAGATAAGACCAGTGCGGCTAACGAGTGCGTTTTGGCTCATATTGCTTCCTTACAGTGAGTTAATGGCCTTTTATCAATATCACTCTTTACTGAATTTTTGAAATATTTATTTACAATTTAAGCAAAGTTGCTCCTCTAGCGTTAGGGCTTCAATCCCGCTTTCGCTCTGCGTCAGCCTGTGCATAGCTTTATGGATCTCGATGCTGAATATGTTGGAGTGTGACTAATATTGAGCGAAATCGAGGGGTAAACCTTAAGTTTGATGGCCGGTAATAGGTGTCGCAGAAGGATTGCACATTACTGATATTTAATTATATCTAGCGAGCGAGGCGCTAGTTTGTGTTCTATATTTTGATCATTCATACAGAAGGAGCATAAAAATGGATTCAGCTGCGTTACTCAATCGAGTGGATGAATTACCCAGGTTACCCAAGGCGATCAGTGAACTATTAGACGCAGTCAATGATGATAATGCGACAGTAAAAAGTATTGCCACTAAGGTTGCACACGATCCCTTAATCAGCGCGAGGGTATTACGCCTTGCCAACTGTGCCCACTATGGACGCAGTCGAGAGGTGGGTACGATCGACGAAGCCGTGGTGCGTCTTGGGATGCAAACCCTGCGTACTTTAGTGCTTGCATCGGCCGTAATTGGCGCGGTTCCTAAGTGTGAAGGAATCGACTTAGCCCAGTTTTGGGGGCAAACCTTTGAGATTGCCCTATACAGCCAAGAAATGGCGAAACGTTGTGGTGCTATACCTGAAGAAGCATTCACCTGCGGTATCTTGCACCGTATTGGCGACTTACTCATTGCGGCTGTGTCACCTGAAGATGCGGCGAAAATTGCTGAAGCCGTGGCGCAGGGCAAAGATAAGCATGAGTTTGAGCGTGAGTTGCTTGGATATGATTCACCCGATATCGGCGCATTGCTGGCCAAAAATTGGAAATTCACCACAGCGTTGGTGGAAGGTATTTTGTATCAAGATCATCCTAAGGATTCGGACCCATTTTCAAAACTTGCCGCATTATTATGCCTATCTTACAAAGTGTTGGATGAGTGGGATACCATTGAGGATGATGAGAAAACCAGTTGGTTATCCCAGTTAGCCACCAAGAAAGGATTAAGAATGGAGATGGGTGGATTGCGGACTAAGTTGACTGAGTTACGCGGTTCAGGGTTCGAAATCGGTAAAGCCTTAGCTTAGGATTTAAGTGAGTTGGGTTTAAGTAAATCGCGCGGCAGGACAAATCATTTTTAGTCAAAGGCGATATCAATAGAGTCTTGAGACTATAGCGTGAATGTGAAACGAGATAGCGTTTTGCATTCACGCTTTTTTATGCGACGGATTAATCGATTGGTACTTTGATTTAACCGTGGAATTACTGAGGCGCTTGATCAGTATGTCGACTGGCGGCGATGGCAAGATTGCGCATTTGAATTAACTCGCTGTGTTTGAGGTACAGCAAATCAGCGGTACGGCGAATGATTTGGTCTTCATATTGGGATAACTGCCCATCGGCATAGGCCAGTTGCCACATGGCGAGCAATAATTGCTGCTTTTGCGCTAGGCTAAATTCGGCGTTAATGGCTGAGGTAAATTCAAACAGTGAGGTCGCGCTACCTTGCACACTTTTAGCCTCAGTAATCAATGTTTTAGCGTCAGCTTCTGACATTGATAGCGTTTCTGTCAGCAGCTTAGGCAATAAGGCTTCTTCCTCAGCCGTTAAGGTATCATCGGCAAACACCACTTCAAGTAACATGCTCGCTGCGGCGAGTTTAAGTTGATGCGCCTTGTCTTCAGGTGAGACTGCTTGCGTATGTGCTTCAAAGAATCGTCTTAACTTCGCAATCATATTTGGCGGTTCTCATGTTGGGGGCAATATAAGGTAGAGTCGATTGAGGGGCGAAAGTTCACCCTAAGCACTGAGTTGCTTAGGGTGAGATAAAACGGGATTACAGTAGCGAGTTCAGACCTTTCATCAGTAAGTCAGAGGTGCCTTCAGTGCCATTGGTTTCTAAGTAAGACTTAGCAATGTTGATCATTGGCATCGCCAGATCTTTAGAAATACCCAATTTTTCAAAGGCGTCTAACACCATAGCACTGCCTTGCAGTGATGAGCCTAAATTACCCGCCTTGGATAACAAGCCAGAAACGCCTGATGTTGAGTCCAATTTAGGTGCTGCCGCTAACAAGCTATCGGCATTAGGAATGCTGGCAGCCAGTTTTGAATAGTCGGTTGTCCCTAGGCTAGATTGTGCTAAGCCTAATAAACTGCCTAAGCCACCTTCGGCTTGAGTTTGGTTTAAACCCAATTGTGACATGACGTTGCCAACCAAATCATTTGACTGAGTCGCTGCCGCCGTCGTGGCCGCTTTTTCCGTTTTGGCTTGAGTTCCGGCCAAGTTATCTAACCATCCTGCACTGGCTGGCGCCGCTAAAATACAAGTGCCGAGGAAGATCGAGAGGGTAAGAGTGTGTTTCATATGGAAGCGTCCTTTGATGGTTTGCGCACGTGTTCGCAGGACAGTTTAGCGGGTTTGCAACTTTTGTTGCAGTAGTTTTCTGTGATTTACGATTCACACTGGTGATTTCTGCTGTGCATTGCTTCGGGATTTTCGGTATCCTTAGCGGCAATTCTAAGTGTTAATTCATTTCAATTATTTGGAAAGTCGCATGTCACTGTCCGCAATTTTGTCAGAAGCCTATAACTTCTTCCGTAATCATCTGGCGCAACTCGCTATGCTGACGATTCCATTACTTTTGATCCAAGTGGGGATCCAGTTGTGGCTTGGCGTAGAGATGAGTAAAGTCGATCTTGAAAATCCACAGTTTGGCGCACCACACATGGTCGCCATGATGCTGTTACTGCTCACTTTTTCGGTATTAATCGCCGCCCTGACACTGTTTTTAGAACTGCGTTCTCAAGGGCATAGTCCTTCTGCTGGCATGGTGCTGAAGGCCAGTTTACCTTTTGTTCCACCACTATTATTAGCTGGGGTGTTTTCTGGTTTAGCGATTTTAGCGCCAGTGATGCTGTTTGCTGCCTTTGGTCCTGTGTGGCTGGTGGGGTTGGTTATTAGCTTCTATCTCTTCGCCCGTTTGGCCTATGTGAACTTTATGGTCGTGGTTGAGCGTTTAACACCGCTGGAAGCCATCAAGGGCAGTTTTAGCTTTAGTGGCCCTATCGTGCTGAAAACTATTGCACTATTAATGCTCTATCTGCCTCTTTCTGTGGTGGGTAATCTGTTGTCAGGCGCAGCTTCTATGGGCGGATTACCGCTGCAAATGCTATCGGATACCTTTATGTCTTTCATTGGCTTATTCGTTAACGTGGCTTTGTTCCGCTTATATATGGTGTCGAAAAAACCAAGCGTCGAGTAATGTAAACTCAATTCAGCCTGCAGGGAATCACTCATGGGGACGAAAACGGTCATTAAGGATAGCGAGTTTATCCAAGATTTTTCGGCTTCCTTGAGTGATGACTACCTCAAGGCAAAAAGCTATGTGCAGGATGTGCCGACTCAGTCGCTACTGCACATTCGCAGCTTTACCCACAAGCTTACTGAGTTACTGGGACAAGATAAGCAAATCGCGTTCTCGAGTCCGAATCTATACGATAGGATCGAGCAACTAAATCAGCAGCGTGTTATTGATGTTAAGACGACCCGCGCCCTGCATCGATTGCGGGCTGACGGTAACCGCGGCGCTCATCCTGAAAAATATCACCTGACCCAAGCGCAATTGCTCGCGCTGGCGCAAAAATCTATTAAAGATGTTTTGGCGCTAGTCGAACACTTGTATCCCAAGGTTAAAGGCCAAGTCGCACCTGATTATCGTTATGAAGCATCTGATACTCTGACGGCGAAGGATTTATGCTACCGCGCTGTGATGGAAGATGACGCCGAAGCCCAGTATCTAGTGGGAATATCCTTTAAGACCAAGGCTCTGATACTGAAAGAGCAAGAGCAGCAACAAGATCAAGAGTTTGTCACTTCAGCTGAAGCTACTGCTAATCCAGAACCTTCTGGCGTTTTACCTCTTACTTCCCACATTAGCGCCGCTGACAGTTTTGCCCGTGCCGCCTATTGGTTTGCCCTTGCGGCGCCTAAGCATATGGAAGCCTTACATGAGCACGGTGTGGCCTTGATCCACGGTTATCAAGGTGTGCCAGAGGTGGCGAAAGGTGAGCAACTTATTGCGACGGCGGCCGAGGCAGGGGTAGTCAATGCGATGGCGTTATTGGGATATTTTTATCTTGTCGGCAGTGAGTCATTTCAACCCGATAGCAAATTAGCGCAGCAATACTTACAGCGCGCAGCGGAGGGTGAGCAAACCGAAGCGATGGCGAACTTAGGTGTGCTGCATTACCAGCAAAAAAATCTAACTCAAGCCTATCATTTTATTAGCAAAGCCGCGCAAGCGGGTTATCCCCATGCCCAGTATCATTTGGCATTAATGCTCGCCAATGGTGATGGCTGTACTCGAGATATGATTGCCAGCGAGTATTGGATGGCAGAAGCTGCCGAGCAAGGACAACTCGATGCCATGCTGACGCGGGCGCAGCATATGCTCAATGACGATAATGCCTTTGGTAGTGACTTGACTCAGGCTGAGGATTATCTGCGCCAAGTGATTAAATATGGCCACAGTGTGCCCGCGATGATCGAGCTGAGTATGGCGCTGGCCGACGGTATCTTAGGGCGAGTTGATGTTGTGGGAGCCGCCGCTTTGCTGAAGCTGGCGCGACAAAATGCCAATAAAAAAGAGGCTGATATTATCGAGCCTCTTTGGCGTTCTCTTGCATTACAGATTGAAAATGTACTTAAAGTCACTCAAGATCCTGCGGAAGTTCATAGCCTTAATCGCGCACAGACATTACTCGCTTAAGGGGAGTATGCTATCGCTGCTAGTGTTCATCCTCTTTATGCTCAAAAGTTCGCCCTTGATAGCGCGTTGCATTCGTTTCCCTAACAATTGTCTCTGAACCATAAACTTGGCTCTGTGGCTCTTCTGCTGCATGGGCATGTTGCTTGGCGTTTGCCTGTGCTTGATTAAATTTAGCCAACTGACGTGCCATGTAAAAACGGCTAAACAGGACTAAACAACCGAGCGCAATAGCGCCAAATAAAAGCACGAAGGGCAATAAAAATAGCGATAAACAGATCAGGCTAACGCTAAGCGCCATGGCTAACCAAGCCCGTGGGCCAGAAATTCGGGTCTGCAGCGGGCTCTGTTGGAACTGGTGATAAATCATAAGAACTCCTCGATAGGCAGTGGACATTTAGTGTGCAATAGCGAGTGTGTCTAGGTCACGTTAATCTTGATTAATTTACTTTATTTTACCTCTGATGCTATTAAGCTGTTACGTATCATCTTGATATGTGAACTCGAGGTCGCCCATGTTGTTCATCGAATAACGGTCGGTTAATTATATGTTTTAACAAGAATCTTTTTGATTTAAATCTGAGCAACTTCTTTGCGAACTGTACAGAGTATGAGAAAATTCAGTTCAGATTAAGCTGCAGTTTTAACTCAGTTAGCCGCCTTATTACATTGGATGTAAATGTTTGTTCAACTCGCTCAGACACCCTCTTATTTCACTGCTTTGTTAATAAATTAGACGCCAACATGAACTCATATTCGCTCAAGCAAAAAATTCTGTTCTCCGTCGTGGTAGCCCTTTCACTCGTGATTGGTTTGTTGTCATGGCAAAGTTATTCCAGCCAAAAGTCCCAGCTGTTACAAAACAGCCTAGAACAAGTGCAACGCTTAGGTGAGCAGCAGGCAGAGCGTATTCAAGAATGGTTGGCTGGCCGCCAAGATATTATGGGGGCACTGGCGAGTAAAGTTGAGGGTGATAGCCTAAATACATTACAACAAGCACAAGCGTCGGGCCGTTTCCAGTTAACTTATTTTGGGAGCCAAGCGGGGCAAATACTGGATTCTGATCCGAGTATAGACCGAACGGGCTATGATCCCCGTAGCCGCCCTTGGTATCAACAAGCCACCAGTGAGCGCGGTCTTATTTTGACAAAACCATACGTGGATGTGGCTTATAACATTCTGGTTGTGACTATGGCGCAGCCTACCGCACAAGGTGTTGTGGGTGGTGACTTATCTATCGCCAGCCTAGTGGACGGTGTTAATCGGATGAAGTTACCGGCCAACGGTTATGCCATCATGATGCACAAAGACGGCACGGTTATCGCTTATAAAGATCAAGCTAAGACGATGAAACCTATAGGTGATATCGATAATGAGCTGAATCGTAACTTGCCTGAACAGAGCCGTGCATCTGGCACTCTGTTACCTATGTATTTTGAAAATGAAGGACGCGACAAGTTAGTTTGGAGCGTTGATATTCCTAATACAGATTGGGAATTAGTGTTAGTGCTTGATAAGGAAACGCTAGAAGCGCCACTCACGAGCCTGTTACTTACTCAGCTGGGGCTATCGGCACTTGTATTGCTCTTGAGTGTGTTAGCGATTTCTTGGTTAGTTGGCATGTTACTGGGCCCGTTGAGCCGAGTATCGCAGGCACTGGCGCGTATCGCCGATGGTAACGGTGATTTAACTCAGCGTATTTCTGTCGATACTCAAGATGAAGTGGGCGTACTTGCCGACAGCTTTAACCGTTTTGTCGGTAGTCAACATCAGTTGATCAGCCATATCCGTCAGTTAGCGAATGAGTTAGATGCTGATGCTGAACGTAGTCTTACCACCACGCAAACCTCGGTGGCTGAACTGCAACGTCAGCAACAGGAAGTCGCTATGGTCGCGACTGCGGTAACTGAAATGGCAAGTGCGACCAATGAGATTGCGGCCAATGCTGAAAACACGGCGACGGCCGCTCAACAATCTGCAGCCAGCAGTTTACAGGGTAAAGAGTTAGTCAATAAAACCCGTAACTCGATTAATTCGTTGGCCGATGAAGTCACTCAAGCGACCGATGTCATTGGGGATTTGAGCCGTCATGCTCAATCAATTTCAAGCATTCTAGCAACGATTCAAGGGATTGCAGAGCAAACCAACTTATTAGCGCTTAACGCGGCTATTGAAGCGGCTCGTGCTGGTGAACAGGGCCGTGGCTTTGCCGTGGTCGCCGATGAAGTGCGTGTACTGTCACGCCGTACTCAGGATTCGACCCAAGAAGTGCACACCACGATTGAAACGCTGCAACGTACGACCGCTAGAGCCGTCAGCTTGATGGAAAGCAGCCAAGCATTAGCGGGTCACAGTGTTGATGATGCGAATGCGGCGGCAAAAGCCCTTGAAGAGATTACACAAGCGGTCAACGTGATTTCAGATATGGCAGGCCAAATTGCTACCGCAGCGGAAGAGCAGACTCAAGTGACGGGTGAAATCACCCAAAATACGGTTGCGATTAAAGATGTGACCGATGAGATTACCGCCTCGGCCATGGCTGATTTGGCACAGGCGCGAGACTTAAAAGCCCGTGCTAACGATCTTAATGCACAGGTCGCGACCTTTATTCTGTAGCCACTATTTGTAGCGCTTCACTTTGATAAGAGCCCGATAACGCCTTTGCTTTATCGGGCTTTTTTATTGATGGTGATTTGGTGTTTCATACCAATCGTATTAAATATCTGTTCATTCAGCGGAAGTTCAACGCGCTTTAGACAAGGCGAAGGCTTGAAGGCATAGTGGTTCTCTGTCGAAAGCCTTGAATGCAGTATAAAGCGCGTTGCCATGCCATTAACATCAGCCGCCCTTCGGGAGCCACACAGGCATCCCACTCCGGTGTTGCATTGACTTAAAAGGGAATAACCATTTCTGCGTCAATTCGCCTTGGATTGAAATGCCTGTGTGGCTCTGAACTGATTAGATATTTAAAGTGATTGGTATTAAAGCATTTCTGCGGGAGTAAATAACTTAGCGACACTCTGACAAATCGTTTCTCTAATCCATTTATGCCCTTGATCTTCATCATTTCTTTGATGCCATAACAGCACATAGGCCATGGGCATAAATTCGAAGGGTAAGGGCAGTAGTTTAAGCGGATAGAGCTGGCAGGCGTGCCTTGCAAAGCTCGAGGGCAGAGTGAAGATTAAGTCGCTGTGGGCGCATACACTGGCGGCACCATAAAAATCGGGTACTGTCGTACTGAGCCGGCGTCGATGGCCGAGATCGGCAAGAAAGTAATCCAGTGCCCACCAATCGCTGCCTTCACAGCGAACCTGCACATGGGCCATGTCGAGGTAGAGTGGGAGCTTCCATTGTTCTGAAGTGAGCGCCGCCATCAGCGGGTGGTCTTCACGCACTAAACACACTTGTTGATCGGTAAACAGTGTTTGATAGGCAATCCCTTCGGGCAGGCGATCCACCTGAAAATCGGACAATGGATGCAAGTCCCGCCCTGAAATACCAAAGTCAATTTGCCCTTGTTGTAAATCCTGCATCGATTTTTCGGTCCAGACATAGGAGTCAAGTTTGACATTGGGTGCAGTGGTCAACATAGGGCCAATAAAATATGGGATTAAGGTTTCATAGGCGCTTTCCACCATGGCAAAGGAGAACTGTCGATTGCTACTGGCGGGATTGAAGGTCGGAGGTTGGGTGAGTTGATACAAGTCTTGCAAAATATTCGGCAGTTTTTGTCCCAGAATGAGGGCGTGCGCCGTCGGTTTTAAGCCGTGGGCCGTGCGCTGAAATAGCGGATCATCTAAGGTTTCTCTGAGCCGATTTAAGCTCTTACTGAGGGCTGACTGGCTTATATGTAATCGGCTGGCGGCGCGAGTCACGCTTTGCTCTTCTAGCAGAACTTTGAGTATGACCAGCAAGTTAAGATCGATTCTGGCTAAGTTGTCGATATTCACAGATATTCCTCAGAGGAAATTTACTTTGGAAATTATACCATTTCTGTTCATACCTTGAGTTAATTAAAATAGCGCCCACTGAAATACCTTTTCCTGATCAACTGAGATTATTTATGCGGCGCAATCTATTACCTATCCTGATGTCTATGGTGCTTCTTAGCCCATTAGCCATCGATATTTACTTACCTTCAATGCCAACTATGGCGGCAGAATTCGCCGTATCTGCCAGTGATGTGCAATCCACGATCGTATTATTTTTATTCGCTATGGGTTTAGGTCAAGTGTTGATTGGGCCATTAGCCGACCGTTATGGTCGCCGTCCCGTGGCTATTTTCGGGGTGTTACTCTACTGTGCGAGTAGCCTTTTAGCAGCTGCAGCTGTCGAATTTCATTGGTTACAGATTGCCCGTTTGCTGCAAGGTTTGGCTGCCTGTTCGACTTCTATTGTGGTGTTCAGCGCCGTACGTGACTGCTACGATCAAAAGGAAGGCGCTAAGATTTACAGTTACTTAAATGGCGCCATTTGCGTTATTCCCGCATTAGCACCGACCTTAGGCGGCTTATTAGCAATGCAATTTGGTTGGCGCTCAACCTTCGTATTCATGACGTTATATGCCATGTTGATGATGCTTGTTGTCGGTTATCGCTTACCTGAGACTCGACCTGCTAATACGGTCACCACTGGCCCACTTTACCGTTGGGGTCGATATAAGCCTGTACTGGGTAACGCTCATTTTTTGTTTTATGCCTTTGCTTGTATGTCGGCGATGGCGGCGATTTTGTGTTACGTGTCGTATGCGCCTGTGTGGCTGATTGGGCATTTAGGGCTTTCTGAGCTCATGTTCAGTGGTCTATTCGGTTTCAATGCCGTGTTTAATATCGTGGCCTGTTTTACTGCACCCCTGATCATTCGCAAACTCGGTAATCGTCCTACAACGATTTTGGCCCTGTCCATACTCGTTTTGTCTGCAGCACTCACTGTGGCGGGTCAGCAATTCGGTCCGAGTACTGGAATGATGGCAGCGTTTGCCTTTATGTTGCCTATGTTGATGTTAGGGGTTGGATTTTCCTTCTTACTCGGTCCAGCGACCAGTATGGCTCTGTCGGCCTTTGGTGAACGAGCTGGAACTGCCGCGGCTATGTTAGGTTTTATTCAGATGAGCGGTGCGTCCGTGCTTGCTGGACTCGTACAACAAACGAGTTTAACCGCCCCTTATGCAGTGGCCTTAGTGATGGGCGTATTTCCTCTCGGTTTATTATTGATGATGGCGCTGAGTCGATTTGACCACTGGCATCAAGAGCAGTTAGCTGGCGAGCATTAGTTCGCAGCACAGGTTAATTACAAAGTCGTTAATCACAGAGTACACCCTTTACCCACAGTTTGTTTGACCGCGAACTGTGGGTATTTTTTATTGTGTCTAATACCCTTTTATCCTTTGGTATACTCGTAAAATAACTCACTAAACCGAGGGTAAAGCTTGTCCCGCCACTATTGTGCTATTTGTCGTTATCCCCTGAATGCTTGTCTGTGTGCGAGTGTTCTGCCTATCTCTCCAATGACTCAGTTGGTGGTTTTACAGCACCCGAGTGAAGTCGAACATAAAAAAAATAGTGTGCGGGTATTGAGTCTTGTGGTCGCAGAAACGCAAGTTTATGTGGGCGAAAACGAGCCCGACTTCAATGGTTTGCGGGAATATTTAGCGGCATGTAATAAGCCTATTTATCTCGTCTATCCCTCTGAGCAAAGTGTGAGTGTTGAACAGCAGCCTATCAACCCAGATTGTGTATTGCTCTTACTCGATGGTACTTGGCGTAAGGCATTTAAGATGTTGCAGCTGAATCCTTGGTTAACCCAGTATCCAGCGGTGCATTTGACTGAAGGTTATGAGTCGCGTTATCGGATCCGTAAGTCGAGTCGTAGCGACAGTTTATCGACCTTAGAAGCTTGCGCTTATATGCTAAGCGCTCTTGATCCTGCACTGGATGTTCAGCCATTAATGGCGGCATTTGATGCTATGGTTGAGCTGCGGATTAAGGCGATGCCGAGCACTGTGCAGGCTCGTTATCAGAACTCAAACAAACCTAACTGCGAGACTAAGTGAATGGTTTGAAATTATTTAGCCTTAGAGGTTTTAGGTCTGATTTAATGCCTTTAAGTTATTGAGTTTTGATACTGCGTACGAATTAAATTAGTCAAAATCTTATTCAGATCACGCTAACTTAGTGTGAAATACGGTTTAATAATAAGGATTCATTTGCGCAGCAAATGATGAGATAGCTTTGCCAGCCAATTGCTTTGCAGGGGAGTGATTCCATTGTTAATCACAATTAGTTGATGGCGTGCTGGCAGGGCTATCGAGCTTTAAGCTATATGTTTTTGTTAATAATAGTGAAAGTGCTTTGCCAGTCCATAACTGGCTTTGCAGGGGAGTAATTCTATTGTTAATCACCATTAGTTGATGGCGTGCTGGCAGGGCTATCGAGCTTTAAGCTATATGTTTTTCCGCAAGAAAGGTTTGGGTGAAGTTATCGACTGAACTCGGATAACCAAAAAGAAATCCTTGGGCAAAACCTTGGCCCATGTCTGTCATTATGTCCCTTTGTTGTTGAGTCTCTATGCCTTCGGCGACGAAGTGAATATCGAGTGCCTGTGCGAGTTGCACTATGGCATTGCAGAGCT
The DNA here is from genome assembly GCF_031932075.1 of Shewanella sp. SP1S2-4. Taxonomy (NCBI): domain Bacteria; kingdom Pseudomonadati; phylum Pseudomonadota; class Gammaproteobacteria; order Alteromonadales; family Shewanellaceae; genus Shewanella; species Shewanella sp. SP1S2-4. The sequence continues at coordinate 191,795 of NZ_JAUOET010000005.1, forward strand.
TTTGTCCTGAAACTTCGTTTAAGCGCAAGGCAAACTCGGCATCAATTTTTACACTGTCTATGGGCAAAGTGCCTAAACGACTGAGTGAGGATAATCCAGTACCAAAATCATCGATAGCAATGCTGACACCTAGGGCTTTTATGCGGTTGAGTGTGAGTCGTGCTTGCTCAGGTTGGCGTAACAGTGCCGATTCGGTGATTTCTAAAATCAGTGCTTCAGCAGGTAAATTAGCCATGTCCAAGGCGTTAATTACTTGGTCGATAAAATCTAAGTGTTCCAATTGCAGTGGCGACACATTGACTGAAATTCTAAAGTCTGCCTGATTATGTGCCCGCCATAGTGCCGCTTGCACACAAGCTTGTTCTAATACCCATTGACCAATACTGACAATTAACCCTGTTTCTTCCAGCAATGGTACAAAGTCGGCAGCGTCATAATACTCGGTAGGTGATTTTTGCCAGCGCAGTAATGCTTCGGCTGCAATCGTTTGATTTGTGTGTAAATCCACTATGGCCTGATAGGCGAGAGTGAACTGTTTTAAGCTGTGAGCATGTCTTAGACTATTGATTAACTGCAGCTTTAACTCTGCGGCCTGGCTCATAGCCTTATCGTAAAACACGAGGTGCGGTAAGCTCTTTTTAGCACAATACATGGCCGTATCTGCAAGACTTATCAGCTGTCCCGCTTTATCACTGTGGGTCGGAAATAGTGCAATGCCGATACTTGTGCCTAAGAAAAACTTTTGTCCTTCAATTTCAAAGGGGCTCTCAAATAAGCTGAGTATCTGTTCTGCAAACAGTTGGATTTCATCCTTGCAGCTACAGTCTTGCAGCACTAAGGTAAACTCATCTCCGCCCATCCTAGCTATGTCGGCTTTTTCGATACAACCGGCTTCGAGTCTGGCTGCGACGAGTTGTAATACTCTATCGCCCATGGAGTGGCCGAAGCTGTCATTGATATTTTTAAACCCATTGAGATCTAAAAACATTAGCGCACCGAGGGCGAGGGGATCGGTTTTAAGTTTTTCGAGGGCAGTATTGAGGATCTGCTTAAGGTGGAATCGGTTAGGCAATCCAGTCAAGGTATCGTACATAGCACGGGTCGTCAGCTGAGTTTCTAACAACTTTTTCGTGCTAATATCACTGAAAATATTCACATTATAGTGAGCGCCATCTTCGGTAATGATTTTACGGCTACTCTGCCAAGCTGGGAAATTGCTACCATCTGAACGTTTCTTCCAGGTTTCACCCTGCCAAAAGCCCCTTTGCTTCAGTGCAGTTTGGCATTCGGTTTCTGCCCCTAAATGATGGCTTTTCAACTCTAAAAATTCAGGGGTTTTACTGATAAGCTGCTCGGCGCTATAACCGCAAATACGGCACATAGCTTTATTAACTGCCAAAATCTGATCTTCCGTGTCTGTGATATACACAGCTTCGGCACTTTCCTCGAGCGTCGTCGACAAAATCTCTTTAGGAATATGGGCAAAGCCATCGGTAATAATTTCGCGCATTTGATTACGGCGATTGAGCGCTTTAAATTCCACGAGCACAACGGGCTGTTGCTGCAGATAGCAGCGATAAAGGTTTACTCGAGTTGGCAGTTCATTGCCGAGTTGACTCAAGTGTAGCCAGTTGAATTCAACATTATTTCCTGCAATGGCTTCGAGGATCATTTCCCTCGCATATTCAACACTGTTGCGGCCGGAGGATTGAATTCTCGGAGAAAAGTCATAGGGCGTCGCATTCACAAAGGCGTCATACTCAGTCTCAAAATAACCGAGTGTCGCTTGGTTGGCGCTAATAAAGCTGAAGCCTTGAATTAAGGCTAGGGGAGTTTTGTGGGGATGTGCTTGCCAGAGCGACAGCTTTTCTTGCAGTACTGGATCATCCGTACTGAGTTTCTTAAGTAAGTGTTGCCATCTGATCATTTAGGATACTCCCTTGTGACACATATAAGGTCACATCCTATTTTTTAGGTCTTCGTTGATACGAAGTTGCCCAATAGTACATCATTCCAATGGGGTTAAAAATAAACCTAATTGTTGTTTCACTCAAATAGAAACTCAAAAAGTGTAGTTTAAGACTTGTATTTAAGCATATTTTTTAAGAACACCTGCTGCATATTTCAAACTTTGACAGATTTTATGCTATGTTTTTCGCATCGTGTTTGAGTTGGCTGTTATCGTTCATCCATCCGATGACCAAATAAAGGAGGCAGGAAATGGCACATTTATCTAAGGTGCTCATCTCTAAAATGTTGATGTCGTTCATACTGATTTCCAGCATTCATCTTGCTGTGGCTAATGCCGCCGATGCGCCAAAGCCAAAATTAACCCTAGAGCAAAGAGCCGATAAGGCCCGTATAGACTCCCAGCGATTAGAGCAGGCCCAATTAGAGAAGGCGCGCCAAGCCGCCAAGGAGACTGCAGAGCGAGAAGATAAAATCAAACAGCAGTCCCAAACCCATGATTGGGAGGCTCAGCAAAAACTCAAGGCACAGAAACAGTTCGACGAGAGGGAAAGTCGCGAGCAAAAATATTTACGGGAAGCAAAAGAAGCCGCAGCAAAAGAGCGTAAAATCCCAAAGCCTTAAGCGGGCCATCGACACAGTCGATTTCAGCTAGGCAGTGCTAGCCTTATTTGTTGGCATTGCGACTACTCTCATTAATTACACCTTACTATCCCTAGGAATTGTTGTTGAATATCTGCCCCTTATGCCACTGCACAGAATTACTCGCTTATCATCAGGATAAAAAGCGCGATTATCACCAATGCCAAACCTGCCAACTGGTTAGCGTGCCAGCCCAGTTTTATCTCTCGGCCGAGGAAGAAAAAGCCGAGTATGATAAGCACGAGAACCATGCCGATGATCTGGGCTATCAAACCTTTTTAAATCGCACACTCGAGCCACTACTTAGCCGTGTTAGCACTTCGGCCCAAGGGCTCGATTTTGGCTGCGGCGAAGGCAAAGCCTTGAGCTTGATGGCAAAGGCGCGGGGTTATCAAATCGATAATTACGACCTTTATTACGCTAATAACCCCGCAACCTTAGTCCGCCAATACGACTTTATTACCTTAACCGAAGTCATAGAGCATGTGAGCGATGCCGCAGGTTTGCTTGCCCAACTTGATAGGTTATTAAAACCCAACGGCATATTGGCTGTGATGACCAAGCGCGTACAAAATCAAACCGCCTTTGCCAGTTGGCACTATAAAAACGATCCCACCCACATCAATTTTTACGCACAAGCGACCTTTGAGTGGCTTGCGCATTACTATGGCTGGCGACTCGAAATCATCGATAAAGACGTAGTGTTTTTATATAAAGAGATGCATAAAGTAAATTAATGCAGTCGTAGCGGTTTAACTAAAATCATGTCCTTTGCAGCTAAGGCTATGTGTTGGCGTGATCCGCTAGTCGATAACGCCGACGTATTTCATCCACTAGACGATAGCGGGAACTTCGGGATTTTTCGTGCGGCGCAAATGCAGCGCTGACCTCATCTAGCAGCGTGACTGCCGTTGTCAGTTTGAGCAACTCGTTATGACTCAGCTCGTCTTTGCTGGTTAAAGCGTTAATTGTGATTATGGCGAGTTCTTTTGCGACAATATCTTCCGGCAATCCAGATTGAGTACATAAGCCATAGGTGCCCGCTAGGAAATGCTCCCATTCCTGCTGTATATGTTGCGCTAGATTGGTGTCTGGAATCCGCTCGAGGCCGTTGCCTTCTGGGGCGGTTAATTTTTCAATGGCTTCAAGATAGCGCCGCTGAAAGATGGGATAAATGTCTGTGTCTGTATCGAGTTGATGCAGCATAGTTAACCAAGCGCCATAGCCTTTGGCATAGTATTCAATTGCCAGCTGTTCATTATGTGTGCCAAAGACGGAATCGCAAACTATGCTGAGCTGCAGTCGATAGGAGCATGCAGGCATAACGCCTTGAGTTTGGTAGTTAATCAACCTAGCTTCTGTCTGCCCTGTCACTTCGAGCAGTTGTTGCCGAGTATAAAAATGGGCGTTCAGATACTCAAGTAGCAGCATATCAGTTGCTCCTTGGTGCCTGAGTACGGTCGAACATGCCATAGTCACGAACAACTTCGGCAACCCGCAGGCGATAGTCGGCAAATAATTGTACGCGTCCTTGAGTTTGTGCCTCGCGGTGATATATCTGTTGTCGCCAAGCCTGTACCGCAGCCTCATTCTCCCAGAATGACAGCGATAATAAGCGTTCGGGATTGACCATGCTCTGAAACCGTTCGATTGAAATAAATCCTGCAATTTCACTCAGGCTTGATTTCAGGTCGGCGGCTATCTCTAAATACCGTTCTTGGCAGCCGGGATTCGGCACGACTTCAAAAATAACGACCATCATAGTTTTGTCTCCGCAGCTCTTTGATAGGTCTTTGCTATCGGCTTTAGGAAACTGCGTTTTTCACTCAAAATGAATTCTCCTTGCTTGGCCAACTGAAAATTTGCCTTGCCTGCGGCTTCTGTCTTCAGTTTGTCTCTATAGCGTTCATAGTGGGCCAGACTATCGAAGCTAATGAGACCAAATGCAGTGTCGTTGGTGCCTTCGTGTGGCAGAAAGTAGCCAAGGAGTTCGCCGCCGTAGGCTGGAATGATATCGCCCCAGTTTTCAGCATATTGGGCAAATTGTTCCAATTTGAAGGGGTCTATTTTGTATTCGATAAAACAGGTAATTTTCATAGTGTTTGGCGCCATTGGCTTGTGTGCTAAAGGTTTTAGTTGCATTGTAATTACCAGAAAAATTAATGCTTCGATGGTTATCGAACTGTCCCCGAATGAGATTACAAGCATGGAACCTAACATCGCTTTTATTGCCAACTTGATTGGTGACGCCGCCCGCTCACGTATGTTGATAGCTTTAATGGGCGGAGAGGCATTGACTGCGACAGAACTGGCTCTTGAAGCTGACATCACGCCACAGACTGCCAGCAGCCATTTAACTAAGTTGGTTGAAGGTGAGCTATTGCTCGTGCGTAAGCAGGGGAGGCATAAGTATTTTCAGCTCCAGAGCCGCCAAGTGGCCGAACTGTTGGAAAGTCTGCTCAACATGAGCGCTGCCATTGCGAACCCTAATGTCATTCATGGACCTGCGGACCCTAGATTGAGACTGGCTCGCATTTGTTATGATCATCTCGCGGGTGAATTGGGGGTTGCGCTTTATGACAGCTTAAGTCGGCAGGATTTGATCGTCCATGAAGGGGGCGAAACAAAAATCACCGCAGCAGGGATGACCTTTTTTGCTAAACGTGGCGTAGAACACTCGTTGCTGGGTGCACCAGATGATGTATTCGATGTACCGAAAAGTCGTCAATCTCGCCGCCCTTTGTGTAAGTCATGCCTCGATTGGAGCGAGCGTCGCAGCCATCTAGCTGGTGTTCTAGGTCAATGGGTTCTTAAGGATATTTTGGCTAAAGGCTGGGCAGAGAAAGCCCTCGACACCCGTGCCCTACAATTTTCAAGCCGAGGGTTGAAATCCTTTCGTGCTGACTATGGCATTGAGTCAAAATAGCCAAGGTAAATTGGTCTATTTTACCAATGATGCATAGCGACTTGGCCTTGTTTAACAGCGCGCCGCCAGTCCGATGGTTTGAAGAAATTTATCAATAAAAATATGTGACCTGAAGGTTTTTATAAAATGTCTTTAGGACGAAGTTTAAATACATGGTCGTTAAAATCCGTGAATCAAACTTACCTAGTTTGGTTCTGGTGCTAAAAACAGGCATTTAGTGTTAGCTTCGGGCTAACGTGCTTTTGTCCAATACGCATCTCTTAGGCCTCAAGTTGCCTTGTGCACTTAGCATCACTGCATTGCAGTCAAGTGATAATCATTTGCATTTAACTAGTATTTATGGTACTGTATTGATATGGGCTAGTTCTAGCCTCCATTACTTTACTCAAGATATAAACCATATATTGTCGTTACCTTTACATCTTCTCAATAAGTTATTTCTTTTCAAAAGGAGGTATTTTCATGCCTGAATAAAAATATGCACTCAATTAATAGAATGGTTTCTAACCAAGTTAGCTGATTATGAAATAATTATAAGGAAACATATGCTAAGTAAACAAAGTCAGGATTATTTAAATGATGTTAAAAATCGCATGAAGAAGCGTCAAGGTGAGATAAACATTATTACAACTCATCCAATTCCAGAAATATATAAGCTTGTCTTCCTAAGTGGAACGCCTAGTTATATGGTTAATGCTAAAGAACTTCAGGGGAAAAACACTGAGGGAAGTATAGTCCATCTAAATGATACCATTTATAAGGTAGTAAAACGACTAACCATATCTAGTAAGGTTATAGAGCTACATCTAGATGATGTATCACCTCAATAAAGCAAAGAAATCTAATATGGCACTTGTGTTAATGTGACCTTAACGGGCGATGAGGGGAAATCTAGCTCTCTTCTGTCCCAAAGCGAGAAGTTAATCATTCTACCGCAGACTTACCCAGGCGCGTAAAGCTGCCTTCTACATTGATTTTAGTGGTTGTTTTTGGGCTCCAAAATCAGTACTAATGTTGGTTTATATTTTGTGTATAGGGCGTAAATCAAGATCATTAATCGGTGAAAAGTGAGCCTAAAAGAATGATAACGCTACCTCAAAAAAATAAAATTCCGATAACATCATTCATACCTATTTAAATGGTATGTTGCCGCGGAGAATTCTAACAATAAGGAGATTAAGATGATTGAATTGAAATATGAATATCAAGATAAAGTTGGCAGTTTAATACTATATGAAATAGTTGGTTACAGAGGAATGCAAGACCTGCTCAATTCTCTGGAAACATCAGATATTCAGTTCAGCATAATAGAACAAGCTTTACTTGTGTTAAATCCAGAAATTGATTCTTCTCATGAAATTTATGCGTGTGAACGAGGGGGGGGAAGAAACGTAGTATCTCCATCTTCAGAAGCTACAAGATTAGGTTTTAAAAAACTAGAAGCTACTATTGGTGGATATAAGATCAATGTCTTATCTTAGTTTTTTGGCTGTGTCACTTAAATCGTGTCCATGAATCACTCTAGGACTAAGTGTTTTAGTCTTCTTCTGTTTGTTGTTTTCGTGATATATGGTGGTGACGATTATGACAAAATTTTACCAACGCATGTTGGCTGACTTGTTTTTAGCGGAACTCCAAACCAGCCGTAAATGCATTACTTTTTAGGAAGAGTATGGAACTTAAAGATATAGTCGGGTGGTTTCTTGGTATATTGATCCCATTGATTGCTTTCGCTTATACGGCACCTAAAGTATATAGTGCAGTTCTACGCGATTGTGTGAAATATGTATTTTGGGGATGGTGGTTAGTTGTGTTTGTTACCATGACTCTTTGGTTTATAGAGAAAATTGAATTACCAAAGGTATCTTTTTTTTCAGACTATTTTAGGAAAGTCTTAGACGACTTATCGGGTCCAGATTTATTGCTGGTTGTGTTTATTCCACCTCTGTTTGTGTTGTGTTTTGGTAGATTGTTAGGGAAGGTCTCGAAGTATCGTGAATATGAAAGGTGACAAAGTCCATAAAGCAGATTCGCAACACGATCACATTCGATGTAAAAAAGTAGCTGAAAATTGTGCCGTTGAATCACTCTAGAGCAGACTGATTCACGCTACCCCCTAAAACCCGACCTCGCGCCCCGTTTGCGGCTATGCTGGGGCGGTTTTTCTCTTAAGATGAATCAAATCGCTTAAGAATTGATTCAATGCCAAATAATGGAAATTAAGTCGGCTTCTGGTCGTGAAAATTTGCGCCTAAAGAACAGAGTGATTCATCCATTGATAGATGTTGTGGATGAGAAATAAGCTAAATATGTACGCCGGAATTAACGGCATTAAGCACTGTCATGGAAGTGACCGTCCGTGGCATGGATGCCACGTTCGAGCATTCATGGACGGACTGGCTGCGAGTCACTGGAATGACAGGGCTTAATCTCTATCGCTGACGTTTTTTAGTCCTTAATACCTGTTGTGTTTTTTACCTTCATCATTAAATCTATTAACAATTAATCCATGTCCGTGTAGTTTAGGTAGCTTATAAAAACAACAATAGGCTATCGCTATGACTTTACCTTCTGTATCACCATCTGCTATCTCAAAATCAGCAATCCTAAAGGCGTTTGAATTTAAATCTTCAGCAAATAAATCCCATTTTTCTAAGACTTTACTCGCTTCGGCTTTAGCCTTGAGCTTTATGGGCGCGAGTTTGAGTTCGGCACAAGCAGCGACCAGTGCTATGCCGGATGCGGCTAAGTTGACGGCGGGTGTGGAGCAAAAGGTGATCGACTGGCGCCGCGATTTACATCAACACCCTGAGTTGTCAAATCGTGAGTTTCGCACCAGCAAGATTATTGAAAAGCATCTGAAATCATTAGGATTGGAAGTACAAACGGGTGTGGCGCATACAGGCGTTGTGGCCATTTTGAAAGGCGGGAAGCTGAAAGGTGGCAAGTCTGGTCCGTTGATTGCAATTCGGGCGGATATGGATGCTTTACCTGTTACTGAGGTGGTTGACTTGCCCTTTGCCTCTAAAGCGACCGATACCTATCGAGATCAAAAGGTAGGGGTGATGCATGCCTGTGGCCACGATACCCATGTGGCCATGTTGATGGGCGTGGCTGAAAACCTTGTGAAAGTGAAAGACAGCCTCGCGGGTGATGTGATGTTTATCTTCCAACCTGCCGAAGAAGGCGCGCCAGACGGGGAAGAAGGCGGCGCAGAATTGATGCTTAAAGAAGGGCTGTTTGCTAAGCGTAAACCTGACCAAGTGTTTGGTATGCATGTTACCTCTAGCATGCCGAGTGGCATGATTGGCGTGCGCAGTGGCCCAGCGATGGCGAGTGAAGATTCCTTTACGATCAAAGTGAAAGGCCGCCAAACCCACGGTTCGCGTCCTTGGAATGGGGTCGATCCTATTGTCGCTGCGGCGCAAATTATCACTAACGTGCAAACGATCGTCAGCCGTCAGGTGGATATCACTAAAGCCCCTGCCGTGGTGAGTTTTGGTGCGGTTAATGGTGGCATTCGCTCTAACATTATTCCCGATGAAGTCGAGCTGATTGGCACTATTCGCACCTTCGACCAGCCCATGCGCGCCGATATCAAACTGCGTTTAGCTGAAATGGCCGAGTTGTCGGCGAAAACGCTTGGTGCGAGTGCGACCACAGAGATCCACCCAGGTTATCCTGTTGTGGTCAATAATCCCGAGTTAGTCGCTAGCATGCGTCCTGTGCTTGCCAGTGTGGTGGGCGATAAGATGCTGATTGAACCTGGGTTAATTACAGGTGCCGAAGACTTTTCTTATTACGCCTTAGAAGCGCCGGGGATGTTTTTCTTCCTTGGGGTGACGCCAAAGGGAACTGACCCTGAAACCGCGGCCAGCAATCATTCTCCGGCTTTTTATGTGGATGAAAGTGCGTTAAAAGTGGGAGTTGAGGCCATGACTAAAGTGGCGTTGACTGCGCTAAATGCGCAATAAGTCGGACAGACGTTATTCCGTAAGCTCTTCGGTATAACTTGAGCTTACAAAAAATCGGCGCGGGATACGCTTTCTGCGCTTGATTTGTTAAACAATTTACCTCTATATGTGGATATTTACAGCAAGGAGCGAACAAGATGAAGCGCACGCTATCGGCTCTTGTGTTGGCCATGGGACTTTTGAATCCCCTAAGCCAAGCACAGGCCACCACGGCAGAAGACATTAAGAGTTTCACGCTAGATAACGGCATGAAAATCATGGTGCTAGAAGATGCCTCAATTCCCAATGCCAACATGTATTTGTTTTGGAAAGTCGGTTCACGTAACGAAGTGCCCGGCATTACCGGTATTTCGCACTTTTTCGAACACATGATGTTTAACGGTTCGAAAAAGTACGGCCCGAAAATGTTCGACCGCACTATGGAAGCCGCAGGTGGCGCGAACAATGCGTATACCACTGAAGACATGACGGTTTATACCGATTGGTTCCCTGCCAATGCGCTTGAAACTATGTTCGATCTCGAAGCCGACCGTATCGCAAACTTAGATATCAACCAAACTATGGTCGATAGCGAACGTGGTGTAGTGCAGTCGGAACGCTCCACTGGCTTAGAAAACTCTAACTGGAATGCCCTTGAAGGCGAAATTAAAGGTGTGGCGTTTTTAGCTCATCCTTATTCGTGGTCGGTGATCGGCCATGAGTCGGATATTGCCGCTTGGACGCTGGAAGATCTCGTGCAGTACCACAAAACCTATTATGCGCCGAACAATGCCGTGGTTGTGATTGCCGGTGATGTGAAGGTTGCCCAAGTTAAAGCCTTGGCCGACAAATACTTTGCGCCTATTCCGGCACAAACTCCGCCTAAAGCGATTCGCACCGTAGAACCTGAGCAAAAGGGCGAGCGTCGTACCTTTGTGCAAAAGGCATCGGTGAGCACACCGAATGTGATGCTGGCTTACCATATTCCGGCGGCGACTCACGCAGATTATTATGCGCTGGATTTATTAAGCTCGATTTTAAGCCAAGGTAATAGCTCGCGTTTATATCAATCACTGGTTGATAAACAAGTGGCCTTAGAAGCGCAAACCTATATGCCGATGTCGGTCGATCCTAACCTCTTCTATGTGATGGGTGTTGCCACGCCTGAGGTGAAAGCCTCGACGCTGGAGCGTGCGCTGATTGAACAAATCGATGCGATTGCGACAACGGGCGTTACCCAGCAAGAACTGGATAAAGTTAAAAATATCAAGTTGATGGATTTCTATCGTTCGATGGAAACCATTAATGGCAAGGCCAATACCATAGGCACCTATGAGATGTATTTTGGCAGTTACGACAAGCTATTTAATGCGCCAGAAGCCTATAACAAGGTAACGCCAGCGGATATTCAACGTGTTGCCCAAACCTATTTACGTAAATCGAATCGCACTGTAGCTGTGCTGGCGGCAAACGAGGAGATCTCTAAATGAAATCAACGGCAGCGAAATTGACAGCAATGAAATCACTTAAGATGGCATCACTCGGGAAACCTTCTAAGTTAATGGCCGCATTAGCCCTAGGCACAAGTTTAGCCTTAGCAGGTTGTGCTACGACATCGGCGCCAAAACGCGTCGAAACTGGCAGCTTTGTGATGCCAAGTTACGACAAGTTCGTGCTGGATAACGGCTTAACTGTGTATTTAATGCCGCAGCGCGAAGTGCCTTTAGTCACCTTAAATGCCGTGGTACGTGCGGGGGCTGTCAATGACACCACCGCAGGCGTGGCGCAAATGACGGCAGAAGGTTTGCTGTTAGGGGCGGCGGGTAAATCTAAGGCGGATATCGAGCAGCAAGTGGATTTTCTCGGTGCAAGTTTAGGTGCTGAAGCGGATAAAGAAGGCAGCTATCTCAGTGCCGATTTTATGGCGAAAGACACTGACGTCATGCTGGGCTTATTTAGCGCGGCGATGTTAACGCCAGACTTTGACGCTGCCGAGTTCGATAAACTTAAGCAACGCGCGATTGCGGGGCTGCAGCAAGATAAAGAAAGCCCACGGGCGGTGATTGGTCGTTACTTCGATAAGCTGGTATTTGGTGCCCATCCTTATGGTAATGCGGCTTCGGGTAACAGTGATTCGCTTGAACAAGTGACAGTGTCGCAACTGCGCGCTTTCCATAAGAGTTACTACCAACCGGCCAATACCGCGATTACCGTCGTGGGTGACTTTGATGTTGCTGCGATGAAGTCTAAGCTGACGCAAACCTTTGGTCAGTGGAAAGGCAGCGAAAAGCTGGTGCAGCCTGACTTAAATCAAGGCTTGCCTCAGTTAACTGCGGCTAAAGTTTTGCTGGTGGATAAACCCGATGCAATCGAAACCACCTTTGTTATCGGCGGTTTAGGCATTAGTCGTGACAATCCAGACTATGTCGGTTTAACGGTAGTGAACACTATTTTAGGTGGTCGTTTTACCTCTTGGCTTAACGACGAGCTGCGGGTAAACGCTGGCTTAACCTATGGCGCACGCTCAGGTTTTAGTCCTTATACCGATTCGGGTGTGTTTACTATTAGCACTTTCACTAAGACGGAAACCACTCAAGAAGCGATTGATCTCGCACTGAAAACCTATGCTCGTTTATGGGAGAAAGGCGTAGATCAAACCACCTTAGATTCGGCTAAAGCCTATGTGAAAGGTCAGTTCCCACCTAAGTTTGAAACCTCAGGCCAACTGGCGGGATTATTGTCTGGCATGTATCTATACGGCTTCGATGATAAGTTTATCAATGAGTTCCAAGCTAAGGTGGATGGTTTGACCTTAGAAGAAACTCAAAGGCTCGTGAAAACTTACTTCCCGCAAAAAGATCTGCAATTTGTGCTGATTGGCAACGCGGCTAAAATTGCACCTATCGCCGCTAAGTATGGCAAAGTGCAAACCGTGGATATTAAAGCCACTGGCTTTGGCCAATAAGCTCAGTCATTTTAAGCTAAGTCATTTCAAACTAAAGCGTTAGCCTACGCTTTAGTTTAAGTAAACCCATTAAAAAGGTCTGCATTGCAGACCTTTTTTGTATCTATGAATCGCGTTTAACGCGCGCCAGGTTCGGCAAAGTGGGTCATCCACTTCTTCACTTCGTTATACCAGTAGACTGAGTTATTAGGCTTCATAATCCAGTGATTTTCATCGGGGAAATAAATCATCCGCGATTCAACATGTCGACTTTGCAGGGTGTGGAACAGTTCGAACCCTTGGGTCGCCGGCACTAAGTAATCGAGTTGACCATGGCTGACTAAGGTTGGAGTGTTGAAGTTAGCCGCAAAGTAATGGGGCGAAATGGCTTTATACAGTTCTGGATTATCCCAATAGTAGCCAAATCGGGTACTGTGTACGGCAAAGTCCGACGCCATTTGTGCATACATGTCGTAAACCGCAGCATGGATCAATAGCGCTTTAAAGGGATGCGGCTGACCCAAAATAATCGAGGTCAGGTAACCACCATAACTTGCACCACCCGCCACCATGCGATCACTGTCTATCCAGCTTTGTTGTTTAAACCAGTCTGCCGCCTTGAGCACATCCTCAAGGGGTTTTGTCTTCCAATCGGGATTGATGGAATCGGCAAATTCCTGACCAAAGCCACTCGAACCGTGGAAGTTTGGCCACGCCGTGACATAACCCCAAGAAGCAAAGGTTTGCGCGTTCCAACGGAAATGGAAACCGTCGGTAATGGCATTGTGTGGCCCGCCGTGGACGAGCATAAACAGTGGGTATTTTTTGCTGCGATCAAACCCTGCGGGATAGTGAACCCACATTTGAATATCTTTACCTTGATAGCCTTTGTAGGTAACTGATTCATAGGTACCTAGGTCGACATCTTTGAGAATATCGTCGTTAAAGTTTTCTAGGCGTTCAATCTTACCATTGCGAGGATTGATGCTGACCAAGCGAGCGGGATACAAAAAGCTCTGATTGGTGGCAATCAGTTCGCCATCTTTGCCTATGGCGGGTTGGCTAAAATCGGTTGCCTCTGTGATGGCTTTTACTTTGCCGTTCTTGGCATCGATAGAGTAAATACGGTTTGTGGCTGCGTCCTCCACAGTGGCATAAAAGCCCTTGTTGTCGGGTGTCCAACTGAATTGAGAGACAGAACGGTCCCAGTCAGCAGTGAGTGTTGTGAGTTTACGGCTGTCGATATCCAGCAGCATCAGCCTTGAGGTATCGGCGTAGAAACCGGGGATTTTTTGGCGGGTAAAGGCGAGCGTTTTACCGTTAGGGCTAAAGCTCGGATTCAGATCCGGCGCTTGATTATCTGCGGTGAGATTTTCGGCCTTGTTGCCTCCAATTGTGGCGAGAAATATATCAATTTTAGGATCGACTTTATTCTCTGAGCCATAGGCATTGAAGGCGATCCAGCGTTCATTGGGGGAAACATCATAGCTTGCACTGCTTTGATCTGATCGTGGTAATTCATGGCCCGCAGGCTGGGTGATGTTTTCGACATTACCGCCTTTGGCCGGAATTCTAAATACGTGGGCTTGACGACGTTCATCTAACCAGTGATCAAATTGGGAATAGGGCAAGGCGTTCCATTGATGGGCGGAAACCTTATTGTCTGTATCTGTGGTGAGCTGGGTTTTCATTTCTTCCCAGCTTTGATTAGGGAAGATATTGCTGATGAAATACAGATGCTTGCCAACCCACTTAATACTGTTAACGCCTGTGGGAATATCGGTTAAGCGCTGCGCTTCACCCGGACCGTCCATCGGCAGCAGGTAAATTTGGCTCGCCTCGTCTTCATTGCGCTGACTCACAAATGCCAAGATTTTGCCGTCGGGGGAAAACACGGGCTCGCTCACCCTTAAACCTTTGGCTGTGATGGCTCGGTTTTCCTTGCCATCGAAATGCCACAGCTGGGTTGAGCCTTTATCGGCTTTTAGATCGTACTCTGTGACTGGCGCGATGATGTGTTCGCCTGTGGGGGATATAATTGGGCTACCGATACGTTTGAGTTGCCAAAGTAATTCCGCTGAGAGTGGTTTGCCTTGGTCTGCAAATGCCGAGCTAAAGGGCATCAGTAAACAGAGTAATAAAATGCCTGTCTTCTTCACTATGAGTCTCCTTGTGATACAAACAGTTACTAGGATTATGATGTTGCGTATTTTTGCTAAGTGGCAAGTTAGCATGAAAACCCGCTATGCCTGAATAAGCTGTTATGTAAGCAACTGTGAATCTTTGTTGGGTATCTCAGCTCAAAAGAGGTTGATGTAGGCGGTAAACAGTCAGGCTAACTGCAATACAAAAGCGTTCATTCCGTCGTTAAAGGAATCATTTGTGATGGGGGATTTGTCGATTGATGCTTTTAACGCTAATGTATTGATATGTTTCGGGTAGGTGCTAGAGATATGCCGCTTAAAATCGACCGTTTGAACCTTATGCTGGGTCTTGCCATTGTACTGAGCGTGTTTTCGTCCTTCTCAGTCATGGCCGCTAAGGTCAGTTTCAAGGAATTTTGTCCACAATTAGTGGGGCAATGGGCGGGTGATGCTGCCAAGGCGGGGGAGATTCCGAGAAAAGTGGCCGTCACGGGCTTTTGCTCCCACGATCAGCGCCAGTTGATTTTATCTGTGAGTATCGGCACGCGGGCGCCCTTTAGCGAAACTTGGTGGTTTAGGGAACAAGGCGATCAAGTGTTACTGACCTATTACGACGGTGTGGCGGAAGATAAACAGCAACTCTTTAGTTTATATCGACAAAATGGGGATTATTCTCTGCTAGGGGAAGGGGTTGTTAATGCGAGACCCGCGTTGATCCAGTTACTCTTTGATGCTCAGACTCGGGCTCAAAATCAAGCGGGTGGATGGCAATGGACGCAGAACATCCAATATCTCGATGATGATATCGATCGCTATCAGCTGTTTCGTGGGATTGAGATGACGCCTGTCGCACCATCTCCTTAGCCGCCCCTTAGCCACAAATCAGCGATTTAGCTTCGACAGCGTTTAAAGTGCGCCAGCAAAATCCAGTTGGCGCCACGCTTCATAGCTGATAATCGCCACCGCATTTGACAGATTCAAACTACGACTGGTGGCCGCCATGGGGATGCGCAGTCTCTGTTCAGTCGGAATCGATTCGATAATCGCCATCGGCAAGCCGCGGGTTTCAGGGCCAAATAGCAGCACATCATCTTTCGCAAAACTCAGCTCAGTATGCGGACGACTGCCTTTAGTGGTGCAGGCCATAATGCGCTTACCTGCCATGGCTTCGAGGAAGGCATCGAAGTCTTTGTGGCGAGTCACATTGGTCAAGTCGGCATAATCTAAACCGGCGCGGCGTAACTTTTTCTCTTCTAGATCAAAACCTAATGGCTCAATCAAATGCAGCTGACAACCGTTGTTGGCGCATAAGCGAATGATATTACCTGTGTTAGGTGCGATTTCTGGCTCATAGAGTGCGATATGGAACATACTGGCCCGCCTATAGAAAAATGACGGCTGATTATACGGCAAACGGCGGCTAAGCGCAGTGACAGAGTGATGCTTTATCACGTTCTCATTTGGATGCGAGGAATGAACGCCACAATCGTTGTCGTCTGCTAAGCTTGAGACAGCCACCGAGGGACCATTCATGTTCAGTCACTTTATTACCTTGTGTATTTTTTCTGTACTTTTCCTTCACAGTATTTTCACCCCAGCCTATGCCGCGGATGATGCTGTCACTAATGCTGGCGGCAAGCGGCAGATGACGGCTTATTTAGGGGAGATCCCTGGATTAATTAATGCCGATGGCACAGGGCCATTTGTGGAACTGGTTAAAGCAATTGATAGGGCAGATCCTGAGGTTGAAATTGATATTAAGGTTTTCCCGCTTTCACGGGCGATGCTAGGCGTGACGCTTGGTCGTGCTGATTTTGGTTTGCCCGCAATCCGTAATAATGCCGCGTTAGATGCCTTACCTTATCGTTTTAGTTCTGTTTCATTTGGGCAAGTCACCCACGTGCTTTATACCAATGTGGATAAGCCGATAACGAAGGCCATGTTATTTGATCAGCAGCAAACGGGGCGCGTATTTACCGTGGAGGCGATTCCAGATTACATGCCTATCCCTGCGGAGCCTTCAATAACCATTAAACGTTCTTTGCTAAAACTTTCCCATGGCCGTATCGATGCCTTCGTTTGGGCGCAGGAAGAGGCCGATATGATGCTGAAACAGTTGAAGTTGCATAATATCCACCGTGAAGACTTTGGCGATTTTGAAGATGTGTTTGTGATTGCCAAGGGCCCCGAAGGGGATGCCGTAGATGCATATTTGACTCGCATGATTGAATTACTGCGGCAGACTGGAGAGTTAAGCCAGATTTATCAAACTATCCATCTGTCCTACAATGACTGGCAACTTTAGTTTTAAAATCAAATAGTTAACCTGATTAACTCCCGCCGATAATGAGATATTCATAAACTTCACTTGCTAGGAGTGAAGACTGAGAATAATATATCTTCACATCAAGATACTTTTTAAAGAGTTATTATGCCTTTTGTAATCGCCTTACTCGCCCCTGTGTTTTGGGGGACGACCTATGCGTTAGTGAGTCTCTACTTACATGACATGTCGCCCTATTGGGTGGCTGTGTGGCGCGCGCTGCCTGCGGGGATACTGATGTTGATGCTGCGTCCTCGCTTGCCAACGCTGGTGTGGTCAAAGCTCGGTTTGCTGGCTTTTTGTAATATCGGCGCCTTCTTCACCTTGTTATTTATCGGCGCGTATCGTTTGCCGGGCGCAGTGGCGGGGACCTTAGGGGCGACGCTGCCGTTAATTTTCTTAATTTTAGCTTGGGTGATTGATAAAAAACGTCCTGGAATGAAGTGGTTACTATTAGGCTTAATGGGCCTTGGCGGGGTGATTTTACTGCTTAACCCGTCGGCGGATCTCGACCCTATCGGCGTGTTGTGCATGTTGAGTGCCACGACGTTAATTGCTTTCTCTTCTCGCTGGATGCAAAAGTGGGATGTGGGTGACTTTTTAGTGCTCACAGCATGGCAACTGTTTTTGGGCGGCTTGATGTTAATTCCGCTGGCATGGTTTATGGCGGGCCCGCCGCAGTTACCTAGCCTGACAGTGGTGCCGTCGTTACTATGGTTAGTGATTGCCAACACCGCCATCGCTTATTGGGCTTGGCTGTGGTCGATGCGAAATTTAGGACCAGAAATCATGGGCATGGTCGCTTTAGTCAATCCCGTGGTTGCCGTATCATTAGGCGTATTGATTGTGGGTGAGACCTTAGACATGCGTCAGTGGGCGGGGATAGGTGTGATATTACTGTCGCTGTTATTGATGAAATTGCCACAGAATTTAAGGTTAAACCCATTTAAAAAAGTGCAGCCCTAGTCAGTATTTTGGGGTAAATGAGGGATAGATGCTAAAACGTTTGGATCTGAATTTACTACCCGTACTGGAAATCCTGCTTGAGGAGCAAAGTGTGACCGCCGCTGCGGCGCGTTTGCATTTGAGCCAGTCGGCGGTGAGTAAACAACTGACGCGCTTGAGGGAAGTATTTGATGATCCTCTGTTTGAGCGCACCGCCTACGGCCTAAAACCGACGCCTAAAGCCTTGTCGCTCGCGCCGGAGTTGCGCCAATGTTTACAGCAATTAGCGCAATTTACCCGGCCCGATACCTTTGAGCCCGCCTTAAGTCAGCGGCAGTTTAGAATGCATTTGGTTGAGACCACATACTCGCTGACTTTTCCGCATTTTATGCCCTCGCTGCTCGCCCAAGCGCCCGGTGTGAGTCTCAATTGCCAAACCTGGCGTCTCGATACTATGGACAGATTACTGCGCTGCGACATCGACTTAGCCATAGGTTGCCGCGAGTGGGACGAGCGTTCGCCCATGCATGTGAGTCATATTCCCGACGACTTGTGCCATGTCGAGTTAGTGCAGGATTATACTGTGTGCTTGATGCGCCGCGATCATCCGGCGTTAGCACAAGAGTGGAATTTAGACACCTTCTTGAGCTATCGCCATCTGCAAGTGGCTTTTGGTGGCATAGAGCATTGGTTGCTGGATGATGTGCTGCAACTTGAGGGGCGTCAGCGTGATATCGCCGTGAACATGACCGACTTCCAGAGCGCACTCACCCTGTGTGAACAGAGCGACTTGATCCTCTGCGCGCCGTCACGTTATGCATTTGCTGTGATGAAATCCTTCGAGCTTCAGTCTTTACCATCCCCTATCAAGCTGATCCCCGGCGCTTATTTATTGATGTGGCATAAACACTTCGAGCACGACTTGAGCCATAAATGGCTGCGAGAACTGATCATCAGTCAAGTGCTGCCGTCGATTACGCCTCGGGTTTAGGCTCTTTTGGCGCAGCTAACCAAGCCGTTAATGCGGGTAAGACTGTTTTCCCATCCGCTAGCCCTTGTTGATAGACGGCGGTCACTTTATCGATATTGCGATCGAGCCTGGATAAATTAAGTGGCTGCGCTGGGCGGATCACAAAGGCGTTATCTTCTGCAACGGCTTGGTCTAACTCGGTTAATGCTTGATTATAAACTCGGTGCCGCTCACTCAGCGCATGGGAAACTGCGGGATAGCGTTTGTAGGCTTTGCGGGCTAACCAATTCATTTTCATCGCGGATTTTTGGTAATGCTGATCTTGAGTCAAGATCACCACTTGGCGTGAGTAACCATCTTTGCGTGATTGTGCTAACGGTATCGGTTCGCCGATCCCGCCATCGAGGTAATGATGTTGGTTAATCACGCTGGGTTTAGACATAAAAGGCAGGCTAGAGGAGGCGATGAGCACGTCGAGTAATTTATCGTGGTCGTCAAAATCGTCCATACCAAAGTAATCGGTTTTCCCTGTATTGCAGTTAAAGGCGCCAACCTTAAATTCGGTATGACTATTTAAAAATGTATCAAAATCAAATGGCAGTAACTCATAGGCCATGCGGCGATAGGTAAAGTCAGTGTTGACATAGTTGCCCGTAGTCAGCCAATGGCGCAGGCCCATATAGCGTTTATCGTTGAGATATTGCTGCTGAATTTGAAGATTACGACCGAATTGACGGGACACATAGGACGCGGGGTAAATGGCACCCGCAGACACCCCAATCACATAGTTGAAGTTGAGCGACTGCTGCAAAAACGCGTCTAACACACCTGCAGTATAAATGGCTCTGAGGCCGCCACCTTCCAACACTAAGGCCACATCTTTCATCGAGTTATATCTTTTTATCGGTTCATCCCAGCAGAATACCCCAGCTTAGCGCAGAAATGAATGCAGATAGGGCACGTTTAAGAAGCGTGGTCGACGTCGGTGTGATGGGACGCTTGCTTGGGTTTTATGGGTAAGATATTGGTTATGCTACCCTTTGTGCCGTCTTTTTGAACACACTGTTTAAAGTGATAGGCAGGGTTAAAATTCGCCTGACTGAAGTATTGGCTAAGCGTATTGAGCGCTTCTTTCACTTTCGCGGGCTGCTTATCCCGCGCTGAAGTGACGCTATACACGCTGTAGGTATTGAGTGACCACTCGGGTAAGAGGGTGACAAGCTGGCCGCTTTCGAGGTATTTGTGCACTTCAGGTTCGGGCAGGGCGGCAAATCCGAGACCATCGAGAGTGAGTTGGATTAATGCCTGCATATTATTGACTGTAATGCGCTGGCTTGTCAGCTCGAAGCACTCTTGGCTGCGGGCGAGGGTCAAGGTTTCACTGTTAGCGCAGTGGTGATTAATGCGATTAAAGGCTGCTAATTCAGTCGGGTGAATTAGCTTTTCATACGTGGGTATATAGTCTGACGAGGCACACAGCAACATACGCCAATCCGCTAAGTGGCGGGCAATTAAGTTAGAATCCGATAAGGGACCGATGCAAATTGCCAGATCTATGCCCTCGTTGACTATATCTATTGGGCCATCCTGCAGCAGTAAATTCAAACTTATCTGCGGATGCGCCGCCAACAGGTAGTTAAAGGGCTCGCTCAATAGGCCGCCGCCAAAACCTATGGGCGCGGCAATCTTTAATTCCCCCGAAGGAATCCCTTTCAAGTTATTGAGTTTTTGCTCTGTGCTTTCGACTATCGCGATGACTTTTCGGCAATTTTCATAGAACAAGCTGCCCGCCTCTGTGAGGGTAAGATTGCGAGTATTGCGGTGGAATAGACTGATCCCCATATCCATTTCGAGCTTAGTCACTTGTTGACTCACAGCCGAGGAGCTGAGGTTTAACTGCTGCGCTGCGGCGCTCATTGAGCCCTTTTCTGCGATTGCCGCAAAAACGATCATGCCTTTGATCATGTTTTTATTCATTTTTAAGTAACTCTTACAAGTGAATACCTAAAGTCTAACTTGAGCTGATTGTAACATAGGGATACATTGCCGTATTGAAAATTGTTCTCATTTACAATCTTTGTCCAATGGAGACTTGTCGGTTATGTTGTTAAGTCGTAAGAAGTACCTCGCTCAAGTGATCACCGCTTTATGTTTGTTGCCCGCAGTACCTGTGACTAATGCCCTTGCGGACACCGCGCCTGATAAAGAAAAGATGATGGAAAGAATCGTAGTGACCGCATCGGGATTTGAACAACAAATTCGCGACGCGCCCGCATCTATCAGTGTGATCACCCGTGAGGATCTGGATAACCGCTTCTATCGTGACTTAACCGATGCCATGTTAGAAGTCCCCGGTGTGGTGATTACCGGCGGCGCCGACCGTCAGGACATCAGCCTGCGGGGCATGGGCAGCCAATACACGTTAATTTTAGTGGATGGTAAACGCCAATCTTCGCGCGAGACACGTACTAACAGCGACGGTCCAGGTGTTGAAGGCGCTTGGACTCCACCATTGGCGGCCATCGATAGAATTGAAATTGTTCGCGGGCCTATGTCATCACTTTATGGTTCGGATGCCATTGGCGGCGTGATCAACATTATCACCCGTAAAGTGCCGAACGAGTGGCAGGGTGAAGTGCGACTCGACACGACATTGCAGGAAAAGTCGACCTCGGGAAATGTGTATCAGAGTAACTTTTTCGTCAACGGTGGTTTGATTAAAGATCTGCTGGGGATGCAACTGTACGGTCAATACACTCAGCGTGAAGAAGATAATATCTACGGCGGTTACCGTGGCCGTGATGCGACGAATCTGACCGCGCGTTTTGCGCTCACCCCCAATGAAAACCACGACATCATGCTCGAAGTTGGGATGTCAAACCAAGAACTCGACAGCAGCTTAGGCAAAACCGTTACACCGCTGGCGCCGGGCGAAGCCTGTGGTCGTCGCGGTTGTCCTCAATCTTCAACGACAGAATATGAAAACAGCACTATTTCGCTTTCACACACAGGGCGTTGGGACTTTGGTACCTCGGATTCTTATATCAAGCATGAGGTTTTCGATAACAAAACCCGCAAGATGAAGATCACTAACACGGATGTGCAATCTAGCCTGATCACCACCTTAGGCCAAAGCCATACGGCGACTTTTGGTGCGGCATTTAACCATCAAGATTTAACCGACGAAACCGGCAATCAGGTTAGCGACTTAACCGATATCAGCCGCAGACAATGGTCGGTATTTTCTGAGGATGAATGGCGCATAGTCGATAACTTTGCCCTGACCATGGGGCTGCGTTTGGATGATGATGAAAACTTTGGTCACCATGTCAGCCCGCGTGTTTACGGCGTGTGGGGATTAACCGACAGCACCACCTTAAAGGGCGGCGTGTCGACGGGCTTTAGGGCGCCGAGTTTGCGCCAGACAGTGCCCGATTGGGGACAAGTCAGCCGTGGCGGCAACATGTACGGTAATCCAGATTTACAACCCGAAACCTCTGTGAACTATGAGTTAGGTGTGTATTCGGATCTGACCGAGAGCATTACCGCCAGTGCGGGTGTGTTCTATAACGAGTTTAAAGATAAGATCACCCGCGTGGCCTGTCCTGCGACTCAATGTACCGATGGTCCCAATCAATTTGGTTCCGACCCAACCACTTACGTGAATATCGACGATGCTGTGACTCAAGGGATTGAGCTGAGTATCGATTATCGGATTCGCTCAAACCTGAGCTTTACGGGTAACTATACTTATACGGATTCAGAGCAAAAGACGGGTGCTTACAAAGGTAGTCCATTGAATCAATTGCCTAAGCATTTGATCCAAGCGTCGTTCAACTACGAGCCTATTGATAACTTGAGCACTTGGTTGAGAGTCAACTACCGTGGCGAAGAGAGCCAACCGACGACGGGACCGTCATCGAGCAGTTTAATCGCCCCTTCTTACACTCTGCTAGATTTGGGCGCTAACTATCAGTTGAACGATAGCCTGAAATTTAGCGCGGGTATTTATAACGCCTTCGATAAGGACATTACCCAAGAGGAATACGGTTATATCGAAGACGGCCGCCGCTATTGGTTAGGTATGACCTATAGTTTTTAAATTAAAAACATATCTCGTCCTGAAAGAAGCCAGCACTTAGCTGGCTTCTTTTTTGATTATTCAAAATTCGGTTTACGAATAAACAGGACGCTGAGATTTTGCTTTGGCGTGAACTGTTTTTGCTGGAACTCAAAGGTGAGTGGGTCAGTTTTTTTAAGCTCGCCATCAAAACATAAGCTAAGGAGATCTGTGGGCTGGGATTTTTTTAGGGTGAGTTTGAAGTCCTTAATCGACCCTTGCCAGTTATTGGCCGTCACCAAAATATAGCTAAGATGGCTCCATTCGACGCCAATCTCCTGATCTTCACCGTCTTGTTTAACGATAAGGTTGCGCTTCCTAATGCCTTGCTTGGCGCTTTCATCTAAACAGGCCAGTTCAGTATGAGTATCGATAATTTCGCTGGCGGGATAGGGAACACCCGTTGAAATACTCGGGCTGTAGCTATGGCTGATAGCGACAGATTGGCCCGCGGGAAATGTTTGTTGCCAGACAAAGTAATCGCTTAGGGTAAAGGCGATTTGTTGGTCCTCATCCAACCATTGCTGGGGGAGTGCGGGCTTACCCTTGGGGATTTCGGCATATTCGGCAAAGTAAGCGACTTCATCTACTCCCCAGCCAAGCTGTTTCAGCTCGGTTGAAATATCGGTTTTATCGGCAAGTTGGGCAACAAGCCTGTGCTGAGTTGGCTGGGTTTTACCATTCACTTTAAGGGTGAAGTTATCAATGCTGCTGTGATCGGCGGAGCCAAAAAACATCGGTGGCATGGGGAAGGCTATGGGGACGATAAGATCCTGCGAACTGGTGTTGGTAAACACATAATCGACCCTGACTTCGGTCTCGCTGATAAAGAGCAACTCTTTGTCCATACTGATATTAGGCTGGTATTTCAAGGTAATAGAGCCATTAGCATCGCCAAAACTGCTGTCGTTGGCAAAAGCCGGTGTGCTAAATAACAGCGCGGTTATCGTGCCAGTTAAGATGCGAAAATAAGATGGCATAAACATCTCGAGGGGAAGAAATATCAGACTAGCTGCGGCGAGCAAGCTCAATAGCCGCGGCGATGGCATTTCGCGCTTGGGGACTGTTTTTCCAACACGTGGTGCGTAGCATGCTGGCGACTAAGTTCGCGATATCATCCACTTCGTGTTGTGCCAGTTGTTGCAGTGAACTGATACCTATTTCTTCGAAGCGCTTTATCACAGTGGGGCCAACGCCTTTGAGTGCCAATAAAGCATGTTTTTCTTGTTCATTAAAACCCATAACGAATACTCCTTTATTGTTGGGATTGTGCTCAATTAATAGCACTGGGCAAGACTACCTTTAAACCGAGTTAACAAAAAGGCCCTCGAAGGGCCTGTTTAGTCTTTATGAATCAATAATCATCAATAAGTGTTACATATCACAGGGTTTGAGCGGTTTACGCAATTGGGCGCGCACATTGTCCATGCCTGAATAAAACTCTTTCATCATCAAGAGACCCATCATCTTGCCGTTGTCGGTCACGATCAGATTGTCGGGATCCCTTGGGTCATTCTTGATCGCACCAATTAACTTCATCGACGTCATTTCTTTAAACAAGGCGGTATCTAAGTTGACGCCAAAGGTGTCGCGGAAATATTTACGTGATAAACGGCCGGAGAACATGCCCAGCAAAAAGCGATATTGCATCACATCTTTTTTGCTGTAGTTCTTTTGCTGCTCGACGCCCATGTGGCCAGCTGCAATGCGTTCTTGGTACTTGCGCAGCGAGAAAGTGTTCACATAAAGCGTGTCATTTAAGAAGCTAAATGAGCCCGAACCTACACCTAAATACTCATCGTAGTCGATAACGTATTCGTCGAAGCCTTCGTCATTCGCCTTACCAAATGCCCATGCAGATAGTTGATTATATTGGCCATTTAGGCTGTTTAAGATCTGACGATATTGGTTGGCCATATCTGCCTGCGGCGCCGCTAATTTGCCTTTCACGCTCTTACGAGTTTGATGAGTGATCATCAGCGGATAAGTGGTAATTTGTCTTGGGTCGAGGCGCGATGCCATGTCGAGATCGTGTTGGATCACTTCATCGGTTTGGCCGCGGAAACCAAAGATCAGGTCGACGTTGATAATGGGGAACAGCTCTTTGGCGCCCATGATCTTGTCGAAGGTTTGTTGACCCGTACCGAACTTATCGAGTCGGTCAGTCATTTTTAAAATATCGTCATTAAAGCTTTGCACGCCGATAGACATGCGATCCACTAAGCCTTTGAGTTGCTTAAAGCCTGGGCTGTCTAAATGCTGCGGATCGGACTCGCAGGAGACTTCTTTAATGCTAGGAAATAGGGTTTTAGCGTGTTCTATGGTGCGGGCTAATTCGTCTTCTAATACTGTGGTGGTGCCGCCGCCAATGTACATAGATTCAAAGTCATAGCCGAGGGCTTTGACCATTTCCATCTCTTTACGCAATGAGATGAAATAGGCGCGTGCCTTGTCTTCCTTGAACATGAAACGGTGGAAGGTGCAGTAAGAACACAGGGTATGGCAGAAGGGGATATGCGCGTACAGCATATACTTTTTGCCTTCTACGGGCGCTGGCATCATTTCTGCGGAAAGGGTATCGAGGCGAAGATTCTTATCGACGTAGTACTGCATGACTCGTTCCATCGAGCCGAGCATCCAGTTAGGGACGGTAATATTCGCTTGATAAGGCGTTGCGATAGCGCCGCTGAGCGTTTGGATAACTGAAGACATAACGATTCCTATCTGTGAGTGCTAACCGTAAACACCGAAATTGCTTTAGGTAATTCACGACCACCTAGCGCAATAAGACTACATCGTATGTAATTGTTAAAACGTGAACTGGTTATAAGTTACGGTTTCCTAACAAGGAAATCACGGGCTTTTTGTTAAGCAGATCATGTTTTAGCGATCAGGAATGCATTTTTATCCTGCGCTTTGGGGCGGAATCTACTGTGAATTTGGGGAGTTAACTTAAGGTGTCAGTCGAAATGTGGAGATTAAAAAATCACCATTCTAGGCTTTATTGCTGGTGGATTAGCGCTTGTCTATCCAATGCTCGACTGTCATCATCCGAGCGATAAAATAACCTCATGATCTAAAGGGCTAGCTATGTTGGTAAACGTAAACCGCTTCTTCCCGCTGTTGGCACTCATAGGCGCTGTGACCGCTTATTTAATGCCGAGTTGGTTTACTGAGCTTAAATCCGCCATAGTGCCGCTGTTAGTGATCATCATGCTCTCTATGGGACTCACCTTAGATCTGCAGGATTTTGCTAATGCATTCAAACAAAAACGCGCCGTGCTGACTGGGTTGATACTGCAATTTTCGGTCATGCCGCTCAGCGCATTATTGATCAGCCAGTTATTAGGATTAGATAGGGAACTCACCATCGGCATGGTGTTGGTGGGCAGTGTTGCAGGTGGCACTGCCTCAAACGTAGTCTGTTATTTGGCAAAAGGCGATGTGGCTTTATCGATAACCATGACGGCACTGTCGACCTTAGCGGGCGTAGTATTAACGCCACTGATTATTAAGTTGTTGATTGGCGAAATGATCGATATTCCCTTCGCCGACATGCTACTGAGCTTAGTGAAAATCGTGCTGTTCCCCGTTAGCGCAGGCGTGATCATCAATCATTTTTTTAAATCGCTGGTGGCCAAAGTCGCTCCCGCATTGCCGTTGATTTCAATCTTGGCAATCGTGATGGCGATTACCATTATCGTGGCATTAAATGCCAATCAGTTTGATAAAGTTGGCCCCATTATTTTGCTGGCCGTGTTCTTACATAATGGTCTTGGTCTCGCCTTAGGCTATTTCTGTTGCCGTTTATTAGGCTTTAACCATACAGTCTGCAAAACCATTTCCATCGAAGTTGGCCTACAAAACTCCGGTCTCGCCACGGCTTTGTGTATCAAGTTTTTTAGCCCGATTTCTGCCATCCCCAGCGCGATATTCTCGATATGGCATAACCTATCAGGCGCCATCTTGGCGGGATATTGGGCGAGGGAATCGCAAGATTAAGATGTTGCTGGCGAAAATAGACAATACCTGTGGCCTAGCAAGCGCGGCCACAGGGTTAAATTGCTGTGACTAATTAACCGGTAATGGGGTCTCGATGGGCATGAGTGTCAGCTGCAAGATATTTTCTTGCTGGCTTAATGCCAGTGGCAGGGTGTAGTTGGGAAAGCGCAATCCGAATACGGCACCTTGTTGTAACAAGCGATACAGCTGATCTGTCATGGCAATCGTTAAGCTGGCACAACCATGCTCGTCGACTCTGCCTTCAAGTGGTAAAGCGATTTTGTCAGTTAAGGTTAGATACGCCGCCATACGCCAGTGCGAGTTTTCTCCAATATTGTATGTGCTGCCATGTAATTGGTTGTAGCCTAAACCACAGGCCTGCAAGCTTAATTGGGTTTTGGCCGCTGTGGGTAGCGAAATAGTCTGTTGCCGCTGCTGTGCCAGAAACGTGCCCCACGCCAGCCGATTTATAACTGAGTCCAGTGAGATGGGAACATACTGATCTTGCTGTTTTAATGCATGAAAGCGGGCAATGCCTTGTTCCAATTTAGTGAGATCGTCTTCATATTCCAGTTGTGACTTAAGCAGTTCATAAGCGGGAGCCTTCGCTTGTTCCATGCCCGCTAACGCCGCTTTCTCGTAGTATGCCAGTGCTTGCACTTTATCGGTTTCTGCGCCCAAACCGCGCTCTTCCATACTGCCTAAATGATAATTAGCGATGGCAACTTGACGCTTAGCACCTTGTAAAAATGCGGCTTTCGCGCCGCTGTAGTCATTTTCATTCAACAGTAGGGCGCCGTAGTTTGTCCACGCCGTACCGTTATCTGCTGCCATACCCAATTCTAGCCACTTTATGGCTTGCTGACGTAACTGCGGGAGGTCGAGACTTTCTCTTTCGCTGCCGACACTTTGCATCGCTATTAAGTAAGCGCGCAGATACTCGCGTGAGGCATTATCCAGATAGAGGTTATCGGGTTGAAGTTCAAAGGCTTGTCCAAAGTAACTCCCCGCTCGCTGCGCCGCTGCGATTGCTTTCGTTAGATAGAACCTTGAACTGGGATCTGCCGGACTGTGTGCTCGTCCTAGGTTATATAAGGTCGGTAGTTTAAGGCCCCGTGCCAGCGCTTCTTCTAACAAGGGGATGGCCTGCGTTTTTCGATCATTATCCAGCGCCATACTGCCCAGGTTATGGCTGGCACGGGCCGAACCTAAGGCTCTGGCTTGTTCATAGTATTGGCTGGCGGTGGCATTGTCTTGCGTGACGCCGCGGCCGAGATGGTAGGCTTTACCCAGTAGAAATAACGCCTCAGCATTGTTTTCTGCGGCTTGCTGCAGCGCTTGTTGCAAGAAAGCGTCGTATTGTTGTTGCTCAAATAACTGTTCCCGCGCGGATTTTTCCGCCGTTGCGGCAAAGCTTAGGGTCAACAGTAATAGGAGAGTCGCAATCGTGAATATCTTCATAACATCCTTGTAGTTAAGCGGGTACTTGCAAGCGGTAGTGCGAGTGAAGTTGGCTAACATAGAGGCTTGTTATGCTACAAGCAAGCCTTGCTGTTTGCCACTGTGTTATGACTTGCGGATAAAATGCAGCGATAGCACTGCCGTGGCTAATGTGTGGCATTGCCAGTTTGAAGGAGCTACCGACATTTTCCTTGATACCTAGTTTACCCGCCCCAATAGCCGTTTTACGGCTTTATGCCTCAGTACTAACGACGCTGATTTGTGTGTCGTTATTGACTGCAAAAATGGGGTGTTGCTGCATAGATGAAAGCCGTTTTAGTCAGTGAACTCGTTGAGTTCCACGCACTCATTTGCGCCATAGCGTCTAAAGCCAGCTTAGCTCTTTGCACGACTTTGGCGGTGTAATTGCCATTGGGATCTTTATATTTAAAGGACACTTCGGCAATAACGGGTTGCTGCGAGGCATTTGGGGAGCTGGTGTACCACAGCGTGAGTTCGAGTGAGGCGTCTATGCTGCCTAAATCGATTTCACTGCCTTCAAACACATATTCATTAATCGTAAGGCCACCGACTTTGGCGAGTGTGAGATTGTTACTTAAACCGTAAGCGTCGGCAAAGCCTGAAAAGTGACTATTTACATCGGCCATATCATTTAAGGTGCGGGTGTTTGGCGTGGTGGTTGAATGGCTATATACAATGCGGATGCCATTATTGATATCGGTACTGATGTCGGCTTCGAGTTTAGTGTCGGCTTGATTATCGGGTGAGCTGAGATCTTCAAAGTCAGCAATAAATCGATCAGGGCTGCGAAATTTGAGCGTCACTTCACTTTGGCCATCGCTCGTTCGGTCACGAAAGATATAACCTAACTGCTTTAGCTGACAACTGGTTGGGGTGTCATAGAAAGCTACTTGACGTGTTTTGGTTAATGCCCAAGAGCCTGTGATATTACGACTGATAGCGTTGCTAATGACTTGTTTAGCATCCGTTAGATAGTTATTGGCGGTTGTGCTTTGAGTAGCATAATTAAAGTGGCTTGGGTCGAGCAATAACTTATATTCCCTTGATGTTTCAACAGGATTTGCTTGTACCACACATGAAGCGAGCAGGACACTTGAGGCTAACGTGAATGACATCATCGCCTGTGAAGCTGTTCTCATCGGTTAATCCTTAAGTGATGTGCTGATGCAAGGTGGTTTATGCTTTCGTTATAACGACTTCTATTGCAATTTGAGTGCATCATGAGCCACCACTAAAGACAGTGGTGGCTCATGCGGTTGAATACTCAATGGTTATTTATCAGCCGATAAGGGCAAGTTGTCAACGATATACAAAGTGTTGCCGTCGATGTCACTTTGCGCACTATCGAGATATTTCTGTTCTAAGGTGTTGTTATTACTCCAAGTGGCAAAGTCATCGTCATTTAGCACACCCAAACGCTTATTATCAATTAGCCACAAACCTTCCATTTTGTCATGGGGATATTGTGTTTTGGCAGCCATATCTAGCACCAGTGATTTTGTCGCGGGTATGATGCCATTAGCTGCAAGTGCCTCCCAGCCATCGCTTAGCGCTACCTGCTCTAAGGTTTTACCTTTAATGGTTAAACCTAACGCCGCATCTTGGGCTATATCAGCTTGTGCAGTGACGGTCTCGAGATCTGTCGCGCCGCTGATATCTATCTTGTACACATGCTTCATCACATCAGTGTCGATATTAAAAAACTTGCCATCACGTTCTAACACTAAAAATTGGCTGTTACTTAAGGCAACGATTGCTGAGTTAGAGTTTTGGGCAATTTCTTGCTGATATAAATATTGGCTAATAGCGCCTGTCGCTAAGTTGATGGTCACGATTCGAGTCAGGGTATTGTTGTTAACACTCTTATCGGGATTGGAGATGGTCGATTGCATTATGCCCACAAGTGTCGACTGATCGGGCGTGATGGTCAGCCCTTCCATCCCTCGGTTGGCGCGGCGATGAGCAAATTCTGCCGGTAGGCTATATAAGTTGCGTGCATCGTCTGCGAAAGGATTAATCCGCGCTATTTCTACCCCTTCAGCCGAGTAATGCACTATGTGTGGACCATACTCATCGCTGACCCAAAAACTGCCATCATCCATGGCGGCGAGACCTTCAGAATCTAACCCATAATCATCGAGTTTGATGGGGTTGGTCTGGGCATTATAAGGCTGGCTCATGTCTTGACGAATGACTTCACCTGCTGCGTCATAGGGGATTTCTCCTGTGCCTCCAAGGCTACTGCTATTAGGCAGTCCAGTGATCAAGTTGCCATCAGGGCGTTTAAATAAGATGTCTTTGACCTTAGTGATAGTGCCATTGGTTTGCAGTTCAAACAAACCGATACGTGGCGTGTAGTCAGGCGTTGGAAACATTTTTCCTTTGCCTAAACTACCGCTGTAATCTGCATTCGGGCCGCGATCGGTGAGGGCATAAAATTGAATAGGGTTATTGGGGTTGGGCGCTGCATCAGAGCCATAGCCGCCGTTACGAATTTCAAATTTAGTACCAGGCATAGCGCCATTGTCTAAATCATCGCGCAGCACAGTGAAAGGTAAATGCACCGCTTTGTCCGTAAACAGGTCGGCGTTACATGCATAGCTGCTATCAACCACTTCATTACTGTCGAGCTTGCCGTTATCGTTGTTATCAAGACCTGAATCCGTGCGAGTGCCGCCCATCCAGCAGTGGCTATCACCGCCAATTAAGGTGGTTTGTGTGGTCAGGCTACTGATGTCTTTATCATCCGAATTACAAGCACTCAGTAGCAAAACTGACAGGCACAAGCCGGAGGTGACGAGCACATTTTTCATCTTAATATATCCCGATTCTTAAAGTGATTAGCTATGTTGTTGGCAGGTAATATAAAGTTAGGCTGTGAACTAAATGTGACAAGTGTGCCGCTTAACGTACCGAGTACGAATACGGTGTTCACGAGTAATACGGTATGTTGGCTGTGTATGAAAGCCCATGATGGCGTCGTTGATTGGCTGAGTCCGCAGTTTTTTAGTGGTATTTAATATTGTGGGAGTGAGTGGTGGGCAAACTTCATTTCTGAACTACAGGCTTCACGCTCTTATTATTGCTTTAGTACTGTTGACACTGAATCAATTTAATCATTTTTTGGTAAATAATTTTTTATAAAAATACAGTATTAATAATAGGTTAGTTTTCTTGGCTGCGATTTATATTGCAGGTGTGTGACGCGCTTTATATCTCATCTAAAAATCTGACAGCCCAATAATTTTTGTTATTAGGCCGCAGATTTAAAAGCTTTTTTCAGGGAGCCTAAATCTAAAGCTTAAAATGCGATACCACGCCGACGAGTTGTTCCTTCGTCGCGGCTAAAGCTGTAGCGCTGTTAAGGGTGGCTTTACCGCTTTGATTCAGTTCATCGACCATTTCACGAATGGTGGTCAGATTACGGTTTATTTCTTCGGTCACGGCGCTTTGCTCTTCGGCGGCGGTGGCGATTTGAGTGCTGAGCCCATTAATATCGAACACATAAGCGGTCAGGGTATCGAGGTTTTCCGTTACCAGAGTGGTTGTGTCAGCGGCTTGTTGGCAACTGTGTTTGGTTTGCTCCATTGCGGTCACGGCAGCATCGGCACCGCGGCGTAAACGTTCAAGCATCTGATTGATCTCGGATGTACTGGCTTGAGTACGAGCGGCCAATGTACGCACTTCATCGGCGACAACGGCAAAGCCTCGACCTTGTTCACCTGCGCGGGCGGCTTCGATAGCCGCATTGAGCGCGAGCAGATTAGTCTGATCGGCAATCTCGCCTATTACATTTAAAATAGCGGCGATATGACGAGTGTTTTCGTTCATATCATTAATCGCATCGGCTGCTACATCGACTTTAGTCACCAAGGCAATCACAGTGTTGGCGGCTTGTTCAACGGCTTTCTTCGATTTATCAGCTTGTTCATTGGCTTGCTGAGTAAACTGGGCTGCAGACGCGGCATCACCTGCAACGTTATGGGCAGTCGCGCTCATTTCTGTCATGGCCGTTACGACTTGGTCGGTTTCGACTGCGTGAGTTTGTAGCGCACCACTATTAGTATTGGATTGCACATTCAGTTGGCCAATTTGGTCAGACATGTGATCTGAGGCTTGGGTAATATCTGAGATGATATGGCGTAGATTATCGATAACGCGATCGAGATCGGTGGCGAGTGAGCAGAGTTCGTTGTCACCCTTTATGTTTGTCTTATGTGTCAGGTCGCCATTGGCTAGGCGTTCCATTACCAGCTTAATGTCATTGACGATTCGGACTAAGCGTTTGCTCATAAAGAGCGCGCTGAGGAGAGAGGCGATGATGGCAATTAGGATTAGGCCAAGGAGCAATGCCTCGGTGGCGTTCACTTTGTCTTCGGCTTGTTTGCCAAGATCATGGTTTCGCTGAGTGATCAACTTAACTAATTGATTAATCTCATTGCTTACTTTGGGTCCAAGGGCCTTGCGCTCGAGTGTTAGTTCAGGCTCTGCGCCAGTTTGTTTGGCGTAGTTGATTTCTTGCTGATACAGACGCACATATTGCTCAATTTGCGGCAACAGCGTACGGATCGTTCTGGCATCTGGCCCCATAAAATCGGTGTTGAAGTTTGCGAGTTTCTCTATGAGCAGCTGCACATTTCGTTGTTGTGAGCTGATGGCGTCAGTGTTATGGACTAATGTTGCTAAACGCAGTTCAAAGAAGGATTCACGCACACTAGTGAAGGTTTCGGCGAGCTGGGTATTGTTGACCAGTTTGCTGCTGGTGTCATTGAGTTCGGCAAAGCCCCGATAGGAGAAAATACCGATAATGATCAATAGAAAACTCGAAAATACTGAAGGCAGCGCCGTCAATGTGCTGGTTTTTGCATTGTTAAACATGGTGGCCTACTGAGGTATAAATCAAGAGAGGTGTAATTAAATTACATATAGCGGCCATTTTAACGCTTGGTATTACACAGTCGCAAGGTGATATTCTGAGCCTTTTTGGTGTAAATTTATGTTTTTAAAGGGGTTGTTATTGTTTTGTTGGTTTGAAATAACCTCCTGGTTGTTATATGTTGTGTAATTAAAATTCAATAATATCTCAGTTAATTGATTTTTAAGGTAAAAATAAAGCAGGGTTAGCCGCCATTCTACAGCTTATTAACAGTGCAAAAGGCGATTGTGACGCAGATCGCAAAACACGCAAACGCTGCCCAAAGGGTTTGTCTGGCAAGCTCCTGCTCGTACTATCAATTACACGATCTGCTCCTCAGGTGGGAGGAATAACGGCACTTCACTCTTTGTTTCGCGATCACGAGCTTGCCATGGCGAATAAAATTTAATCGCAAAACGTCAACAAGCTCTAGTCCCTGTCAACGTAAGTCGCACTTATTCCCAGTTCACTCTTTTACTTATCATCACACGCAAATTTGCGTTCAGTCACAAAGCCATAAACTTAATGTAAATGATATTGGTTATCATTTGGATTTAAGGTTGTTTTAATGTAGATTGTCGGCATTTCAAGCTAACACCGTTTATCAATGAGTGCTGTCGAGGTTTTAATGGAATGCAGGGCGTTTAAGAAAAGTGCAATTGCAGTAATGGTTTCGAGTTTAGTGATGTCATCAGCTTACGCTGCTGTGGACGCAGAATCTTCTGAACCGATTGAAAAGATAACTGTTTATGGTGAAAAGATTGAGCGTAGTCTTAAGGATACAACCTCTTCTATTTCGGTGATCGACAAGGAAGCGCTCGACAGCGGTCAATATCAATCCACCTCGAGTGCTTTATCTGAAGTACCTAACGTGGTGGTGCTATCGGGTTCTGTGCCGGATATCCGTGGGGTTTCAGGTAACGGCTCAGCCTCTGGATTTAACTCTTTTACCGGAGGCGCTCGGGCGCGGGTATCCACCTTAGTCGATGGGGTTGCTGAGCCTTTTGTTGCCGATCTTACTGGTGATACTGGTCTGTGGGATATCCAACAAATTGAGGTGTACCGCGGCCCACAATCGACGATTAACGGCCGTAACAGCATTGGCGGCACAGTGTTTATTAAAACCGAAGACCCGACCTTCGATTGGCAAGGCGCGGCTCGTGTCGGTTATCGTAATCAAGATAACTTTATCGACAGTGCTGTGATGCTCTCAGGCCCGATCCTCGATGATGAGTTGGCATTTAGGGTGAGCGGACAAAATGTGACAGGGAATACCTTCAATAAAGGCTTGGAATACGAGACTAATCCCGCCACTTTTGATCAAAATGAACTGATCACCAATCGCTGGCGCGGTAAATTCCTGTGGCAGCCGAGTGCGATTGAAGATCTCAAAGTGCTCTACAGCTTTTCATACAATGATGAGAAAGGTGACTCCGGGCGTAACTATTTTACCGGTGATGATCCTTGGGCGTTTAAGCCTATTTTCCAGCGATATATCGAGACTAAATCCACGACTCACTCAGTGAAAGTTGATTATGACCTCGGTGAAGGGCGCGCCTTAGATCTCATCGTGGCTTATATGGATTATGACTGGGGTTTTGAATCCTATGAACCCCTTGTCACGGCGCAGCAATATGTCGATATGAGCGACCAGAGTTACACTGTCGATGGTAAATACAGCTTTGGCCTTAAAGATAAAGACTTCAACGGCTTTGTGGGTTTAGCCTATTTTAAACGCAGCCAAGATTTTGGCAGTACTGGCAGTTCCGTTTACAGTGGTGATGACAGCACTGAGTCCACCTCCATTTACGGTGAAATAACCTATGGGCTTGCCGAGTCACTCTGGGTTACTGTCGGCGGCCGCGTGATGCGTGACGAGCAATTACGTAACTTCAATATGCTCTATAAGGGCAGCCAATTGCAGGAAAAACTCGACGATGCCAATACTGTCACCCTGCCCAAGCTCGTGTTGCAATATGCGCTGAATGACAGCACGACCTTGGCGGCCAGTGTTCGCCGGGGTTATAACTCGGGCGGCGGTGCGCTGTCGCTAGCCGAAAGTGAGTATTACTATTACGACGAAGAGTACGTCAATACCTATGAACTCAGCAGTCGCAGCTCATTTGCCAATGGCGATGTTAACTTGAGTGCCAACCTCTTCTACAACGATTTTGATGGTTATCAAGCGTCTAATAGCGCCCGCAAAATTACCAATATCGATAAAGCGGTCAGCTACGGTATTGAGGCTGAATTTAGCGCCATGTTAACCGAAAACCTGCAATTTATTTCGGGCGTAGGTTTGCTCGATAGTGAGATCAAACAAGCGGATCCTAGCTATGGTGACATTATCGGCAATCAGCTGAACTCGGCGCCGCACGTGACCGCCAATGCGGGCTTAAAATATTGGTTGGGCGATGCGTTTTCTTTCGGTTTTTCAGGCAACTATGTGGGTGAGTATTTTGCGGATATCAATAATACCGAATCACGGGTGGCTGGTGACTATGTGGTGGCTCGCTTAAGCCTCGATTATCAAACTGATAGCTGGAGAGTCAGCGGTTTTATAAACAACCTGTTTGATGAGCAAGCATTGACGGTAAATGAACCCGCCAGCCGCAGTTACCCCGATGGTTATGCGGCGATTATCGACCCCAGAAATCTCGGTGTCTCTGTAATGTACCGCTTTTAAGCGCTCGATTTAACGCACTTATTTTACCCATAAAAAAACCTCCACAGCATGCTGTGGAGGTTTTTTATTTTCAGCGACTTTTACTCTTTATATGTCAAAGTGCCGTTGGCTTTGATTTCGTCGTACCACAGGTTGTGGTGTTGAGTTGCCCAGTTTTCATCACAATAACCAGACACCATACACTCCATACCGCCTTCAGACATTACCGTTGCCATGAAGATGTGCACGATAGAGAAAGCACAGATCACTATGGCGCTCACTGAGTGCAGCACGAGTGCGATCAAGCTTAATGTACGGCTTGGCTCGAACAGGTTAGGGAAGAGTAACAACATGCCAGAGGCCGAAATCACTAATCCAAACAGGGCAAAGGCCCAGAACCACATTTTCTCACCGGCGTTGGCAAAACCTGCGTCTGGGTGCTTACCTTTAAACGGGCCAAAGTTAATGTAACCGCCCACGACTAAGAACCACTTTACGTCGTACATTTTTGGCAGCTGGTTTTTCGCCCAGAGGGTGGTCATTAATGCCCAACCTATCATGAAGGGAATCGCCATCACGTCATGGATTTGCTTTGCACCGTAGACGGTGGCTTCCCAGATGCCTTCGCCCAACCAAGGTTGGAAGAAGAAGCGACCTGCCAGCAAGGTTAAGCCCGTTAAAATCAACAGTAAGCACGGGATCGCGCCTAGCCAGTGGATTGAAACATCAAACTTAGACCAGCGATGCACTAACTTGCCTGAAAAACCATGGTGCAGCTTAGAGATGCCATTCACCTTGATAAATAAGACAAAGATAATAATCATGCCGAATAGTGCTGCCATTAAGGCCGGCGCTAACCAGTCGCTACGTAGCTCTAATACCCGTAGATCATAGGTATTGATGGGTTGAGCATGAAACTCACTTTGGGAGGTAGTGTATCCCGTGGCACCATCCTTCAGTTGTGCCCAAATTTGGGCATCAGACTGTTGAACTTGATTCGCCAGTTCATCACCACCATTGGCTATACACACGGCACTAAATAGCAGTGCTATGGCTAAACCTATGTGTTTGAACCATTTGTTCATCATACATCCTCTCTCACTTAGTCGCGCCCGCCTTAGCAGGCGCTAAGCTAAGCCTGTGGACAGATCCTGTTGACTTGAATTAATTCCAAGCCGCGTTTTTAGCACCACGGTAAGCCACACGTTCACGGAAGATGTTTGAAACAATTTCAGCATCACCCGCTAACAGGGCCTTAGTGGCACACAGTTCTGCACACATAGGCAGTTTGCCTTCGGCAATACGGTTTGAACCGTATTTTTGGCGCTCTGCCTCTGAGTGGTTTTCTTCTGGGCCGCCAGCGCAGAAGGTACATTTATCCATCTTGCCACGGCTACCAAAGGCACCTTTTTTCGGGAACTGTGGTGCGCCAAACGGACAGGCGTACAAGCAGTAACCGCAACCAATACAGGCATCTTTGTTGTGTAGCACTATGCCGTCGTCGGTTCTGTAGAAGCAATTTGCTGGGCAAACTGCCATACAAGGTGCATCGCTGCAATGCATACAGGCGACAGAAATAGAGGCTTCTCCACGTTGACCATCGTTAATGGTCACTACGCGTCGGCGTTGGATCCCCCACTCGAGAGCGGAGTCGTTTTCGTTTTTACAGGCAGTGACACAACCGTTACATTCGATGCAGCGCTTGGTATCACACAAAAATTTCATTGTAGCCATAATGGCAATTCTCCTAGCTTAAGCTGCACTTACGCTTTAACGATCTGACACAGTGATGCCTTGGTTTCCTGCATTTGCGTCACAGGGTCATAACCATAGGTCAGCGCAGTGTTAGCGGATTCACCGATAACGTAAGGTACTGTGCCCTCTGGATAATTAGGCGCTAAACTTTCACCGTGCATCACACCCGCAAAGTGATATGGCATAAAGGTCACGCCAGGTTTAACGCGTGGCGTCACCATAGCTTGTACCTTAATGCGGCCACCTTCGGCGCCTTCTAACCACACGAAATCACCGTTACGAATACCGCGATCAGCAGCATCGGCAGGGCTTATCTCAACAAACATTTCCTGTTGAAGTTCAGCTAGCCAAGGGTTACAACGAGATTCTTCACCACCCCCTTCGTATTCAACCAGACGGCCAGAGGTCAGTACCAGTGGGTACTTGCCGCTCATGTCTTTGTCTTGGATTGACTTATACAGAGTTGGCAGACGGTGCACTTGCATGTCGGCATAGGTTGGGTATTTGGCTACTAAGTCACGGCGTGGCGTGTATAACGGCTCACGGTGAACAGGCGCTTGGTCTGGGAAAGTCCAAACAATACAACGGGCTTTGGCGTTACCAAAGGGAATGCAACCGTGCTTGATCGCCACGCGTACTATGCCGCCTGACAAGTCTGTCTTCCAGTTGCGGCCTTCGGCTTCGGCTTTTTCTGCCGCAGTCAGATCATCCCACCAACCGAGTTGTTTGAGCAGCTTATCGGAGAACTCTGGGTAACCGTCTTGGATTTCAGCACCTTTAGAGAAAGAGCCTTCGGCCAACAGATTTTTGCCATTGTATTCAACACCATAACGGGCGCGGAAGTTACCACCACCGTCTTTAACGTGTTTCGATTGGTTATACAGAATTTGAGTACCAGGGTGTTTCGCTTCTGGCGTGCCCCAACATGGCCAAGGTAAACCGTAGGTTTCGCCTTTCGCTGGGCCGCCTGCGGCTTCCAACGTCTTGTTGCTGAAAGTGCCCCAGTTTTGGGTGTGTAACTTGATACGCTCAGGGCTTTGACCCGTCATACCGATAGTCCACATACCGCGGTTGATTTCACGGGTGATTTCTTCAATCACAGGTAAACCATTTTCAATCGCGATGCGTTTAGTGTACTGCTCGGCAATACCCAGTTTTTGCGCTAAGCGATACATAATTTCGATATCGGTTTTAGATTCAAACAGTGGCTCTATGACTTTTTCGCGCCATTGTTGGCTGCGGCCAGAGTTAGACACTGAGCCTTCAGTTTCAAACTGTGTCGCTGCTGGTAGCAAGTAAACACCATTCTTACGGCGATGCATCACACCTGCCATAGTTGGGAACGGGTCGACAACGACCACAGTGTCCATCTTGTCTAAAGCATCACGTACATCACGTTGACGGGTTTCGGTGTTGACCGATTGTCCCCAGAAAAACGCCATACGGATGTTATCTTGCTGCGCAAGTTTGCCTTTTTCTTCTAACACACCATCGTGCCAGCGAGAGCAAGGGATACCGGGCGTAGTCATAGGTTCACGGCCAAGATAAGTGCCTTGATCGAAACGGCTCTTCATCCATTCCATGTCCAGATCCCACACGTGGGTCCAGTGGGTCCAAGCACCCGTTGTTAAGCCGTAGTAACCCGGTAAGTTATCGAATAACAAACCTAAGTCAGTCGCGCCTTGCACGTTATCGTGACCACGGAAAATGTTAGTACCGCCGCCTGACACACCCATGTTACCTAGCGCTAATTGCAGAATACAGTAAGCGCGAGTGTTGGCGTTACCGACGTGGTGTTGAGTACCACCCATACACCAAATCACAGTACCAGGGCGGTTATCTGCCATGAGTTTCGCGGCTTGATAAACTTCGGCTTCGCTCACGCCTGTGATGTTTTCCACTTCTTTAGGTGGGAACTTTTTCGCTTCGGCGCGAATGGTATCCATCTCAAAAACACGTTGTTGGATAAAAGTTTTATCTTCCCAACCGTTTTCAAAAATGTGCCATAACATACCGTAAATAAAAGGAATATCTGTACCTGGACGCAATGCGCAGTGCAGATCTGAATGCGCCGCAGTACGAGAGAAACGTGGATCAACCACGATTAACTTAGCGTTGTTTCTTTCTTTCGCGATCAGAATATGTTGCATCGCCACTGGGTGGGCTTCTGCAGGGTTGGCACCGATAAAGAAAATCGCATTCGCGTTTTGGATATCGTTAAAGGAGTTAGTTTGCGCACCGTAGCCCCAAGTGTTAGCAACACCGGCTACCGTGGTAGAGTGACAAATACGAGCTGAATGGTCGACGTTGTTTGTGCCCCACATGGCCGCTAGTTTGCGGTACATGTAACAACCTTCGTTTGAGAATTTAGCGCTACCCATGAAGTACACTGAGTCTGGGCCGGATTCTTTCCGAATGTTGAGCATTTGGTCGCCCACTTCGTTAATCGCATCTTCCCAAGAGATTTTTTTCCACTTGCCATCAACCAATTTCATTGGGTATTTCAGGCGTTTTTCACCGTGACCATGTTCACGCAGTGCCGCACCTTTAGCACAGTGACCGCCGGCGTTGAAGGGGTGATCGAATGCAGGCTCTTGACCCGTCCACACGCCATTTTGTACTTCAGCATACAGACCACAACCGACGGCGCAGGCACTACAAATAGTACGTTTGACTTCGATAGGGGCATCATGTGGCACTTCTTTGGCTTCGACGCGACGCATCATGCCTGTGCCCATCAGAGATGCTGCGGCAATACCACCTGTGGCAATACCTGCGTGCTTCATAAATTGACGACGGCTAATGCCTAACGCCGGTTTGTCTGCCACTGGGGCGACACTAGACTTGCGAGTTAACTTCATCGCTGACTTCTCCTAGATTAGCTGCGCAAGCTATTGTAATAGCTGCTGATGTGCGCAGTTTCGTGGTAACCCTTTGACGCTTTGGTGGTTACCTTGCTGCTCTCGCTGGCCTGTGCCACGCTCATGCCGGTTGCGGCAATCGTGGCACCCGCTACGCTGCCGACGGTGAGCGCTTTGAGCAAAGATCGGCGAGATAAATCGCTGGGTTGCTGCTTCATGCTGACTCCTGAAATTAGGGTTTAGTTTTGAGATCGCACGGCTTTTTGTGGGGTTTATCTTGTTATCAAAAAGTGAAGATTAGCGGTGGGAAAGATAATGAAATCATCTTGTTTGCCATCAATCATCGCGCGTGACGGCAATATAGTAGGAAAGGGTTGAGTAGGAATTGATCTAGGACAGTTTGCAGTGTTGAAATCGGCAGCCGTTATCTTAAAGCGTTAACTCGCTCATAGTTTCGAAACTCCCTTGGGAGCAGGGCGCTGGCGGCTTTTTGTATCACGGAGTTTCAGGTGTTAAGTTTTTGTATTATCTAATGAAGTGCAGATAAAAGAACACCCCGCATGGCGGGGTGTTCTAAGGACCTAAAAGCTGCGGTTTAACTTAGTCTTTATACTTTAAGTTGCCGTTGGCTTTGATTTCGTCATACCAGAGATTGTGGTGCTGGATTGCCCAGTTTTCATCACAATAGCCTGACTTCATACACTCCATACCGCCTTCGCTGAGTACGGTCGCCATCCAAATATGCACTATGGTAAAGGCAATCAGGATAATGGCGCTGATAGAGTGGATCAGTAACGCGCCCATGGAGGCTTCGCGCGGCAAGTCTAAGCCAGGTAATACCAACATGATGCCTGAAACACTGATGAATAAACCAAATAACATCAGGGTCCAGAACCACATTTTTTCACCAGCGTTAGCAAAACCACTGTCAGGGTGTTTACCTTTGAATGGGCCAAAGTTGATATAACCACCGACCACTAAAAACCATTTCAAATCATACATCTTGAAGGTTTGTAGTGGCATCCATTTCACCACACAGACAGCCCAAGCCGCGATAAAGATGGGACCTGCCCAATCGTGGATGGTTTTGCTGCCGTAGATCAATGGTGCCCACAGATCAGGCCCTAACATTGGCTGAACAACATGCTTACCTAACATTATGGTTAAACCGGTAAACATCAGTGTCAGGCAGCTACTCGCCATGATCCAGTGGATCCACAGATCCGCCTTTGACCAACGCGCCACTAACTTGCCTGAAAAGCCCTTGCTGAGTTTTGATGGACCATTCACCAGATAAAACAATAAGAAAGCCCCAAACACACCGACAACGGCTAAAGCCATAATCGGGGTTAGATATTGATTTCTCAGTTCTTTACCTTGGTTACCGGCAACGTTAATCAACACCCCAGTTTCGACCCCTTTAGCCGTGGTATAGCCGGCATCGCCTGCTTTTACCGCGCGCCAAAGATCGGCCTCGCTGGTTTGCGCTTTCGCCTGTTGTTGACTCGATTGCTGATCACTTGCGTGTACTGGGCTTGCGCTCATTACTGAACCTAATCCCAATCCCATGACGAGCACCAACAGAGCAAACAGACTGCGCAGTGATTTGTTTAACTGTTTGTTTAACATTTTCACTCCTTGCCAGAGGTTAGGGATGACTCCCTAACCCTCGCTCTGCTTAGTTAATCTCACCTGTCTTGGGGTTGTAACCCCAAATCACGTTAGGATTGCCACGAGAGGCCATACGTTGACGGTAGATATTGGATACCACTTCCGCATCACCCGCGAGCAGGGCTTTTGTCGAACAAAGCTCAGCACACATAGGCAACTTGCCCTCAGCAATACGGTTGGCGCCGTATTTTTTACGCTCGGCTTCGGAGAAGGTTTCTTCTGGGCCACCGGCGCAGAAAGTACACTTGTCCATCTTGCCACGACTACCAAACGCAGTCTTTTTCGGGAATTGCGGTGCACCAAATGGACAAGCATAGAAGCAATAACCACAACCGATACAGGTATCTTTGTTGTGCAGCACTATGCCATCGTCGGTACGGTAGAAACAATCTGCCGGACATACGGCCATGCAGGGAGCGTCAGTACAGTGCATACATGCCACTGAAATCGATGCTTCACCCGGTTGACCATCGTTAATTGTCACCACGCGGCGACGTTGGATTCCCCACTCGAGAGCGGAGTCGTTTTCGTTCTTACATGCAGTGACACAACCGTTACACTCGATGCAGCGCTTGGTGTCACACAGAAATTTCATGACTGCCATAATGGCTTATCTCCTCATCAAGTAGGTTAGGCTTTGCTGATTTGGCATAGGCTGGACTTAGTTTCTTGCATCTGAGTCACAACGTCGTAGCCATAAGTTAAAATGGTGTTTGCCGATTCGCCTATCACGTAAGGCACTGTGCCTTCAGGATAGTTTTTCGCTAGGCTTTCGCCCTCAAACACACCAGCAAAGTGGTATGGCATAAAACATTCACCCGGAACAACCCGTGGTGTCACCATAGCCTTAACCGTGATCTTGGCGCCTTCTGGGCCATGTACAAAGACATTGTCACCGTCACGCACGCCGCGATCCGCAGCATCCGCAGGGTTCATCTCGATGAACATTTCTTGTTGTAGCTCAGCAAGCCAAGGGTTAGAACGGGATTCTTCACCACCGCCTTCGTATTCCACTAGACGACCAGAGGTCAGTGTCAGTGGGAAGCCTTGGGTAAAGTCCTTATCTTGAATTGACTTATACAAGGTCGGCAGACGCGCAACCATACGGTCTTCGTAGGTTGGGTACTTAGCGACTAAGTCACGACGAGGAGTGTAAAGTGGTTCACGATGTTTCGGGATATCATCTGGGAAAGTCCAAACGATACAACGGGCTTTCGCATTACCAAATGGAATACAACCATGCTTGATCGCAACACGTTGGATGCCACCAGAGATATCTGTCTTCCAGTTTTTGCCTTCGGCGCGTTTTTTCTCCGCATCAGTAAGTTCATCCCACCAACCCAATTGCTTGAGCATGTCGGCGGTAAATTCAGGATAACCATCTTGAATTTCACTGCCTTTAGAGAATGAACCTTCGGCGAGAATGTTGACGCCATCGTGCTCTACACCGTAACGGGCACGGAAGTTACCGCCACCGTCTTTTACGTGTTTTGATTGATCGTACAGGATCTGGGTACCAGGATGTTTCATCTCTGGAGTGCCCCAACATGGCCAAGGTAAGCCATAGGTTTCACCCTTAGCTGGGCCGCCGGGAGCTTGTAAGCTGTTGACGTCGAAAGTACCCCAGTTTTCTTGGTGCATCTTTAAACGCTCAGGACTTTGCCCCGTGTAACCTACAGTCCACATACCGGTATTGAATTCGCGGGTCACATCTTCAATTAAAGGCTCGTCGCCATTCACTTGAATGTGCTTACAGAATTCTTTTTCAACGCCCCATTTTTTGGCGAACTTATACATGATCACATGATCTGGCAGAGATTCGAACAGCGGCTCGATGACCTTAGTGCGCCATTGGATTGAGCGGTTGGTCGCTGAAACTGAACCATAGGTTTCGAACTGGGTCGCCGCAGGCAACAGATATACACCGTCTTTACGTTGGTGCATCACCCCTGCCATGGTTGGGAACGGATCGACCACCACCACAGTATCCATCTTGTTCAATGCTTCACGCACTTCGCGACCACGGGTTTCAGTGTTCACCGATTGTCCCCAGAAGAACGCCAGACGGATATTGTCTTTCTGCGCAATTTTGGTTTTATCTTCTAACACCCCATCGTGCCAGCGAGAGCAAGGAATACCAGTTGAGGTTTGTGGTGTTTGACCTAAGTATTCACCTTGGTCGAAACGACTGGCTACCCATTTTGGATCTAAGTCCCATACATTCGACCAGTGAGCCCAAGCGCCAGAGGTTAAACCGTAGTAACCGGGTAAGTTGTCGAATAACAGACCGAAGTCCGTTGCACCTTGTACGTTATCGTGACCACGGAAGATGTTAGTCCCACCACCAGAAACCCCCATGTTGCCAAGGGCTAACTGTAAAATACAGTATGAACGGGTATTGGCATTACCAACGTGATGCTGAGTACCGCCCATACACCAAACGATAGTGCCGGGTTTGGTTTCGGCCATCATCTTGGCAACGCGGTACATTTGCGCCTTAGGCACGCCTGCAACCAACTCAACTTCTTCTGGAGTGTATTTTTTGGTTTCTTCGCGGATACGTTCCATACCGTATACACGTTGTTTTAA
This sequence comes from Shewanella sp. SP1S2-4, assembly GCF_031932075.1. Taxonomy (NCBI): domain Bacteria; kingdom Pseudomonadati; phylum Pseudomonadota; class Gammaproteobacteria; order Alteromonadales; family Shewanellaceae; genus Shewanella; species Shewanella sp. SP1S2-4. The sequence continues at coordinate 236,670 of NZ_JAUOET010000005.1, forward strand.
GAAGTCTTTATCTTCCCAGCCGTTTTCAAAAATGTGCCATAACAGGCCATAAATGAAGGGGATATCTGTACCAGGGCGGATATGCACGTACTCGTCAGATTTCGCTGCAGTACGGGTGAAACGAGGATCTACGACGATAATTTTGGCGCCGCGTTCTTTAGCCACCAAAATGTGTTGCATTGCGACTGGGTGGGCTTCACTTGGGTTTGAACCCACAAACATGACGCACTTAGAGTTGCGGATATCGTTTAACGAGTTGGTTTGCGCACCGTAGCCCCAAGTGTTAGCAACACCGGCTACCGTGGTAGAGTGACAAATACGGGCTGAGTGGTCGACGTTGTTCGTGCCCCACAGTGCCGCTAATTTGCGATATAAATAAGCTTGTTCGTTAGAAAACTTGGCGCTACCCATAAAGTAAACGGAATCTGGACCCGACTCTTGACGAATCGCTGCCATCTTGTCGCCGACTTCATTAATCGCTTGATCCCAAGAGATCTTTTTCCACTTGCCGCCTTCTAACTTCATTGGGTATTTCAGGCGTTTTTCACCGTGGCCGTGCTCACGCAGTGCCGCACCTTTCGCGCAGTGTCCGCCTTGGTTAAAGGGATGGTCAAATGCCGGTTCTTGACCTGTCCACACGCCGTTTTGTACTTCTGCATATACACCACAGCCGACGGCGCAGTGAGAACAGATGGTACGTTTAACTTCGGTGGGAACATTGTGGCCTATGTCTTCTTGGGCTTGTGCTTTACGCATCATGCCTGTGCCCAGCATGGACGCCGCAGCGATGCCACCTGTGGCAAGACCTGCCGATTTTAAGAACTGACGACGATTGAGACCCAGTGCTGGCGCTTTAGATTCGACAACCTGGTCTGTTTTGCGGGTTAATCGCATCACACACTCTCCTCTGGTTAGTTGTTCAACGACGCATAATAGTTACGGATATGGTCGGTTTCGCGGTAGTTCTCACTCTTAGGCTCTGTGGTTGCTGCCGTTTTTGTCGAGGCTAACGCCTGACTGCTCACGGTTACCACTGCGCCTGCCGCACTGCCGAGTGCCAATGCTTTGAGCAATTGACGACGGCCCATGTCGGAAGCTGGCTTCTTCATAGTGTCTCCTTGTGTTGCGGGATAAGGTGGCACAAACGGCGACCACCTCGGTTATTGTGAAAGCCTAAGCTTTCGTTATTGTTGCTAAGGTGCGTGTGACTTCACATTCGCTGTTTGAACTCATCTAGCATTGACATCTAGCGCGCACATGTCGCGCTATTATTAAGCTTAGTCTTAGTTCATTAATTCCACTGGTTTTGCTAAATCGCTAGTGGCCGGTTGTAGGTCGGCGCTGCCTGGGCAATTGACGGGAATATCTAAGCTCAATTGTTCAAAGGCACTGGCTTCCATTTCAAAGAAGGCTTTTGCCAGCTGGGCTACAGTTGCGTAAAACGCAGCGCTGGGCGCCTTAGCTAAGTTGTCGCAGAAGCGGCCAATCCAACTGCCGATATGGCGTTGGTAAAAAGCCAGTTGGCGATAGCTCGGCGCTTCTAAAATCAGGGTTCCCATCACTTCACACAGGGCGGCTACATGATCTTCGGGTTCTTTGACATTGTCTTCGCGTTCAAATCCGAGTTGCATCAGGTCTTGGCGCAATAATGCCAGCGGTTTGTCCATTAAGGAGCCAGTCATAAACCAGCTGCCATAGGGCAAGATCTCGCCAGAACCTACACCGAGGAATAGCGCAAAATACTCGTCTTCAAGCTGTTCATCGCTGAACTGCTGGGCGGCAAGTTGGAGTGATAACCAGGCTTTGGTCATCTCGTTGTCTTCATTGGCATCGATTTCAAGATTGGCCAAAAATTGCAGCAGTTCAGGACTCGGCTGACGGCGCAATAGGGCGGCTAACAGTTGATAGATATCGGCTCTCAACTGATCGTTTTCTGAAACTTGTCTTACTGATTCGGTCATAGCGGATCTCTTATCGCAGTTGCTTTTCAGGATCTTGAAGAATGTCTTCAAACATGTCTTTTACCCGGCAGTCGCCACACATTTTCAAGCGCTCAATATTGGCAGAAAATGCGCTGTGCGCGCCGACCATATCCAGCATCCGATGCACCATAGATTGGGTCGCAAAAGGAGAGCCGCAGCGAATACATTCGAAGGGGGCTTCTTCTTTCAGGGTGTGTTGTTGCTGACGAGCAGCTTTATCAAAATTAATTTGTGGCGTTAGGCTAATCACTTTTTCAGGACAGGCCGCTTCACATAAACCGCATTGCACGCAGTTTTGCTCAATAAAGTGTAGTGCAGGTTTGTCGCCGCCATCTTGCAATGCCACGGTTGGACAAATTGCCACGCAGGACATACACATAGTGCACTTTTCAACATTCACGCTGACTTTGCCAAAGGGAATGTTGTTGAGACTAAGGCAAGTATCGATTTCACCCGCTTGGCTATTGAGGTGATCAATCGCTTCAAACAGCGTGTTGCGTTTAGTGGTCGAGGCAAATGCAGCGGGCACGATCACGGGCCAATCTAAGCTGATATCGAGCATCGCATCTAAATCGGCAAGCATGCTTGGGTCGATGAGGCTGATACGTTGCGGCTGACCCATCTCATCTAAAATACTGTTGGCTAACGAAAGTTCGCCTTTAAGCATTTGCGTGAGGGTTGGCGCTGTGGCGTCGGTATTGAGGATCAGCACTTGGCGCGCGCCCCAAGCGAGTACCGACAGCCAATGATCTAAACTGGCAACGGTCATTTCTTCTAGGGCGACGGGGATAACATCACCCGCTAGATCGTCGGTAATAAAGTCGGCGCCGACGGCATTGTCGTGGAACAAAATCACCGGTGCGGTTTGGGCTTGCTCGCGGAAACGACTAACGACTTTGTTCAGATATGAATGTAAGGCCTGCGGCGTCGGTAAATCGTAACTGATGGCACCCGTTGGACAAGCGCTGGTACAACTGCCCGCGCCGTGGCAAAGGTATGGGTCGATTTCAATTTTCTTCGCCACGCTACTAATTGCATCGGCTGGGCAAAAGTTAAGGCAACGATTACAACCATTGATGCCATTGCGGTCATGGGCACAAATATCTGGGTTGATTTTGACGTAGCGAGGCTTGTCGAATTGGCCGACGAGATCGGGAATTTGCGCGAGGGCATCTTCGAGTTTTTCAGCGTCTTGACCGACATAGAAATAACCGGGTGGCAGCATTTCTAAGTTCAAACAAGCTGTGCTGCTCAAATCGAGCACGATATCGAAATGGGGTTTACGAATCGACACTAAACTGAGTTCGGCCGCGCCATCTTGATGTTCAACACTGACTTGGAATTGGCCTAAAAAGCCTTTTACGCCAATGAGTTTGTTGTAGTAACTTTCGACATCGGTTGCCGCCGCCATCACACGCTCAAGGTGCGCTTCATCTTGGCTGGTAATGGCTTCATTGGCTAAAATCACGCGATGGGCCATAGTGGACAATTTGTCCGCGGCAAGGCGAGCCAGATCTTCTGGGCCGATAATGAGGACATTGCCTTCGGTGGTGTAGCTGACGGTTGGCGGGATCAGATTCTGCAACATCTGAGTTTGCGCTAACACCTGTTGCCGCGCTTGTTTTAACGCTTCTTGGGTTTGATTGGTCATCAAATGAGTGCTCACATTGCGTTCCTGAACAGTACTTTGGCTGTTTCTTGTTTTACTGTATCTGGGCAGATTTAGGCGGCTGGTAATAAGTAAGTCATTGCCTTTTCTGCTTTTATCTAAGCTTTTTTATGTCTTAGTACAGCAATTCACATACCAAAGTTACGGACATTAAAATTAGCTAAACTGACGTTAAACAACTCGGGTTTGGGCCTGAGCCGAGGGCTCTGGTGCATTTTGGGGTAGGTCATCAGTCTCCCCATCCAAATTGTCCGCTATCGGCTCTGCTGCCAATTCGGTTTCGACTTCTTCAGTCGTGGTTTCGCTTACATCAAGACTAGCGGATGGATTAGTTTCTGCAGCTTGTTTGGCTAAGGCTGACTCTTCATCCGGCGTTTCACTGTCTTTGGTGATGTAGCGGAAGACTTTTTGCGCTAATTCTGCTGAAACTTCGGCGCTGAGTTTGGGCTGATTACTGTAATCGAGCGCATATTCTAAAAGCCCATCTATCTCGTTGAAATGTGGTTGTTTCCACAGTGCTCGCAGCGCCGCAGATTTCGCCGCCGGATCGACATTCGCGCCCATAAAACTCGCAAAGCTGCCGCCAATTTCAATTTCGTCGGGATTAGGTAAATCCGCCGCCGTGAGCATGCGATTCGGATCGTCATGTTCGGCAGTATTGGACTCTACTGCGGGTTCTGTGGGATTAAGCGACTCAACTGCCACAGTGGCTTCGGTCGCGATCGGCGCTTGAGGCGCGGCTTCTTCTTGAGTTTCTCGCGCTTGCTCAGCGGCAACTTGTTCGCGACGCTGGTTCCAGCGACTCAGTAGCCCAGCCGTTTTTTGCGTGGATTCAGCCATTAGTCCCTCCGAAGTGGATCGTGACTCGGGCCTTGATTCTTACGGCCATCGACATGCTTACGGCGATGGGCGGCGATTTCGACTTCGCCATGCTGGGTGATAAAGGCTTCAATCCAACAAGCGATAGCTTCTGGCATCAATAGGTTGATAACAGGGGTATTGCCCTCAAGGCAACCTGCGGCGACGTTTTGGTCTGCCGACAGTGCTGCGGGTATCCAAGTGCCATCGGCCGTTTCATCGCACACTAAATACAGCATAGCGTTGTCTACATCGAGATTGAGGCGATAGCTGGCGCGTTCGTCTTTGTGCAGTTCGAGGAGCACTAAGGTTGCGTCGTCAGGGGCTTGATGGGTAGCGGGAAGTAGGTGTTCAATTTCCCATTGTACTGAGGTCCAGCGGCCAACTTGTTTCTCTACTTTTTTAAGTGAAACGTACATGGGCCAAACATTCGTTGTATGTTGCATTGTCTCTCCGTCTCAGCCGTGTTGATGGACGAACCGTAGATCGAACGGATCGGTTTTACCAACAAATTGCGATAAAAGGTCACTGCAATATTGGTGCCAGTAAACATGGGGTATTAGTTTGAAGTAGATCATCAAAAACCCTCTAAAAATTGGACATTTTGTCCAATGCTGGTTTTTGTTTGGGACATAAAAGGGCTAATTAAAAATCAGCATTGCGGCAGATCACGCATTTAAACCCGAGTTTTATACCTAGGTATAAATATTGCTATGCTCAGGCCATGACTCGTTAAGCGGTAGCATTATGATTTCGGAAAACAGCATGGGCACAGATAAAGAAGTAGCGGTAGCTAACCCCACTCAGAAGCCTCATCATCAGTGTTCTTTTGTGAGAACCCAAGCGGAAGTACCGTTAACCATTGCCGTAAAAGCAGTGAATGAAGCTGGGGAAGTGCTAGATAAATTTGTCGCCTGCGAACGTCCACTTACCGTTTATTTAAACTGGCGTCCGATAGTGACGCTGATGACCCTAGGGGCAAAACCTGAGTCTCTGGCGTTAGGTTATCTTAAGAACCAAGGCTTTATTTCGGATGTGAGCCTGCTGGACTCTGTCATCGTCGATTGGGATGTGAGTTCTGCGGCTGTGGTTACCCGTGAACAAACCGCCGATCTCGACGAGAAGCTCTCTGAAAAAACCGTGACGTCAGGCTGTGGTCAAGGCACGGTTTATGGCAGCTTTATGCAGGATCTCGATAACATCAATTTACCTACACCGAGTTTGAAGCAAAGCACGCTGTATAGCTTATTGAAAAATATCAACGAATATAACGAAACCTATAAGAATGCTGGCGCTGTGCATGGCTGTGGTTTGTGCGAAGACGATAGGATTATGGCCTTCGTTGAAGATGTCGGCCGCCATAACGCCGTTGATACCTTGGCAGGGGATATGTGGCTGACGCAGGATCGTGGTGATAACAAGATTTTTTATACCACAGGCCGATTAACCTCTGAAATGGTGATTAAAGTCGCCAAGATGGGGATCCCCATTTTGCTATCACGTAGCGGCGTCACTCAGATGGGCTTAGCACTGGCGCAGCAGTTAGGCATTACTATTATCGCCCGCGCTAAAGGTCGACACTTTTTGGTGTATCACGGCAGTGAAAATCTGCAATTTGATGCCAATACGGCTCCTTAGCCCCAAGTGAGCTAAGACAGTAATGCTAAGACTTGCATGCAGTAATAAAGAATAAGACAAGGAAACAAGATGACGTCTGCCAGTGAATTGGTTTACATGAGCGCGAAGCAAGTGGCCGAGTATTTAGATCTTAACGAGAAAAAAGTCTACGCCATGGCCAATGACAGAATTCTCCCCGCCACTAAAATCACCGGTAAATGGCTATTCCCGAAAGTGTTAATCGACCGTTGGGTGATGGATTCGTGTCACAGTGGCATGCTTACCGACCGTTTGTTGATCACCGGTAGTGACGATCCACTCTTATCTATGCTGGTGGCGCGCTTGATGGCACAAGTCGGTAGCCGTGAGTTGATAAGCTACAGCGCGACAGGTTCACGCTTAGGATTAGAGTTACTCGCTAAAGGTTATGCCGATGTGTGTACCTTGCACTGGGGCAGTATGGAGGATCGCAATATCCGTCATCCAGCCTTACTTAAAGGGTATAACAATCATCAACAATGGATCATGGTGCACGGTTACTCCCGTCAACAAGGGTTGATCATGCGTGCCGATATGCACCACAGGTGCCAAGAGGAAGATAAAGTCGTGAACTTACCTTGGCGTTGGGTGAGTCGTCAGGGCGGCGCGGGTAGCCAGCAACATTTAGAACATTGGTTGTTAAAGCAAGGCGCTCGCTTAGATCAGCTAAATGTCGTGCTGACGGCCTATAGTGAACGGGAGCTGGCAGGTTATATCGCCCGTGGTGATGCCGATATAGGTTTTGGCTGTCAATCTGTGGCATTGGAGAGTGGTTTGAGTTTCGTGCCACTGATTAAAGAGTCCTTCGATTTCGTTATGCCGCAAAGCATTTACTTCCGTCGTCAGCTTCAACAACTCTTTACTATGTTGGCGAGCGGCCACTCGAGGCAAATGGCGGCGCTACTGGGTGGCTATGATCTTACCGACTGTGGGCAATTACTCTGGAGTGCGAGCTAATCCGCTCACTCGAAAATAGATGAAGGTGAATAGAGTCGAATGATCTCTGCACTACTTATGACAGTTACTTATGCTGCTACTTATATAGCGAGTTACCAAATAAGGATTAAAGAGATCTCTCCCTGTCCCTGATTAAGTTATTTCGGCTCGAGTAGCCGTTATCCTTATCTAAACTTTATAGAATCTATGCGCAAATCCCTTCGTCTTGATGCCGTAGAACCGCAGAATATGAGAAATAACAGCAGAGAAAATGCCATTTTGTGGATAACTTTGGGGGTAAGTGGTGGGTATGGTGTGGTTAGATTAGATAATTAGAATTAACTGCAAATTTCCTTGAAATAGGGGTTGCACAAAATCTCCTGCTCCCTATAATGCGCATCCACTGACACGGCAGACAGCGAAAGCTAGCTGACGAGTTAGCTTGAATTGAGTCGCTTTTAAGCATTTAATTCAAGCGCAGCAAGAAGTTGAAAAATACTCCTTGACGCGAAACGGGAAATGCGTAGAATACGCAGCCCTAGCCAACTGGAAGCGTTCGGCGCTCAGTGTGGTACTCATCTTCTCTTACGAGGTTGAGTTGCTCTTTAACAAGATAAAACAAGAAATCTGTGTGGACACTCACAGGTGTTGAGTTAATCGAAATTACTTTACTTTCGAGTGAGTAATCAAAGAATTAAATCAATGAATGAGTGTTCATAGCAATATGTACATAATTTTGGTTTCGCTTTCTTCTCTTTATGAAGAGAGGGCGGAAACAAATAACAGAATTCATTGAGCCGAAACCTTAGGGTT